>JAIXXA010000150.1 GCA_027490975.1 Rhodospirillaceae bacterium
CGACTTCTTCGACCTTGGCCGCAATCTCGGGCTTGGGCAGGCCGCGCACGCGCAGGCCGTAGGAGATGTTCTCGCGCACCGTCATGTGCGGATAGAGCGCGTAGGTCTGGAACACCATCGCGATGTTGCGGTCCTTGGGCTCGATCTTGCCGACATTGCGCTCGCCGATCACGACGTCGCCCTCGGTCTGCGTTTCGAGGCCCGCCACGATGCGCAGCAGGGTCGACTTGCCGCAGCCCGAGGGACCCAGGATCACCACGAACTCGCCGTCGGCGATTTCGCAGTCGACGCGGTGGATGACCGCGACGTTGCCGAAGGATTTGCGGATGCCGCGCAGGCTTATGCGTGCCATATCGTTTCTCGCTGGATCATTTCTTGCCGGGTCACTTCTCGCTGTCCACCAGGCCCTTGACGAACCAACGCTGCATGAACACCACGACGAGCACCGGCGGCAGCATCGCCAGGATCGTGGTCGCCATGATGAGGTTCCAGTCGTTCTGCGCGTCGCCGGTGCCGATCATTTTGGTGATGCCGATGACGATCGTCTCGAGCCCCTTGGAGCGCGTGATCAGCATCGGCCACAGATACTGGTTCCAGCCGTAGATGAACAGAATGACGAACAGCGCCGCGATGTTGGTGCGGCTCAAGGGCAGCACCACGTCCCAGAAGAAGCGCAAAGGCCCCGCGCCGTCGATCTTGGCGGCCTCGACGAGCTCGTCCGGGATGGTGAGGAAAAACTGGCGGAACAAAAGCGTGGCGGTGGCCGAGGCGATCAGCGGCACGATGAGGCCGGCGTAGGAATCGAACAGGCCGAGATCGACCACGACCTGGTAGGTCGGCACGATGCGCACTTCGACCGGCAGCATCAGCGTGACGAAGATCATCCAGAAGGCGAGCATGCGGCCCGGAAACGAGAAATACACGACCGCATAGGCCGACAGGATCGAGATCGCGATCTTGCCGAGCGCGATGGCGAGCGCCATCACGAGCGAATTCAGCATCATGACGCCGACCGGCGTGCCGCGCACGCGCGTGCCCTCGCCCGACGACCAGGCTTGCGCGTAGTTCTCCCAGAAAAGATCGCCCGGATAGAGCGGCAGATCGCCGCGCCCGATCGTGGCGGCGTCCCACGTGGAGCCCACGAACGCCATCCAGATCGGGAAGGCGAACACGACCACGCCGAGCGTGAGGATCGCGTAGGCGAGCCAGTTGCCGGCCGTGCTGGTGCGGCCCACCGCCTCGGTCGACATCAGTAATGCACCTTGCGTTCGATGTAGCGGAACTGCACCGCCGTCAGCGCGATCACAACCGCCATCAGGATGACCGACTGGGCGGCCGAGGCGCCGAAATTGAGGTTGTTGTTGCCGTCCACGTAGACCCGGTAGATCAGCGTGACGGTGGAAGTGCCCGGCCCCCCTTTGGTCAGCGCGTCGATCGTGCCGAACGTGTCGAAAAACGCGTAGACGACGTTGACCACGAGCAGGAAGAACGTGGTCGGCGACAAAAGCGGGAAGATCACGGTCCAGAAGCGCGTGCGCGCACTGGCCCCGTCGATCGAGGCCGCCTCGAGGATCGATTTGGGGATCGACTGCAGGCCTGCGAGGAAAAAGAGAAAATTGTAGCTGACCTGCTTCCAGGCCGAGGCGAGGATCACGAGCAGCATCGCCTGGTTGCCGTCGAGCGCGTAGTTCCATTTGACGCCCATCTGGATCAGCAATTGGCCGACCACGCCGATCGACGGGTGGAACATGAAGAGCCACAGCACGGCCGCGACCGCGGGGGCGACCGCATAGGGCCACACGATCAGCGTCTTGAACGTGTCGGCAGCGCGGATCTGGCGGTCGGCCATCAGTGCGAGCAGCAACGCCGGCGCCATCGCAAGGACCGTGACGGCCGAGGAGAACACGACCGTGGTCTTGATCGCGGCGAGATAGTTGGGGTCTTTGAGGATGCGCGCGAAATTCTCGAACCACACGAATTCGACGCGCAGCCCGAACGCGTCCTGCATCAGCAGCGACTGCCAGATCGCCTGGCCTGCGGGCAGAAAGAAAAACAGCACCGTGATCGCGATCTGCGGAGCGAGCAGCGCGTAGGGCAGAATCTTGTTCGGAAAGATGACGCGTTTTTGCATCTATTCGAGGCTTGGGGCTCGAGACGAGAGACGCGAAAGGGCCGCTCCCCGAAAGGAGCGGCCCCGTCGCCGTAAACGCCCGACCGTTCTTACGAGCGGTTGGCGCGTTCGAAGTTGCGCAGGATTTCGTTGCCGCGGCGCACGGCGTTGTCGAGAGCCTGCTGGGGCGTCTGCTGGCCCTGGAAGGCGCGCTCGATCTCTTCTTGGATCACGACGCGGATTTCCGGCATGTTGCCGAGGCGAAGGCCGCGCGTGTTTTCGGTCGAGGCACCGCGCAGCATCTGCTGCACCGGCACGTCCGCACCCGGGTTCTGGCGGTAGAAATCGGTCGCCTGGACCCGCGCGAAGGCGGCGCGCGTCACGGGCAGGAAGCCCGTGTCGGTGTGCCACTTGGCCGCCACTTCCGGGCGCGCCAGATACGCGAAGAACTCCGCGATGCCGCGCTGCTCGTCGGCCGAGCGCACGCGGCCCGGGCCGCCGTTGAGCACCCAGAACGAAGCGCCGCCGATGATCGTCTGGTTCGGCGCACCCGCGACGTCGTCGTAGAAGGGCAGCATCGCCGCACCCACGTTGGCCGCACCGCCCGGCACTTCGCGCAGCGCGCGCGCGCGGAAGCCCGACGAGGCGTGGATGATCGCGCATTCGCCCGACGCGAACAGCGCGTCGCCGGCACCGTCGCGGCCGCCGTAGCGGAAGGTGTTGTCCTTCGCCATGTCGACGAGCGTGGTGAGGTGGCGGACATGCAGCGGGCTGTTGATGCGCAGCTCCGCATTCATGCCTTCCATGCCGTTCTGCGCCGAAGCGAGCGGCACGTTGTGCAGCGCCGAGAACTGCTCGAACTGCGCCCAGGTCGGCCACGCGGTCGTGAACGGGCAGGCATGGCCCGAGGCCTTCAGCGCTGCCGTCGCCTGGCGCATTTCGGCCCAGGTGCGCGGCGCCTGCTCGGGATTGAGACCGGCTTTGCGGAACGCGTCCTTGTTGTAGAACATGATCGTCGTCGACGAATTGAACGGCATCGACATCTGGTTGCCGTTGGGCAGCGCGTAGTAGCCGCGCACGGCCGGGATGTAGTCGTTGAAGTCGATGGCCACGCCGGTGGTGCGCAGCAGCTCGTGCACCGGAATGATGGCGCCGCGCGCGGCCATCATCGTGGCCGTGCCCACTTCGAACATCTGCACGATGTGCGGGGCGTTGCCGGCGCGGAAGGCGGCGATCGAGGAAACCATCGTTTCGGGATAGGCGCCGCGGAAGGTGGCGTTGATCTGGAAGCGCGGCTGCGAGGCCGAGAAATCGGCCGCGATCTGCTCAAGCAGGCCGCCGAGCGGCTGCGTGAGACCGTGCCAGAAATCGATCTGCACTTTCTGCTGGGCCTGGGCCTGCTGGGCTTGGGCCTGCTGGGCTTGGGCAAGGCCAGCCGAGGCGATCAGCGCAACAGCGGCAGTCGCCGCAAACAAACTCCGACGGAAAATCATCAGGAATCTCCCATGTAATGACGTGGTTTCGCCCGCATGAACGGGCTCCCGCGTCGTTTAAGCGCGCAGAATGTCTCGTGTGCAACGCTTTTGTGAAGCTTTTATGACATAGCCCGACGTGCGCCGCTAGTACGCTCTTACCGCGTGGTTTTCCGGCTGCCGGAAAAGTCCGAACGCACGCGCGCGACCGCGTCTTGCCACCCGCAGTAGAGTTTGTCGCGGGCCGCAATCGGCATTTTGGGTACGAATCGCCGGTCGGCGCGGCGCAGTTTGGCGATGTCGGCGGTCGTGCCGTAGACGCCCGCCCCCAGCCCCGCCAACGCCGCCGCGCCCCAGGCGGTCGTCTCGGTCACGACCGGCCGATCGACCTCGACGCCGAGTTGGTCGGCCAGAAACTGCATGACCCAGTCGTTGGCCGCCATGCCGCCGTCGACGCGCAGCGTCTTGATCGCCGCCTTGGGCCCGAGATCCTTCTGCATCGCCGCCATCAGATCGCGCGTCTGGTAGGCGGTCGATTCGAGGGCCGCGCGCACGATCTGCGCCTGGCCCGAATCGCGCGTGAGGCCCAGGATGGCGCCGCGCGCGTCGGGGTCCCACCAGGGCGCGCCGAGGCCCGTGAAGGCCGGCACCAGATAGACCCCGCCGTTGCCGTCGAGTGCCCGCGCGACCTTTTCGCTGTCGGCGGCGCTTGCGATGGCTTTGAGCCCGTCGCGCACCCATTGCACGACAGCCCCTGAAATGAAGATCGAGCCTTCGAGCGCGTAGGCGGTTTTGCCGGCGAGCCGATAGGCGACGGTCGACAGCAGCCGGTTCTTCGAGCGCACGAATTTGTCGCCGGTGTTGAGCAGCACGAAACAGCCCGTACCGTACGTGCTCTTGACCATGCCCGGCGCAAAGCACGCCTGGCCGAAGGCGGCCGCCTGCTGGTCGCCCGCAATGCCGCGAATGGGAATGGCACCGCCGAAGAGCTTGGCGTCGGTCGCGCCGAAATCGTCGGCCGAATTTCGCACCTCCGGCAGCAGGCTCGCCGGGATCGCAAACGCCTTCAGCAATTCCTCGTCCCAGACTTGGCGCTTGATGTCGAACAGCATCGTGCGCGCGGCATTCGTGGCATCCGTCGCGTGCACCTTGCCGCCCGTGAGGCGCCACAGCAAAAACGTGTCGATCGTGCCGAAGGCAAGCCGCCCGGCCTTGGCCGCCGCCCGCGCACCGGCCACATTGTCGAGCAGCCACGCGATTTTGGAGCCGGAGAAATACGCGTCGAACAGCAAGCCCGTGCGCTTGCCGAGCTCGGCGTCGCCGATCTTCGCGCGCATCGTGCGGCACCAATCGGCCGTGCGCCGATCCTGCCAGACCAGCGCGTTGTGGATCGGCTTGCCCGTTTCGCGGTCCCACACGAGCGTGGTTTCGCGCTGGTTCGTGATGCCGATCGCCGTCACGTCGGCGGCTTTGGCCTTGGCGTTCGACAAAGCGCGCCGCACGACCGACAAGGTCGCGGTCCAAATCTCCTCGCCGTCATGCTCGACCCAGCCGGGGGCCGGGTAATGCTGCTTGAGCTGCACTTGGGCGGACGCGACGGGCGTGCCGTCGGCCGCGAACAGGATCGCGCGCGTCGAGGTCGTGCCCTGGTCGATCGCAAGCAGATATTTGCCGGACATGGAACTTGCCGCCGCTCCCCGATTTGTTTTTGTCGTTGTCTCGAAAGATTCGTACGGCAGGCAGGGCTATTGTTCAAGGGCCGCCCAGTCGATGCCGGCAAGCCGGTCGGCATCGGCCGGCACGTTGTAGATCTGCGCGCTCACGCGCACCCACAAAGCGTTCTCGAAAGCCATGATCGGCGCCTGCACGCGGCCAACGTCGTAAAGCCGGGCGAGCAACGCCGCGGCGCGCGTCTCGTCGCACGCACGCCCAAGCGGCAGGCGGATTGCGGCCAGATGCGCACGCGCTTCCGGCGGGCCCAGAATCTCGGTGCCGAACGCCGCGGCAAGCCGCGCCGCCATCGCCGCCGCGAGCGCGTTGTTGTGCGCGCGAATCTGCGGCCAGCCGAAGCGTGTGCCGAAGGCAAGCCCGTCCGGGATCGAAAGCCACGCCCCCACATCGCGCGTGCCCGTCCAATCGAACTCGGCCGCGAGGCCTTGGTCGAGCCCGTGCGAGATCGTCGGCGGGTGCACCCATTTGCGATGGGCGGGGGCGACGCTCAAAAACGCCGCGCCCTTCGCGGCAAACAGCCATTTGTGGCAGTTGCCGACGTAGAAATCGGCATCGAGGGCGGCCAAATCGAGCGGCAATTGGCCGGGTGCATGCGCGCCGTCGACCAAAACCGGCACGCCCAGTTTGCGCGCCGCCGCCAGGATCTCGGCGACCGGCAGCACCAACGCACTCGGCGACGTGATGTGGTCCACGATCAACAGCCGCGTGCGCTTCGGCAGCTGTGCGGCAAGGTCGGCCGCATTCGGCACGGCGCGGCCGAAATCGAGCCGCACATGCACGGCCCCCGCCCGCCGGCACACGTAGTCGATCGTCTTGGCAACCGCGCGGTAACCGTGGTTGGTCGTCACGATATGGTCGCCCGGCCGCAGATCGAGCGACCGCAGCACGGCGTTGGCCCCTTGCGTCGCGTTTTCGACGAGCACCAGACCGTCGGAATCGGCGTTCAGAAACGACGCAAGGGCCGTGCGCGCGGCCGCAACCGCTTCGGGCCACACGCGGCGCACAAAATGCGTGGGGTCGGCTTCCATGCGCCGGCGCCACGCTTCGGCCGCGTCGCGCACGCTTATGGGCGTGGCGCCGAACGAGCCGTGATTGAGCTGGGCTGTCGAATAATCGAGCTGGAATTCCGCGCGACAGGCCAGCCCGAACTCAGGCATTGGGCTTGGCGGCGAGGGCGGCTTCGACGGCCTTGCGGATTTCCGGCCCCGTCGGCGACACGCGGCTCGGCCACGACGCAATCGGCTGGCCGTCGCGCCCGAACAGATGCTTGAAGAAGTTCCAGCGCGGGTTCGCACCCTCGCCCATCGCCTGCGCGATCCATTTGTAGAGCGGATGCGCGCGCGGGCCGGCGACGACGTTTTTTTCCGCCATCGGGAACGACACGTCGAAGCCTTCGCAGAAGGCTTTGATCTCGGCGTTCGTGCCCGGCTCCTGGCGGCCGAAATCGTCGGACGGCACGCCCACGAGAACGAGGCCTTGGTCCTTGTAGAGGTCCCAGAGTTTTTCGAGCTCGGCATATTGCGGCGTGTAGCCGCAGAACGACGCCGTATTGACCACGAGCACGGGCTTGCCGCGATAGGCCGACAAAGGCAGCGGCGCGCCCTCGATCGACGCGAACTCGAAATCGAAAACGGACATGCCGGTGTTCCTCAAAGGGGCGGCCGCGGCTTTGCCGATCAGCTTTTCGCCGTAGTAGCTGCCCATCGCCACCGCGAAGCCGAACCCCGCAAACAGGCGGCGCGTGACCGGCAAAGGCGATGCGCCAACGCGTTTAGCCATAACGTTCCTCCGTCCACGGGTCGCCGTTCATGTGGTAGCCGCGCTGCTCCCAGAATCCAGGACGATCTTCGGCCACGAATTCGAGCTTCGCAAGCCACTTGGCGCTCTTCCACAGATAGAGCTTCGGCAGAATCAGCCTTACCGGCCCGCCATGGGCAAGCGACAAGGGCGTCCCCTCCCAGGCATGGGCGAGCAGCACGTCGTCGTCGGCAAAGGCGGCAAGCGGTACGTTCGTCGTGTAGCCGTCGAACGAGTGCTGGACCACGAAGCGCGCTTCGGGCTTCGGCCGCACGAGATCGAGCAGATCGCGCGTGGCAAGCCCACGCCAACGATTGTCGAAGCGCGACCACGCGGTTACGCAATGGATGTCCGACAGGAAATCGGTCTGCTTCTGGCGTTGGAAGGCGGCCCAATCCCATTTGAGGGGGGCTTCGACCAAGCCGAAAACCTCGAGCGACCAATCTTCCTTCGAAACGCCGGGCTCGACGCCGATATCGAGCACGGGCCACGTCTCGACGCGGCGTTGGCCGGGCGGCAAACGCTGGGCGGGCGGTGCCGCCGCCCCGGTCAGAAGCCGGCCGTCGCGCGCCCATTTCTGCTTGGCGGCAATGAGTTTGTCGTCGGTCATGATGCCGGGATTATACGCTGGCCGGCGGCAGTTGGATCAAGGGGCGGCAGCCCCTAGCGCCAGCGCAGCAGGCGTTTTTCGAGCTGGCCGAGGCCGGTGCCGATGGCGAGGCCGAGGATCGACAGGATGACGACGCCGGCCAAGAGCTGGTCGGTCAGCATCAGATTGCCGGCCTGCAGCACAAACGCGCCGATACCGTATTGCGCGCCGATCATTTCCGCCGACACGAGCAAAATGAGCGCGATCGAGCTCGAAATGCGGAAGCCTGCGAGGATGCCGGGCAAGGCGCCCGGCAGCACGATCTTGCGCAGCACGTCGGCCGTGGGCAGGCCGAAGCTTTGGCCCATGCGAATGAGGTTGCGCGGCACGGCGTCGATGGCGGCATAGGTCGCGATCACGGTCGGGAAAAACACGCCCAGTGCAATCGTGGCCACCTTCGAAGCTTCGCCGATGCCGAGCCACAGGATCAAAAGCGGCAGCAGCGAGATTTTGGGGATCGGGAACAGCGCCGACACAAACGGCACGCCGATCGCCCGACTCACCGACCAAATGCCCATCGCGAAGCCTGCCGCAAGGCCCAGGAACGTGCCGAGCCCCCAGCCGAACACGAGCCGATACGCGCTTTCCGACAGATGGCGCAGCAGGAGCCCTTGCGTCCACAGGTCGGCAAGCGCTTTTGCGACGGTGCTCGGCGGCGGCAGGAAGATCGGCGACACAAGGCCCGCACGCCCGGCATATTCCCAGACCGCCAGCAGCACGGCGAACGCGGCAAGGGCTGCGTAGCGCACCGGCTGCGGCGCAAAACCGATCCCGCGAAATTCGACCGGCCTATCGGACATCGGCGACCTCGCGCTCGGCCACCGCGGCTTCGTCGCGGATCAGATGCCACAGATGTTCGGCCCATTCGGCCATGCGGCGCGCGGCTTCGGGGCTGCCGCGCTTCGCCTGCGGCAGCTCGAGCGCGACGATTTCTTTGATGCGGCCGGGACGGCGCGACAGCACGCAAATGCGGTCGGCAAGGCGCAAGGCTTCCTGCAGATTGTGCGTGACGTAGACCGACGTGGTGCGCGATGCGAGCCACAGCTTCAGAAAATCTTCCATCAGCAGATCGCGCGTCTGCGCGTCGAGGGCCGACAGCGGCTCGTCGAGCAGCAATACGGCCGGATCGACGCTGAGCGCGCGCGCAATGCCCACGCGCTGGCGCATGCCGCCCGAAAGCTGCTTGGGAAACGCGTCGCGGAACTCGGTCAAGCTCGTGCGCGCAAGCGCATCGGCCACGCGCGCCTCTGTCTCGGCTTTCGCGAGGCCGCGATGTTCGAGGGCGAGGGCGACATTGCCTGCGACCGTGCGCCAAGGCAGCAACGCAAAATCCTGGAACACGTAGGTAATGGGATTGAGCGAAGCAGCCGGCGCTTCCCCGCGCAGCACGACGCGGCCCGAACTGGGTGCAAGCAAACCGCCCATGATGCCGAGCAGCGTGGATTTGCCGCAGCCCGAAGGGCCCAGCAGCGCCAGGCACTCGCCCGGCTGCACGGAAAGGTTTATGCCGTCGAGAACGTCCAACGCCCCGTAGC
>JAIXXA010000009.1 GCA_027490975.1 Rhodospirillaceae bacterium
AGCGCCTGCCGCAGCAGGCGCTTTCGGAAGCGCAAACCAACATGCTGCGCGCGCGCGGACTCGTAGCGATGGAAAGCGGCCGCTATCCCGAAGCCGAAACGCTGCTGCGCGCGGCCATCGCCGAAAACGCGCGCATGATCGCAAGCGAGCGCAGCAATGCAGGGCCCGGCGGGCCGCCGCCCGGTGCGCTTGCCGAGCGCGCGCAGTTCTACCAGCAGAATCTCGCGAGTGCGATCATGCGCCAGGGCCGCTACGTGGAAGCCGAGGTCGAGATCCGCCGCGTGCTGCTCGCGCGCCTGCAGCGCCAGGGCCGCTATGCGGTCGAAACGCTGCAGACCGTGCAGCTGCTCGCCGAAAACCTCATGGAGCAGGGCCGCATCGCCGAAGCCGAGCGCCTGGCGCGCGTGACCTTCGAATCCTTCGAAACCATGAAACTCGATCCGAGTTTCGGCGGCTATGCGCGCGCCATGGGTCTGGTGGCGCGCGCCCAGATGCTGCACGGCGACGCGCCCGCCGCGTTGCGCACCTTTGCCGATCTGCGCGCGCGCACGGCCAACAACCGCCAGATGCGCGCGCGCGCGTTCGACGCGAACCCGACATGGGGCATGGCGTCGCTGGCGGGCGGCGATGCGGCCGAGGCCGCGCGCGTGTTCGCGAACATCGCCGAACGGCGCTTGGCGTCGCTCGGCGAACGCAACTGGGACACGGCCATGGCGCGCGCCCTGCTGGGTGCCGCCAAAAACGCGACCGGCGACGTTGCGGGCGCTCTCGTCGAATTCGACGCCGCAGCACCGATCCTGCTGCAGAGCTCGCGCCAATCGGACGACGAAGAGCAAGGCTCGGCGGGGCGCGACGCGCAGCTGCGCATGGCGTTCGAAGGCATGATGGCGGCGTTGGCCGCCTCGAACCGGCCGGGCGCCGCCGAAGAAGCGTTCCGCATCGCCGACGCCATACGCGGCCAAGGCGTGCAGCGCGCGCTCGCGCAATCCTCGGCGCGCGCGGCCGCAAGCGACCCCGCCCTGACCGAGTTCGTGCGCCAGGAACAGGACACGCAGAAGCAGGTCGGCGCACTGCAGGGGCTGCTCACGAATATTCTGTCGGCACCCGAACGCGACGATGCGGCCGTGCGGGCCTTGCGTGTGCAGATCGACAGTCTGCGCGCGGCGCGTGCGGCGATCCGCCAGGAAATCGAGCGGCGCTTTCCCGACTACGCGAACCTGATCGATCCGCGGCCCGCCACGGTCGAGCAGACGCGCCGCAGCTTGCGCAGCGGCGAAGCGCTGATCGCGACATATGTGGGGCAGATGCAAAGCTTCGTGTGGGCCGTGCCGCAGACGGGCCCGGTGGCGTTCGCGGGCGTCAAGCTCGGCCGCGCGGAAATCGGCGAAACGGTCGCGACGCTGCGCAAAGCGCTCGACCCCAACGCGGCTTCGCTTGGCGACATTCCGGCCTTCGACGTGGCGCTGGCGGGCAAGCTCTACGACGCGTTGCTGAAGCCGGTCGAAGCGGGCTTTGCCGATGCCGCCTCGCTGCTCGTGGTGCCGCACGACGCGCTCGGCCAGTTGCCGTTCGGCGTGCTGGTCACGAATCCGGTGCAGTTGGCGGCCGAACGCGACGGCGAGGCGCTGTTTTCGGCGTACAAGCCCGTGCCGTTCCTGATCCGCAAAGCGGCGATCACGCAGCTGCCGTCGGTTGCGTCGCTTGCCACGCTGCGCAGCCTGCCGCCCGCCCCCGCCGATCGCCGCGCCTTCATCGGCTTCGGCGATCCGTGGTTCAGCGCCGAGCAGATGGTCGAAGCCAAAACCGAGGCGGCCGCGACGCAAACCGCGAGCCTTGCCACGCGCGGGGCGGCAAATCGGCTGCAGACGCGCGGCCTGCCGCTGCTGCGCCGTTCGGCCCCGGCAACGACCGGCATCGACAGCGCCGAGCTTGCCAATCTGCCGCGCCTGCCCGACACGGCCGACGAGGTGCGCGGCATCGCGCTTGCCCTCAATGCGGCACCCTCGGATCTGTATTTGGGGGCTGCGGCCAACGAAAAGAACGTCAAGAGCCTGGACCTTTCGAACCGGCGCGTCGTGATGTTCGCCACGCACGGGCTCATTCCGGGCGATCTCAACGGCCTCTTGCAGCCGGCCTTGGCGCTGTCGGCCCCCAACGTCGCCGACATCGACGGCGACGGGTTGCTCACGCTCGACGAGGTGTTGGGCCTCAAGCTCAATGCCGATTGGGTGGTGCTGTCGGCCTGCAACACGGCAACTGGCGACGGGGCCGGGGCCGAAGCGGTCTCCGGCCTCGGCCGCGCGTTTTTTTATGCCGGGACGCGTGCGCTGCTCGTATCGAACTGGCCGGTCGAGACCACGAGCGCGCGCGCGCTTACGACCGACCTGTTCGCCCGCCAGGCGCGCGACGCGAATCTGGCGCGCGCTGCAGCCCTGCGGCAGGCGATGCTGGGTTTGCTCGACGGGCCCGGCTTCGTCGATCCCGCGAGTCGCCAAACCGTGTTCGCCTACAGCCACCCGATCTTCTGGGCACCTTTCAGCCTCGTGGGCGACGGCGGCGGTACGGCCCGCAGCGTCGCTGCGGCGAAGTGACGGCCGTCACTGCCCCGGCTGAAACGACCATTTATCTTCTACCAGGGGATATGGCATAAATGCACCCGGGCGGAAGGACAGTGGGGGCAGGAAAATGCGGCGTCTCACAGGGTTTCTCTGGATCGTCTGCGCGGCCATGCTGCTGGCAAGCCCGGCGCTTGCCAG
>JAIXXA010000061.1 GCA_027490975.1 Rhodospirillaceae bacterium
ACGCGGGCCTTGAAAGTCCTTGCTGGGGCGTCGCCAAGCGGTAAGGCATCGGTTTTTGGTACCGACATACCTAGGTTCGAATCCTAGCGCCCCAGCCAAGCTCCCCCTAAGTCATTGATAATAAAACGCAGGTCGTCAACAAAACGACCTGCCTGCGAAGCCCTGTCCCAGTCTCCTGTGCCAGTTGAGGAGCCGATGGCAGCGCATCCACACGTCTTTAGGCGAAACGCGATTTGGTACTGGCGACGCACGTTCCAGGCCGTTTCCTTGCCTAAAAAAGCAAACTTCATATGTTCTCAAAGAGAGGTGGCCTTGAGCCTCAAAACCGCCGACCGCAGGTCGGCGCTTGCGGTCGGTCGCACCCTCTCGACGGTCTTCGAAGGGTGGATGGCACAGTTCCGTATGCTTGCGTGTCTAGAAAAAATCGAGAGCGACGATATCAGCGCATTGGTCCAGTGGGCCTTGGCGGACGTTCGCGACGTTTACGCTTTGCAGATCGCAGATCCGAACTCCGTTACCGACGAGCTTCGTCGCCAGCACGTCAAGCGCATGGTCTGCGAGGCAGCGGTCTTCCAGAATGCCATCCAGACCGGAAACATCGAAATGGTCGAGGGACCCGCCGCTGCGCTTCTTCGCCGCCGCTCGATCCGCTTCGAATACGGCAGTCCCGCGTTCACTGCGTTTGTTCGTGCCGTGGCGCCCAGCCTGATCGAAGCGCGGCTTGCTGAAATCCTGCGCCTCGACCCGCAAGGTGGCTTGGATTGGCGTCGGCAGATCGTCAGCGGCGACACCATCGATCCCAAGCTTCAGCCGCAGGTCTCAAAACAATCGGCAGTCATTCACCACCCAGCAAATCCAATGCCCACCGGTATCCGTCCCCGCTCCATCGACGACTGCTTCAAAGCCTGGCTTCTCGACATCACGAGATCCGTTGGAAAGAACCAGAAGCCCAGCAAGGGCGAAAAGACACTTAGCCAATACCGCCAGACGCTACGCCTACTGGCGGACTATTTCGGCAATATTGCCGCCGCCGAAATCACCTGTGCCATGGCAGGAGAGTTCAAGGAACTCGTCCTTCGCCTACCCTCGAAATATGGCCAGTCAGCGCGCTACGTCGGAAAGCGCCCTGTCGAAATCGTCCAGATCGCTGATCGCCTTGCCGAGACAAAGCGTATGACGGCGGCAACCTGGAATCGCCATCAGGTCGCGCTGAGTATGGTTTGGGATCACGCAAAGCGGCACGGATGTGTCAGCGAAAACGTATTTTCGGGTGTAAGGGTCGAATTGGGAAGACGTGAGGGCCGCGACAGCGAAGACAGAGAGCGGTTCGGGATCGAACGCCTTACTAAATTGTTTAGTTCACCGATTTACACAGGCATGCGGTCGGCACACCTACCGCACCTGCCGGGCGGCATCGTCGAGAAAAACGCCCGTTACTGGGTACCACTGATCAGCGTCACGACCGGCCTTCGTCGCGAGGAAATTACGCAACTACGTCGCCGCGATATCGACTTCGTCAACGGGACCCTTTGCATTCGAGTTCGAGCCGGTGCCGGTCAAAAGCTCAAAAGCAAATCTGCAAAGCGAAACATTCCGATCCCTGAGGCGTTGCTTCGGCTCGGCTTCACCAGCTTCTTCGGGGACATCGGCGTGCGCCGCGACGATCTTGTCTTTGCTGACTGCGCGCAAGTCGGCAAGGCAAGGAACTACGGCGAGGTAATCGGGAAATGGTTCGGACGTTACATTCGGCACATCGGGTTGAAAACCGCAGATCTTACTTTTCATTCATTGAGGCACGACTTCGCATCGGAGATGCATGTCGCTGGAGTCGAGCCATTTTTCGTCGACTATCTCATGGGGCATTCGACTGGGAGAATGGCTTTCGAAAGATACTCATCAGGGCTCGAACCCGCATTGAAATCCGCAATCGATAAAATGAACGTGCGCTTTCTTGATGCGGTCTTCGCGAAAAGCAATTGACCAGAAGAAACGTTTAGCGCGCAGGACATTCACGTAAAAATTTTAGCTCGCAACAATCTATCGAAGGATGCAGATCAATGGCACAGATGAAAACATTTTCAACTCGAGTTATTGCGGCACTCTTGCTTGGGCTTCTGATGATGTACGCAGGTTGCATCTTGATTGATTTGATTTTTGGACCGGTTCTTTTTCGATATTCAAATGGCCAGATCATTCAAAAGCCAACGCTTAGTGACCATACCTTCAACCTCATTTTTTGGATGTATCAAAAAATTCTAGAAGGAGAGAACCTGACGGCAATTCGCGACGCGCTGCAAGCCAACTCACCAGCGCAAACCTTACTTCTTCGCTTCTCTCTTATCTTTATAGTGTCCTTGTATCTGGGCTTTGGGATCACCTTCTGGCCAATGAGCCCGCTGATTGACCCTCGTATAACAAGTGGGATCAAATATCTCGACAAGCGAAAGGCAATCGGAGTTGCGAAGAAGCACTTCAAAGCCACTCGTGGAAACCAACGACACATTGTCGTCGATCCGCCGATCAAACTTGCACCGGGTGTACCTATCCCCGTTGATCAGGAGACCATGGGAATCTTTGTCGAAGGGGGGACGGGATCCGGGAAAACAATTATACTTCGATACCTAATGGATCAAGCAATCGCGCGCGAGGATCAACTAATCATTTTTGATACCAAAGACGACTACACGGCAAAAATCAAAGATCGATTGGTCGTCAATCCTTTCGCAGAAAACACTGCGCGCTGGAATATCGCAGGTGACGTGCAAAACTCCGCGCAGGCCGACGAAGTCGCATCGATGCTCGTGCGAAATGACGGACAGGATGCCGAGTTTTGGGCGAATGCTGGGCGCACGATCCTGAAGGGTTTTTTCATCATCCTGATCCGAACGAAGCCGCTCAAATGGACTTTCGCCGATTTTTATCGACTGCTCCAAAAAGACTCCAAGGAATTCGCGCCCCTATTTCAAGAGCACTACCCGATCGCAAGTAAGTTCGTGACGGGTAATGACGGAGGGATGGAAGCGGGTGCTGTCGCAACTGTTGCAGCCTATGTGCGCCAGTTTATTGAACCACTCGCCATGGCATGGGGCGATGAAAAGGACGACAGGCCGTCTTTTTCGGTTTTCTCGTGGCTCGCTGCAGGCAATGGCAAGGGTCGAGTTCTCGTCTTGCAACTTTCATCTCGATATCAGCAGGCGTCGGTTGCTTGGATACGAATGGTGCTAAACCTCATGATCGGCGTCGCGATCGATCCAACCACAAGAGAGTACGGCCCCAATCGAGTTTGGGTATTTCTTGATGAACTGCCGAGTCTCGGAAAAATCTCTCGCCTCAATGAACTCGTAGATAAAGGGCGAAGCAAAGGCTTCCGAAGTGTCATTGCTTGTCAAAGCTTGCATCAGCTTTACGAAGCGTATGGAGATTGGGCCAAATCAGTCGATTCTAGCATCGGCATTCGGATCTACTCGAAGATTAACCCGAGCGAGCGCAGCCACGACACTTGCAGGTTCCTCGGCGAAACAACCCGCCGAGTCCGGCAGATACAGGTAACGAAAAAAGATGGCTCAACTTCGATGACCGAGCGAGAGGACCTGGAGAAGTCAGCAGTCATATCCCCTGAGGATTTGCTGAGCTTGGGCACTCAAGGGAACAACGGCGTAGATGCAATTTCAGTCGGATGGACCCCGCACGCTTTGCGCCTCAATTGGCCTTACCCTAAAATCCGCAAGTCGATACATCCGGAGTATCAGCCCGCC
>JAIXXA010000198.1 GCA_027490975.1 Rhodospirillaceae bacterium
TGCTCGTTGTCATCGGCTATGGCGACTATCGCGCGGCCGGCTATATCGCCGTTTGGACGCCGCCGCGGGCACTTTCGCATGTAGCGTTGCTCTTGACGCTGCCCGTCTTCGTGCTGCTGGCGGCCTCGCACGCGCCGGGCCTCATCAAGCGCACGGTGCGCCACCCGATGCTGGCCGCGGTCAAGTTCTGGGCGCTCGCCCATCTGCTCGCCAATGGCGATCTCGGCTCGATGCTGCTGTTCGGCGGCTTTCTCGCATGGGCCGTGTTCGCGCGGATTTCGCTCAAACAGCGCGAAGCAGTCGAGGGTGCCCCCGATTTTTCGACGATGAAATTCGGGCGCGGCGATCTTGTGGCGGTTGTCGGCGGGCTTGCCGCCTACGGCATTTTCGCCTTCGTTCTGCACCCGCTTCTGATCGGCGTCGCCGTCGCCGGCGGCTGAGCGGCAACGGCTATATCGCGGCCTCTATATCGCTGCCGGGCGCCGGTTGCGCAACGCGAGCCACAGCAAGGCTGCCAGCGCCAGGCCGACCAGCGGGACCGAACCGATATTGATGGCGTCCCACCCGACCGTGTTGTGCATCCAGCCCGAGAGGCCGGCGGCCAAAGCGACCGAGCCGAATACGAGGCTGTCGTTGGCCGCCTGCATTTTGGCTTTCTCGGCGGGCTTGTAAGTCTCGGTCAGCAGCGACGTGGCGCCGATATAGAGAAAGTTCCAGCCGAGCCCGAGCAGGATCAGGCCGGCGTAGAAATTCCAGAACTCGATGCCCGCCAGCACGATCGCTGCCGAGCCCAGCAGCAGCACGGCGCCGGCCGCCATCACGCGCACGACGCCGAAGCGCCCGATGATCGAGCCCGTGAAAAACGACGGCACGAACATCGCCAGCACATGCGCCTGTATCGTGCGCGCTGCATCGCCGAAGGCCATGCCGCAGGCGATCATCGCAAGCGGTGTCGCGTTCATCACCAGCGACATGACCGCATAGCCGATGGCACCTGCAATGACCGCAACCGCGGCTTTGGGCTGGGCCAGCAGTTCCAGCAGCGGTCGCGCCGTGCCCGAGCGTTCCTCGCCCGTGGGGACGGGAATGTCGATGAGCTGCACGACCAGCAAAGCCACGCATGCAAGAAGTGCCAGTGCGGCAAACGAACCGCCGAATGCGACGGGCTCGAACATGTCGTGCGTGAGGCGCGCGATCTCAGGCCCGATCACGGCCGCCGCGACGCCGCCCGCCAGCACATAGCTGATCGCTTTGGGTCGCAAAGACGGCCCGACCCCGTCGGCGGCGGCAAAGCGGTAGAACTGCCCCGCCGAATTGTAGACGCCGTTGATCGCCGAACCGACGCAGAAGAGCAGAAACGAGCCGCTGAAAATCGCGTAGACGCAAAGCGCTTGGCCCGCGATGCCGCACACGGCTCCGAGCGTGAAGCCCGCCCGCCTGCCGTAGCGCTTCATCAGAAACGACATCGGAAAGGTGGCCAGCATCACGACGAGCTGCATCAGGGCCACGGGCACGGTCGCGAGCGATTTGTTCTCGGCAAGCATGTGGCCGACGAGCGCCGCCTCGGCGATCATCGTCGAGGTGCCGATCATCAGCAGCGCTTGCGAGACGGAAAGGATGAGGGTGCGCCGCCGGGACGTGGCGTCGAAAGCGAGAACTTGGGTCATTGGCGACAAGCGTCTTTCAGTTTCCGATCCGCCGTTCGAGCACGCGCTCGAAGACGATCTCTTCGATAATGTCGTCGCTGCCGAGAACGCGAACGGCCGAGGCCGTCAGACGCCGCTTGGCACGCTCGCGGTCGAAATTGTCGCCGTACGCGGCAACGTCGTTGAGGTCGAAGACGAAGGCATTCTGCAGCCGGTCCATCGAGGCACGGACCTTGTCGACGTCGGCGCGCTTGAAAAGGCGCAGCTTGATCAGCAACGCATAGTGCCGCTTGACCTGGTTGTCTTGGATCGCAGGCACCAGCATGCGCGGCAGAAAAATCTCCGCACCCGGATCGTCGCCGGTTCCGGGTGCGGGATTCTGCGCAAGCACCGGCCGCGCCATAAGCGCCGAAGCAGCCCAAAAAAGGAAGAAGCGACGTCGCATAATTTTGGGACTATGGCGCAGGACTAGAAATGGGTAAAGCCCGCGCGCGCGAAACGCTGCGAACGGGCAGCCGCGTCGACGAAGCGAACCTCTGGCGCTCCCTTTGCGAATGCTCCGATACGCGTCGCCGGAGTCTTGGCGGAAACGGCCGCGCGCGCAATCGCCGCACGCGCGGCAGGCGGGGCTGCAAACAGCAATTCGTAGTCGTCGCCGCCCGCCACGATCGTCTCGAGCAGGCCTGGCTCGGCGGCAAGGGCTTTCGCGGCGGCGCGCGACAAAGGCAGCTGCGCTAACGCCACGGTCGCGCCGAGCCCGGAGCGCGCGCACATATGCCCGAGGTCCGCGCCAAGCCCGTCCGACACATCCATCGCGGCATGCGCAAGGCCGACGAGCTTTTGCCCCAGCGCCAAGCGCGGCTGCGGCAGGCGATAGCGCGCCAGCAACGCCTTGGCGCGCGCCAAAACGCCCCGGGCGACCAGAAGCCCCAAGGCACCGTCGCCGAGCGTGCCCGAGAGCCAAAGATCGTCGCCGGGACGCGCGCCGTCGCGGCGCAGCATCCTGCCCTGCCCGACCTCGCCCAGTGCCGTGATCGCGATCGTGAGCGGCCCCGGTGTGGACGTCGTGTCGCCGCCGAGCAACGGGATTTCGAAGAATTCGCCGTCGCGCGCAAGGCCGCGCGCGAAAGCCGCAAGGGCGCGGTCGTCCATATCCGTCGGCCGCGCCAATGCCAGGAAATAGCCGATGGGCTTGGCCCCTTTGGCGGCAAGATCGGAGAGATTCACGCGCAGGGCCTTGCGCGCGACTTCCGCCGGCGGATCGGTTGCGAAAAAATGTACGCCGGCCACGAGTGCGTCGGCCGTCACGACCAGATCGTGGCCGGGCCTCGGGCGGATGCAGGCCGCATCGTCGCCGAGATCGAGGGCCGCTTTGTGGCCCTGCGCCAGCGGCCGGAACAGTTTGCCGATAGCCGCAAACTCGCCGGACATGGCGGTGCGGCGCGCCATGGCTAGCGGCGCTCCGCCATCTCCGGTGCCCGGCACCCTTTGGCGATGCGGTCGAGCACGCTGTTGATGAAGCCCACCTCGCGCCCCGCGTCGAATTCGAGCGACAGATCGACATAAGCGTCGATCGCCGCACGCGCGGGCACGTCGCCGCGCGCGAGCAGCTCGTACGTGCCGGCGCGCAGGATCGCGCGCAGCACGGGATCGATGCGCGCAAGCGTCCAGCCTTGTGCGAGTGCGGGCGCTATCAGCCCGTCGATCTCGGGCTTGCGCGCCCAGGTGCCCTCGACGAGATCGACGAAAAACTGCGGCTCGGCATCGGGCCAATCGGGCCCGCCGAAACCCGGCTTTAGGCGATAGCGGCGGAACTGCTCGACCACGCCGTGCGGATCTTCGCCCGCAAATTCGATCTGGTAGAGCGCTTGCACGGCCGCCAGCCGCGATGTGGTGCGGCCGTTCTTGCTGCGCGCCTGCTCGCGGCCTGCGGCGCTCATGGCGTAGAGGCCAGACGGCGCTTGAAGGCGATCATGGCAAGGGCCGCAACGGCTGCCCCATGGCCCTTGTCGCCTTCGCTGCGCCGCGCGCGCGCCCAGGCTTGTTCCATGTTTTCGACCGTGAGGATGCCGTAGCCGATTGCAAGGCCGCGCCGCACGGCGAGATCCTGCAGCCCGCGCGCGCTTTCGCCGCACACATAATCGTAATGCGTGGTCTCGCCGCGGATCACGGCCCCCAGCGCCACATAGCCGTCGTAGCCAGCACCGGCCATGTCGGCCATGGCGATCGCGCCCGGCAGTTCGAAAGCGCCTGGAACCGCAACGCGTTCGGCAATGCCGCCCACGGACGCGATCGCCGCTTCGGCGCCTTTGGCGAGCTCGTCGGCCAGATCGGCGTAGAAACGCGCTTCGACGATCAGCACACGCGGGCGCTGGCCCGCAAAATCGGCCGCCGTCGGCGACGTAAAATCAGCGGACGCGAACATCGATGCTCTTGTGCCCCACAATGTTGAGACCGTAACCCTCGAGACCGACCACGGCACGGCGCGCGTTGGACAGCAGCACCATGTCTTTGACGCCGAGATCGAGCAGGATCTGCGCACCCACGCCGTAGTCGCGCAGTTCCGGCCCGCCTTCCGGCGGTTTGGCGTCGCCCGCTTTGCCCTCGCCGGCCTTTTCGGCACTGAAACGCGCGCGCACACGGTCCGAGAGACTCGTGGCACGCGGCTCGCGCAGCAGCACAAGCGCACCGCGACCGGCGGCCGCGATCGTGCGCATCGAGGCCTGCAGCGTGCCGGCACGCTGCAGCGTCTGGTCGCCGAGAACGTCGTCGAGCACGCTCAGCGCATGCATGCGCACGAGCACGGGCTCGGGGGTGGAAATGTCGCCTTTCACGAGGGCGATGTGTTCGGCATAGGCCGCGCGGTTCACGTAGACCAGCATGCGCCACGCGCCGCCATGCTCGCTTTCGAACGTGCTTTCGTGCACGCGATCGACGATGCGGTCGTTCTTGCGGCGGAACGCGATGAGGTCGGCGATCGTGGCGACCTTGAGGCCGTGATACTGCGCGAATTTCACGAGATCGGGCAGCCGCGCCATCGTGCCATCGTCGTTCATGATCTCGCAGATCACGCCCGCCGGAATGAGGCCCGCCATGCGCGCGATATCGACGGCGGCTTCCGTGTGGCCTGCGCGCACGAGCGTGCCGCCGTCGCGCGCCACGAGCGGAAAGATGTGGCCGGGGCTCACGATGTCGCGATGGTCCTTGGCCGGGTCGATCGCGACCTGCACCGTCCGCGCGCGGTCGTGCGCCGAAATGCCAGTCGAAATGCCGTCGCGCGCTTCGATCGAAACGGTGAACGCGGTCTGGTGGCGCGACGCGTTGTCCGCACTCATCAGCCGCAAGCCCAGCGTTTCGCAGCGCGCACGCGTCATCGACAGGCAAATGAGGCCGCGCCCGTGCTTGGCCATGAAATTGATGGCTTCCGGTGTCGCGAACTGGGCAGGGATCACGAGATCGCCCTCGTTCTCGCGGTTCTCGTCGTCGACGAGGATGAACATGCGGCCGTTGCGCGCGTCTTCGACGATCTCCTCGATCGACGACAGAAACGCGACCTCCGTCTGTCCGGTCGACAGAATCTCGGCTTGGCGCTGGGAGGGCTTGAAGGGCACGGGGGCTTGTCCGCTTTTGTTGTCTGAAGCTGGGTCAGGATTTGGCGAGAATACGCGCAACATAGCGCGCCAGCGCATCGACTTCCATGTTCACCCGCATGCCGGGCTGGAGCGTGCCCAGCGTCGTCGCATGCCAGGTATGCGGGATGATGTTGACGCCGAACTCGGCCGTCCCGTCGGCAAGATCGCGCACTTCGTTGACGGTCAGCGAAACGCCGTCGATCGCGACCGAGCCCTTGGGCGCCATATAGCGCGCAAAAGCGGCCGGAACGGCAAAAACCAGCCGCCACGAGCCCTGCTCGGATGCAACAGCGCGCAGTTCGGCCGTGCAGTCGACATGGCCCGACACGATGTGCCCGCCCAACTCGTCGCCGACGCGCAGGCTGCCCTCGAGATTGAGCTCCGTACCAACCCGCCAGCCGCCCAGCGTGGTTTTGGACAAGGTCTCGCCCGAGGCTTCGACTGCAAACCAACCGGGTCCTTTGGCGATGGCCGTGAGGCAGCAGCCCGAACACGCGATCGAAGCGCCGATCGCGAAGCGCTCGGTATCGAGCGCCGTTGCGATTTCAAGCCGCGTGTCGCTGGACGCTTGGGCGGGAACAAGGGCGCGCACACGCCCGCGATCGACGATGATGCCGGTAAACATGGCCGGGAACTTAAGGCGCCCGGCCCCAAGTTTCCAGCACATCCTCGCCGCACGGCTCGACCGACATGCGCACGAAACGCGGCGCTTGATCGAGCTTTTCGAGCCCGAAAGCCGCCACGGCGGCAATTCCGTCGCTGCCGATCACGCTGCCGGAGCCGAACCGCACCACGCGATCGACGAGATCGGCGCGCAAAAACGCCGCAGCGAGACGCCCGCCCCCTTCGAGCAGCACGCGTGTGATACCGCGCGCCGCCATGCCTTTCAGCACGTCGGCAGGTGCAAGATGCCCGTCGGCTGCGGCCGCAAGTCGAAAAACTTCGACGCCGCTGGCGTCAAGGGCGGCGGCGCGCGCGCGGTCGGCGTCCGACCGTGCGAAAATCCAGGTCGGCCGCGCACGCGCTGTCGCAACCAGCTTTGCCGTGAGCGGAATGCGCAAATGGCCGTCCACGACCGCGCGCACGCGGATCGCCGCTGCGGTTCCCGGCAGCCGCACATCGAGCATCGGATCGTCGGCAGCGACCGTGCCCGAGCCCACCATTGTCGCATCGTGCGACAGGCGCAGCGCATGCGCCCGCGCGCGCGCCGCCGGCCCCGTGATCCAGCGGCTTTCGCCGGTGCGCGTGGCAATGCGCCCGTCGAGCGTGGTCGCAAGCTTCAGCGTGACCAGCGGCCGGCCGCTGCCGATCCGCAGCAGAAAACCCGCCGCAACCGCCTCGGCCTCGGCGCGCCGCACATTTTCGACGACGGCAATCCCCGCCTGGCGCAAACGCTGAAACCCGCGCCCCGACACGCGCGGATCGGGATCGCCCAAAGCGGCCACGACGCGCACGATGCCGGCGGCGATCAACGCATCGGCGCAAGGCGGGGTCTGGCCGTGATGGCTGCACGGCTCAAGCGTCACGTAGGCGGTCGCCCCCGCAGCCGCCGCGCCGGCACGCGCCAGAGCTTGCGTTTCGGCATGCGGGCGGCCGCCTTGTTGCGTCCAGCCGCGCCCGACGACATGGCCGTTCTTTACGACAACGCAACCAACGGCGGGATTTGGCCATGTCTGCCCCAGGCCGCGGCGCGCCAGAGCCAGCGCCGCGTCCATGAAGCCCAAATCCGCTTCACTCGTCGTTGTCGCCGAGCTTGCCGACAAAATCTTCGAAATCCTTCGCCTCGCGGAAATTCTTGTAGACCGACGCAAAGCGGATGTAGGCGACATGGTCGAGCGTACGCAGCGCGTCCATCACCATCTCGCCGACCACGGTCGACGGGATTTCGCTTTCGCCCAAACTCTCCAAACGGCGCTGGATGCCCGACACGATCCGCTCGACGCGATCGGGCTCCACCGGGCGCTTGCGCACCGCATGCATGAGCGAGCGCAGGATCTTCTCGCGCTCGAAAATCTCTTTTGCACCGTTTTTCTTGACGATGGTGAGCTCTCGCAACTGCACGCGCTCGAACGTGGTGAAGCGCGAACCGCAGGACGGGCAGAAGCGCCGACGCCGGATCGCCGAACCGTCTTCGGTTGGACGCGAATCTTTGACCTGGGTGTCTTCGTGGCCGCAAAACGGACAGCGCATGGGCGGGATTTTCCCTTCTTCTTGTCTGGCCTAGAAGCCGCGATAGATCGGGAAGCGCGCGGTGAGCGCCTTCACCTTCGCATGCACGGCCGCTTCGACGGCGGCATTCTCGCCCGTGTTGGATTGGGCCAAGCCGTTCAGCGTTTCGGCGATGAGATCGGCGATCGTGCGGAACTCGGCAGGACCGAAGCCGCGCGTGGTGCCCGCGGGCGTGCCGAGCCGGATGCCGGACGTGACCATCGGCTTTTGCGGGTCGAACGGAATGCCGTTTTTGTTACAGGTGAGACCCGCACGCTCGAGGCTCTTTTCGGCGACAGTGCCCGTGAGGTTCTTGGGCCGCAGATCGACCAGCATCAGATGGCTGTCCGTACCGCCCGAGACGATCGCAAGCCCGTGCTCGACGAGGCGCGCCGCCAGGGCGCGCGCATTCTCGACCACGCGCGCGGCATAGGCCTTGAACTCGGGGCGCAGCGCTTCGCCGAACGCAACCGCCTTGGCCGCGATCACATGCATGAGCGGCCCGCCCTGCAGCCCCGGAAAGACGGCCGAGTTGAAGCGCTTGCCGAGATCTTCGTCCATCGACAGGATCATGCCGCCGCGGGGTCCGCGCAGCGTCTTGTGCGTGGTCGTGGTCACAACATGCGCGTGCGGCAACGGGTTGGGATAGACCCCTCCCGCCACGAGCCCGGCATAGTGCGCCATGTCCACCATCAGCACGGCACCGATCTTGTCGGCGACGGCGCGGAAGCGCGCAAAATCGATCTGCCGCGAATAGGCCGAGCCGCCCGCAATGATGAGCTTCGGCTTCTCGGCGAGTGCTTTGGCCTCCATCGCGTCGTAGTCGATGAGCTGGTTGTCGGCACGCACGCCGTAGGAAATCGGCTTGAACCATTTGCCGGATTGGTTGGCCGGAGCGCCGTGCGTCAAATGCCCGCCTTCGGCGAGCGACATGCCCATGTAGGTGTCGCCCGGCTGCAGCAGCGCGAAGAAAACCGCCTGGTTGGCCTGCGCGCCCGAATGCGGCTGCACGTTGGCGTAGCTGCAGCCGAACAGCTGCTTGGCGCGCGAAATCGCGAGCGTCTCGGCCTCGTCGACGAAATTGCAGCCGCCGTAATAGCGGCGTCCCGGATAGCCTTCGGCGTATTTGTTCGTGAGCACCGAACCTTGCGCTTCGAGAACAGCACGGCTCACGATGTTTTCGGACGCGATGAGCTCGATCTCGTTCTGCTGGCGCCCCAGTTCGCGGTCGATCGACGCGCGAATATCGGGATCTGAATCGGCCAAGCTCGTGCCGAAAAAGCGCTGGGCAAAATCGGCATCGAACGGGCGGGCGGGTTCAGCAGGCGACATCGGCAGAGTTTCCTTCGTTGAATAAAGCGATCAGCTGAGTTTGGCGACGCGCGCCACGTGGCGCCCGCCGTCGAATGGCGTTGCGAGGAACACATCGAGGCACGCGCGCGCAGCGTCGGGCCCGATCAGGCGGGCCCCCAGTACCAGCACGTTGGCGTCGTTGTGCTGGCGGCACAGGCGCGCCGACGTTTCGTCGTGGCAAAGGGCTGCGCGCAGATGGCGATGGCGGTTGGCGGCGATCGATATGCCGATGCCCGAGCCGCAGATCAAAACGCCGCGCACGGCCTCGCCGGCCGCAATGCACGCCGCCAGACGGTCGGCATAGTCCGGATAGTCGACGCTGTCGGCGGTGTGCGTGCCCAAATCGACGATGCCATAACCGAGCTCGGCCAGGCGTTTGGCCAGCATTGCCTTGAGTTCGACGCCGCCATGGTCGGCGGCAAGGGCGATGGGTTCCGACATGATGGGCCGGACCCTACCATATCTCGTTGCGGCTCGACAATTGGCCCCAAGCGATTGCGATTTATGTACTTTTCAGCGATTTGTGCCGTCGTCGATGCCGTGCCGCTTCAAGGCGGCTGCGAGCTTGCGCAAGGCGTTGTTGCGTAGCACCAATTCGCTCGAATTGCTGGGGCCGACGATCGACACTTCGAGTCCGGTTTCGGCATCGATCGCCGTGGCCTTTGTGAAGGCGCCGATCTGGTGGAACTCGAAAAGCGTTTCGCGCGGCATGGCCCATTCTTGCGGTTGGTTGCGGCGTGCGGTTGGTTGCGAAGGAGATATTTTAGGTCTAAACTAAATTCATGTCAGCCGACGTTTTCAGCATCGCGCAGCAAATCCGCTTCAGCCATACCGATCCGGCGGGCATCGTCTACTTCCCGAACTATTTCGACTTCGCCAACGGCGTCGTCGAGGATTTCTACACCAGACGCCTCGGCGTGGACTACGCCAAGCTGATTTTCGCCGAGCGCCGGGCCACGCCCATCGTGCACGCGGCCTGCGACTTTTTCGCACCCTCGCGCATGGGCGAAACGCTGACGCTGACGCTGCTGCTGGACCGCGTCGGCCAAAGCTCGATCGCGTTTTCGATCTTCGGGCACGATCCCGAGCGCTTGCGGCTGCAGTTGCGCATCGTGACCGTGTATATGGACCTTGAGAGCGGGAAGTCGATGCCGATTCCGGAGGATCTGCGCCGACGCTTTGCCGCCTACCAGCTTGCGGCCGCAGGCTGGACGCCGCCGCCCAAACCCGGAGCCGCCTCATGACCCAAGCCCCGCATCAAGCGATCCTGCCGCCCGGCTGGGACAAACCCAAAGGCTACGCCAACGCGATCGTCGCCAGCGGCCGCCAGATTTTCATCGCCGGCCAAATCGGCTGGAACCCCGCCAACTCGACCTTCGAGAGCGACGGGTTCGTCGACCAGGCACGCCAAGCGCTTGCCAACATCGCGGCGCTGCTGGCCGCCGCTGGGGCAACGCCTGCGCATCTCGTGCGCCTCACTTGGTACGTGGTCGACAAACACGAATATCTCGCAAATCTTGCGTCCGTCGGCGGCGTCTATCGCGACGTTCTGGGCCGCAATTTTCCAGCCATGACGCTGGTCGAGGTCAAATCGCTGCTCGAGCCGCGCGCGCGCGTCGAGATCGAAGCCACCGCAGTGCTGCCGGATTAGGTAGCCAGCTGCGGCAAGCGCCCTATAATACCTTCCGATCAAGCTGCCCTTTGAGGATCCCGCCATGCCCGATACCGCCCCCGCGCCCACGAAAAAGGCCGCCTTCCAGTGGGAAGATCCGTTCCTGATGGACGCCGATCTCACCGAAGAAGAGCGCATGATCCGCGACGCCGCGCGCGCCTATTGCCAGGAGAAGCTGGCACCGCGCGTGCAGCACGCATTCCGCGAAGAGACGACCGACCGCTCGATCTTCACCGAGATGGGCGCCCTTGGTTTTCTCGGCTCCACCATCGAGGGCTATGGCTGTGCGGGCACGTCTTACGTCGCCTACGGCATCATCGCGCGCGAGGTCGAGCGCGTGGACAGCGGCTACCGCTCGATGATGAGCGTGCAGTCCTCGCTCGTGATGTATCCGATTCACGCCTACGGCACCGAGGCCCAACGCCAGAAATACCTGCCGAAGCTTGCGACCGGCGAATGGGTCGGCTGCTTCGGCTTGACCGAGCCCGACCACGGCTCGGATCCGGGCGGCATGCTCACGCGCGCGCGCAAAGTGGCCGATGGCTACGTGCTGTCGGGCAGCAAGATGTGGATCTCGAATTCGCCGATCGCCGATGTGTTCGTCGTATGGGCCAAGGACGACGCGGGCGAAATCCGCGGCTTCGTGCTCGAAAAGGGCATGAAGGGCCTGTCCGCCCCCAAGATCGAAGGCAAGTTCAGCCTGCGCGCATCGATCACGGGCGAGATCGTGATGGACGACGTGCATGTGCCCGAAGACGCGCTGCTGCCGAACGTCAAAGGCCTCAAAGGACCGTTCGGCTGCCTCAATCGCGCGCGCTACGGCATTGCGTGGGGCGCTCTCGGTGCGGCCGAATTCTGCTGGCACGCGGCACTGCGCTACACGCTCGAGCGCAAGATGTTCGGCCGCCCCATCGCTGCCAACCAACTCATTCAGAAAAAACTCGCCGACATGCAGACCGAAATATCGATCGGCCTCCTCGCCTGCCTGCGCGCGGGCCGGCTGATGGACGAAGGGCGCCTGGCGCCTGAGACCATCAGCATCATCAAGCGCAACAGCTGCGGCAAGGCGCTCGACATTGCGCGCATGGCGCGCGACATGCACGGGGGCAACGGCATCATGGACGAGTACGGGGTGATCCGGCACATGCTCAACCTCGAAACCGTGAATACCTACGAAGGTACCCACGACATCCACGCGCTGATTCTGGGCCGGGCGCAAACGGGCATTCAGGCTTTCGGGCCTTAACGCTGTCATCCAAGCTTCACGATGAGGGGCTAAGGTGGTGCAAGTATGGATGCATTGTCTCCCTCGTCGTCTGCGCAGCACGAAGCGGCAGCTGAAAGGCCGGAACCAATCGGCATCGACCGCTACGTGCTGGCGATCGATCCGGTGGCACCGTCGACGCCGTGCGCTGCGGTCTACGACCGCTTTGTCTCCGATCCTGATCTGCTCGCGGTACCGATCTGCGCGGACGGGCGCCCGCTGGGCCTCATCGACCGCTACCATTTCCTGCGTCAGCTCGCGCACAGCTACGGGCGGGCCTTGTTCGCAAACAAGCCCGCGACCGTGATCATGGACCGCGATCCGCTGATCGTGGATCGCGACATCGACATCGTGGCATTGCAGCACCTGATCGCCGACGACCGCCCCTCGGCGCTCACGCGCGGCTTCATCGTGGTGGCCAAAGGGCACTATGTCGGCATGGGTGCCGCCTTGGGCCTGCTGCGCGCAAGCCTGTCGGAAACGGCCGCGGTCAATCGGCGCTTGGCGCAAGCGCTCGAAGCCTCCGAATCAGCTTCGCGGCTCAAGTCGCGCTTCTTCGCCAATCTCAGCCACGAGCTGCGCACGCCGCTCAACGCCATCATCGGTTTTGCCGAAATCATGTCGGGCGCCGTCATGGGGCCGATCGACCGGCGCTATCGCGACTATGCCGACGACATCCACGCAAGCGGCCAGCATCTGCTGTCGCTGATCAACGACCTGCTCGACATGGCCAAGCTCGAAGCGGGCGAAATGCGCGCCGAACGCCAGGCGACCGATCTTGCCGGGGCGGTCGAGTCCGCCCTGCGCATGGTCCGCGAAGCGGCACGGCGCGCTGAGCTGACGATGGTCGTCCAGATCGACGAGCCGGTAGCGCCGGTCGAAGTCGATCCGCGCCATCTGCGGCAGATCGTTCTCAATCTCCTGTCCAACGCCGTCAAGTTCACGCGCGCCGGCGGCAGCATCGCCGTACGCCTGCGCAGCGATGCGGATCGCGGCCCGGTCGTCGAAGTCGCGGATACCGGGATCGGCATGACTGTCGAGGAAATCGAACTGGCATTGAAACCGTTCGGCCAAGTCGCAAGCACGCTCACGCGCGACCACGACGGCACGGGGCTCGGTCTGCCGCTCGTGACCGCCCTGTGCGATCTCAACGATGTCGGGTTTCGTATCGCAAGCGCACCCGGCGAAGGTACGTGCATAACGCTCGATTTTTCGGAGGTCGAGTTGCTACCAACGGCAGCAAGGCTGGCGGCGAACTGAGCGATCGGCCATAGTGGACGCTATGCTGCGCGTCCTGACGCTTCTGCTCCTTTGCCAGCTGACCGGCGAAATTGCCGCGCGCGCCGCGAGTTTGCCGCTGCCGGGGCCGGTGATCGGCATGGTTTTGATGCTCGGCTGGCTCGCCTACAATGGCGGCGTGGACGCCGACACGGCCAAGGTCGCGGGCGGCCTGCTCGAGCATCTGTCGCTGCTGTTCGTGCCCGCTGGCGTCGGCGTCGTGCTGCATCTCGACGTCATCGCCGCCGAATGGCCCGCCATTCTCGCAGCCCTCCTCGTCTCGACCTTCGCCGCAATCCTGGCGGCCGCCGCCACGATGCGCTGGCTTGCGCCAGCCGATGGCGGCTCGTCGAAATGAGCGATCAGCTGTTCCAAGCCTGGGTTTATCTTGCCGCGACCCCGCTCGTGGGACTTACGGCCACCCTGCTCGCCTACCAGATCGGCTATGCCGTGTTCTTGCGCGCCAACCGCAATCCGCTTGCCAATCCGGTGCTGATCGCGATCGCGCTGCTGGCCGTGCTTCTCTGGATTTCAGACACGTCGTACCAGCGCTACTTCGAGGGCGCGCAGTTCGTGCATTTCCTGCTCGGGCCCGCGACGGTCGCACTCGCCGTGCCGCTTTACCGAAACTTCCAGACGATCCGCCGCACGGCCTTTGCGATCGGCGCGGCGATCGTCGTGGGCTCACTTGTCGCGATCGTGACGGGGATCGGCACAGCGTGGCTGCTGGGTGCTTCGCGCCAGACGCTGCTGAGCCTTGCGCCCAAATCGGCGACGACGCCGGTTGCGATGGGCATTTCCGAGCAGATCGGCGGCCTGCCCTCGCTGACGGCGGCCCTCGTGATCTTGACCGGCATTATCGGCGCGACCTTCGCAACTTTGCTGCTCAACGCTGCCGGCATCAAAGATTGGCGCGCGCGGGGGCTTAGCGTGGGCATCGCTGCACACGGCATTGGGACGGCGCGCGCGTTTCAGGTCAACGAAGTCGCGGGTGCGTTTGCGGGCGTCGGCATGGGCTTGAGCGCCCTTGCCACAGCCCTGCTCGTGCCGGCGATCGTGAAGCTGCTGCTCTAGCGGTTCCGCTATTCGGCCGCCGACGTGACCTGCGGGGCGAAGCCGCCCTGCCCGATCGCCGCGATCCAGAACTGCTCCATGCGGCGCAGCGTGTTTTCGAGCTGCGTCAGATCCTGCGGATTGAGCGTCGAGCGCGTGAGCTCGTCGGCATGGCGCTCGAACACCTTGTCGAGCAGCCCGTGCAGCTTGATGCCGGTCTCGGTCAGCTTCACGCGTACCGAGCGGCGGTCGTGCGGGCTGCGGGCCTGCGAGATGTACTCGTTGTCGATGAGTTTCTTGAGATTGTACGAAACGTTCGAACCGAGATAGTAGCCGCGCTGCGTGAGTTCGCCCACGGTCAGCTCGTCGGGGCCGATATTGTAGAGGATCAGCGCCTGAACGTTGTTGATGTCGCGAATGCCCATGCGGTCAAGCTCGAGCTTTACGACCTCGAGAAACTGGCGGTGCAACCGCTCGACCAGGGAAACCGAATCCAGATAGTCCTTTTTCAGCGACATGCTCATGACCCCAAAAACTCACATATATTTTAACCAAAATACGGGGAAGCGCTCGATAAGTCATGACTTACCTTGCAACATATTGATAATCCCCGAAAAATCTTTTCCGCCGAGGCCCGCCGAAGCCATCAGTGCATACAGAGATTGGGCGGCCGCCCCCATCGGCGTCGCTTGGCCGACCGTTTGGGCGGCACTTTGCGCGAGCTTCAGATCCTTCAGCATCATGTCGGCGGTGAAGCCCGGTTTGTAGTCGCGATTGGCGGGCGAGGTCGGCACCGGCCCCGGCACCGGGCAATAGCTCGTCATCGACCAGCATTGGCCGGAGGATTTTGAGCTGATGTCGAACAGCTTCTGCGCATCGAGCCCGAGCTTGGCGGCAAGGCTGAAGCCTTCGGCGACCGCAATCATCGAGATCCCGAGTATCATGTTGTTGCAGATTTTTGCGGCCTGGCCGTTGCCGGGCCCGCCCGCATGCACGATCGTTTTTCCCATCTGGGCAAGATAGGGCTGTGCACGCGCGAAACCAGCCTCGCTGCCGCCGACCATGAAGGTCAGGGTCCCCGCCTCCGCGCCGGTTGTCCCGCCCGAGACCGGGGCATCGAGCATCTCGAGCCCGCGGGCCGCCGCATCGGTCGCCACGCGGCGCGCCGTATCGACGTCGATGGTCGAACAATCGACGAGCAGCGTGCCGGCTTCGGCCGCCGGCAGCACCTCGCCGTAGACTTTCTGCACATGCGGGCCTGCGGGGAGCATCGTCACCACGATGTCGGCGCCCACAGCGGCTTCTGCGGCCGAAGCGCACGCGACCGCGCCCGCCGCAGCGATGTTCGCCGACGCCATGTCGAAGCCACGCACGATATGACCCGCCTTGGCAAGGTTGCGCGCCATCGGCCCGCCCATGTTGCCCAAACCGATGAATGCGACTGTCGCCATCTTGTGCAGCTCCTTTTTGTCAGTCGATGAAGGTGAGCTCGTCGCCGTGCGCCAGCGGTGCGAAATAGCGCGCGACTGCGGCCGCATCGACCGCGTCGAGCGATGCGGGCGTCCATTTCGGCGCATGGTCCTTGTCGACCAACACCGCGCGAATGCCTTCGTAGAAATCGTCGGCCGCCATGCAGCGCTGGACCATGCGGAATTCCATGCGCAGCGCATCCTCGATCGACAAAGACGTGCCGAGATCGAGCTGCCGCAGCGAAATCTTGAGGCTGGTCGGGCTCATTTTGCGCAAACGCAAGGCGAGCTTCGCGGTCCACTCCTCGCCTTCCGCATCGAGGGCCGCAAGAATTCCCTCGATGCTGTCGGGTGCAAAGCAGCGCGCAACAGCCGCTTCGCGGGCCGGCAACTCCGCAGGCCCAGGGTCGGCATTGAAAGCGGACAGCACACGCTCGGCCGAGTCGTTCACCAGGGCCGCTTCGAGTTCCGCCAAGCGCGCGCTCGGCACGTAGTGCGTGGCGAGTCCGAGATGTAGAAGATCGGCAGCCTTGAGCCGCTCGCCGGTCAGCCCCAGAAAGCGGCCCATACGGCCCGGCAAGCGCGGAAGAAAATACGAGCCGCCGACATCCGGAAACAGACCGATCGCGGTTTCGGGCATCGCAAACAGCGTGCGCTCGCTCGCCACCCGATAGCGCCCATGCACCGACAGCCCCACGCCGCCGCCCATGCAAATGCCGTCGATCAGCGACACGATGGGCTTCGGGAAACGCGCGAGCTGGCGGTTGAGACGGTACTCTTCGAAGAAAAAGTCGCGCGTGAGCGCACTTTGTTTGCCGCCGCGTTTGGCCGCAAGCCCCGCCTCGTAGGCCGCCCGCACGTCGCCGCCCGCGCAAAAAGCGCGCTCTCCCGATGCTTTGAGCACGATCTGGCGTACCGAAGGTGCCGTCGCCCATTCGCGCAGTTTGGGTGCCAACGCCTCGATCATGCCGAGCGTGAGCGCGTTGAGCGCCTTGGGCCGGTTCAAGGTTGCTGTCGCCATTTGGCCGTTCGTGCCGAACAGGATTTCCGCTTCGTCCACTTGGCTTGGCTCCATTCTAGCTGGCCGCGACCCGCGTCGGCGGCAAGGTGAGCACCGCCGTCGTACCCGCACCCGGCGTGCTTTCGAGATGCAGCGTGCCGCCATGAAGGTCGGCAAGCCCGCGCGAAATCGCAAGACCGAGGCCTGTCCCCGGCACTTCGACCGCAGCAGGACCGCGCAGCCGCTCGAACGGCACGAACACGGTTTCGAGCGCTTCGGCCGGGATCCCCGGCCCATTGTCGCGCACGCGCAGCTCGAGGCCGCCGTCCGGCAAGTGCCCGACCGACAGATCGATGCGCCCGCCCGCCGGCGTGAATTTGACCGCGTTCGACAGAAGATTCAGCAGGATCTGAAGCAGCGCGCGCCGATCGCCCCGCAGCACGGCCGTGCAAGGTGCTGGCGGCTGCACGTCGATGTTCTTGGGCCGCGCAAGCCCGAGCGTTGCGTCGATCGCAGCCCCGATCAGTGCGGCAAGATCCACCTTTTCGTTGCGCAGATCGAAACGGCCCGCTTCGATTTTCGTCAGATCGAGCAGCTCGTTGATGAGCTGCAGCAGATGCTGCCCGCTCTGCTCGATGGAGCGCGCGAATTCGCGGATCTTTTCGGGCGGCACGCGTTCGCTCTCCGCCAGCATCGAGGAATAGCCGATGATGCTGTTAAGCGGCGTGCGCAGCTCGTGGCTGGCGGTCGCCAGAAACATCGATTTGATCTGGTTCGCAGCCTCGGCCTTGCGCCGCTCGGCGGCAAGGGCCGCGATCGTCAAGGCCGTCATGGCGAGCGACACCACGAGCACGCAAGCGAGCTGCAGCCCGTTGCCGGCCCCGGTTTGGAAGGGACCGAGCCCTGCGACCGTCCCTGCGCACGCAACGACCGCCACCAGCGAGACCAGCGTCTGCGCCGCGCGCAACGACATGCGCAGCGTGATCCACGCCGCCGGCACGACAAGCAGAAACGGATAGGCCCACGAAACGACCGAATCGGGTGCGAGCTGCACCTGGAAGATCGCGATCGCCGCCAGCGCCACCCCCGCCCACACGATGCGGTCGGAAGTTTTCGACGTGCTGCTGGCGCGCGTATCGGGCTCGCGCTCGAGCCGCAGCCACAGAATTGCGGTCACGGCCAAGAACAGCGTGCCGCCGCTGTCGGTCAGCCACCAGCCGATCCAGATCGAGCCGACGGCCGTAAGATCGGCACCCGTGCCGGCCGTCACCGTCAAGGCGCCGCCGAGGCCGCTGATCGCCGGGCCCAGCAACGTTGCATAGAGCAGGAAAGTCGATACGCCCCTGAGGCTCGCGAACATGCCGCCCGCGGGCCGGTGACGACGCAGCAGCAAGGCCGCGACCATCGGCCCTGCCGTATTCGACGTCGCGATCGCCAAAGCCGGCAAGACCGGCGTGTCGAACAGCACGAAATTGGCGAAAAAGGCACCCGCAAAAATCCCGCCCGCAAGACCGAAGCCGCCTGCGATTGCAGCCACCATCGCAACGCTGGTCGGCAGCCAAATCGGTGCGGGAAACAACCCGTACTCGGCGAAGAAGCGCGACACGATCGTCGCCAGCAGGAAATAGCTGCCCGCGACCGCAATGTTCGCAGCAAGCCAGGGCAAGGCGCGCCGCGTCTGCAGAAAGTCGGGAAGCCACGGATTTGCGGCGGCAATCATCATGGGGCGAGCCTAGCGTCAAACACCGGCCGATTGCCACAGGCAAGAGGCGGCCGCGCGCACCCGCCTAGTCGCCCAACAATTTGCGTGCCATCAGTACGCGCATGATTTCGTTGGTCCCTTCGAGGATGCGATGCACGCGCGCGTCGCGCAGATGCCGCTCGACCGGATAGTCCTTGAGGTAGCCGTAGCCGCCGAACAGCTGCAACGCTTCGTCGCAAACGGCAAAGCCCGCATCCGTCGCAAAGCGTTTGGCCATCGCACACTGGTAGCTCGCATCGGCCGATTTCGCGTCGAGGGCGGCGGCCGCCCGGTGCACAAGCAGGCGTGCGGCATCGAGAGACGTCGCCATGTCGGCCAGGCGAAACTGCAGCGCCTGGAACTCGGCGAGCTTCTTGCCGAATTGCGTGCGCGTTTTAAGATGGTCGCGGGCGGCCTCCATCGACGCACGTGCGGCGCCGATCGAACATGCCGCGATATTCACGCGCCCGCCGTCGAGCCCCTGCATCGCGATCTTGAAGCCTTCGCCTTCGGCGCCCAAACGGTTGGCGACCGGCACTTCGCAATCCTCAAGGATCACCATTGCGGTCGGCTGCGAATTCCAGCCGAGCTTGTTTTCTTGTTTGCCAAACGAGAGTCCCTTGCTGCCCTTCTCGACCGCGAGCGCCGAAATGCCCTTGGGCCCCGCACCGCCCGTGCGCGCCATCACGATATAGACGTCCGAGGCGCCGGCACCCGAGATGAACGCTTTGGTGCCGTTCAGCACATAGACGTCGCCGCGCCGCTCGGCGCGCGTGCGCAAGCTCGCCGCATCCGAACCCGACCCCGGCTCGGTCAAGCAGTAGCTCGCGAATTTCGCCATCGCCGTCATGTCGGGCAGCAACTTCGCGCGCAAAGCCGCATCGCCGAAGCGATCGAGCATCCAGCACGCCATGTTGTGGATCGACAGATACGCCGCCGTCGATGCGCAAGCGGTCGACAATTCTTCGAATACCAACGCCGCTTCGACGCGCCCGAGGCCGGAGCCCCCATGCTCGTCGCCCGTATAGATGCCGGCAAGCCCCAACGCGGCCGCAGCGCGCAGCGTCGCGACCGGAAAGATCTTGTCGGCATCCCATGCAGCGGCGTGCGGCGCCATCTGCTCGGCGGCAAAGTCGCGCGCGAGGCTTTGAATGGCGCGCTGCTCGTCGCTGGGCTCGAAATCCATCGCGGCACGTCTCCCCGTTTGGTCTTTGTCGCAATCTCGTCCAGAACGGTTGGAAAGACAATGTCGTTTCGCTAAGTTCGGACAAGCAAGGGGACAACAGGGGGATTCGTCGATGGCATTTCTGGGACGCTATCCGCGCACGCGGCTGCGGCGCAATCGGCGCGACGCGTGGTCGCGCGCTTTGTCGGCCGAAACGAAGCTCACCTGCGACGATCTGATTTGGCCCGTCTTCGTGGCCGAAGGCAAAGCCGCACGCCATGCCGTGGCCTCGATGCCGGGCGTGGCGCGCGTCAGCATCGACGAACTCGTGAAGGATGCGCGCAAGGCCGCCAAACTCGGCATCCGCGCCATCGCGCTGTTCCCGAACACGCCGCCCGCGCGCAAAAGCGAAGACGGCGAGGAATCCGGCAATCCCGACAATCTCGTGTGCCGCGCCGTGCGCGCCCTCAAGAAGGCGGTGCCCGAAATGGGCGTGGTGTGCGACGTGGCGCTCGATCCCTACACCACCCACGGCCAAGACGGCCTCGTGCGCGACGGCTATGTCGTGAACGATCCGACCCTGCCCGTCCTGTGCCGCCAGGCTTTGGTGCAAGCGCAAGCGGGCTGCGACGTGATCGCACCGTCCGAGATGATGGACGGGCGCATCGGCGTGCTGCGCGACGCGCTCGACCAAGCGGGCTTCGAGCATGTGCGCATCATGAGCTATGCGGCCAAATACGCGTCGGCCTATTACGGCCCGTTCCGCGATGCGGTCGGCTCGGGCTCCGCCCTCGGCAAGGGCGACAAGCGCACCTACCAGATGGATCCGGCCAACAGCGACGAAGCGCTGCGCGAAGTCGCCTTCGATCTCGACGAAGGGGCCGACATGGTCATGGTGAAACCGGGCCTGCCCTATCTCGACATCGTGCGGCGCATCAAAGATACGTTCAAGGTTCCGACCTTCGCCTACCAGGTGTCCGGCGAATACGCGATGCTGATGGGGGCCATCGAGCGCGGCTGGCTCGACCGCAAGGTCGTGTTCGAAACGCTGCTCGCGTTCAAGCGCGCCGGTGCAGACGGCATCTTGACCTATTCGGCCATCGACGTTGCGCAAGCGCTGAAAAGCTAGCCCTCGTCGATGGAAGAAACTTCGCTGTTCTTCGTCAAAGGCCTGCTGCTCGGCGCGTTGCTGGCGGCACCCGTGGGCGTGCGCGGGGCCGCCCTCCTGTCGCGCAGCCGGTACGACGGCTTTGCGGCGGGCAGTGCCGCCGCAGCGGGTGCGGCACTCGCCGATCTGCTTTACGCCGGCATTGCCGGCTATCTCGTTGCGGGCCTGCTCGCCGGCTGGATCGCCGAAAACGACTGGGTGCGGCAATTCGGCGCGATGATGTTGCTGTGGCTCGGGTGGCAAGCCTACAACGCGCCGCTGATCGCACCCGAGCCCGCGCCTTCGCGCATGTCCGTGCCGCAAGCGCTTTCGAACGCGTTCATGCCCGTTGCCGCGAACCCGACCGGCTTGGTTGTGTTCGTGACCGTGTTTATTGCACTTGGCGCCGACCGCTTCGGCCCAGATGCGGCGGCCAACCTTGCGCTCGGCGTGTTCTTGGGATCCGTCGGCTGGGGGATCGCGCTGGCGGCTTCGCAAGCGGCGGTCGATGCTTCGGGCCAACGCTCGATCAACCGCGCGGCAGCGGTTCTGCTGGCACTTGCCGCGTTTGCGGTCGCCGGCGGCTTCGTGTGAAACGAGGCTGCGGCTACTGCAGCAGAAATTCCGAAACGATGCGGATCTGGTCGGGCGCCATCAACGCGGGCGCGTGGCCGCAGCCCGCGATCTCGACGGCCGCGCAGTTCTTGCGCTTGGACATGCGCACCAGCGTGTCGCGCAGCAGCAGATCGGAATCGGCCCCGCGAATGGCGAGCACGGGAATGCGGATCTGGTCCCAGAAGGCCCACAAAGCAAGATCGTCGGCCGGTTTGTCCTGGAACGGTTTGCCGATCGCCGGATCGTAGCGCAGGCGCAGGTCGCCGTCGTCCGACTCTTCGGCGCTGTGGAACGCCAGATGCATCCATTCGGCGTCGCTGAGCTGGCCGAACGGGGCGTGCACCTTGCGCAAATACGTTTCGACCGCGCCGAAATCCTGGAAGCGCGGATCGCGGCCGACATAGGCGCCCAGCCGCTGCAAGGCCGCCGACGGAATGAAAGGTCCGACATCGTTGAGCACCAAGCGGCCGATGAAATGCCCGCGATGGGCCGCCAACAGCATGCCGATGAGCCCGCCCATCGACGTGCCGATCCAATCCACCTTCTCGACGTCGAGGCGCGCGAACAGCACCGCGATCGTCTGCATGTAGGTGGGGTACGCGTAGTCGTCGGCCTTGGGCAGCCAGTCGGACTCGCCCCGCCCCGGCATGTCCGGGCACACGACGCGGCAATCCTGTTCGGCAAGGGCGCGTGCCAGCACGTCGAAATCGCGGCCGTTGCGCGTGAGGCCGTGCACGCACATCACGGTGCGCTTGGCGCGCAAAGGCCCCCACTCGGTCCAGGCGAGTTTGAAGAATCCGGAGGGCCCGAGCACGGGCATGCTGCATTCGCGCGGCGTCATGCCCAAGGTTCTACCTTGATCGAGCCGCACTGGACAACCGCGTCGGCAAGTCCCTACAAGGACAGCGCCGAGAGACCCCGTTTTGGAATCGATTCCGCCGATGAAACTCACGCCCCGCGCCGAGGGATATCTTTTTGCCCTGGCTGCCCCTTTGTGCTGGAGTTTCGGCGGCGTGATCATCCGGACGGTCGAAGCGGGCCCGTGGGACATCGTGTTCTGGCGCGCGGCTGCCCATGTGCTGTTCTTCCCGTTCGTGCTGCTGTTCTTTCTGCGCGTGCCGATTATGGGATCGTTGCGCGACGGCGGGCGCGTCACGATCGTGTCGGCGCTGATGATCGCGGGCACCTTCTCGCTGCACGTTCTCGCGATGACGTCGACGAGTGTCGCCAACGTGCTGCTGCTGCAATCCACCTCGCCCATTCTGGTCGCGCTGCTCGGCTGGCTTGTACTGGGCGAGCGCGTGGCCCTCGCAAGCTGGATCGCGATCGCCGTTGCGTTCTCGGGCCTTGCACTGGTGATGGGCGGGGCCATCGGCGAAGGTGCGTGGATCGGCAACGCGATGGCCTTGGGCGTCGCCTTGTGTTCGACGATCAACGTGCTGCTGGTGCGCCGCTTGCCGCGGCTCGATCTGCGGCCCGCGACGATCGTGGGAGCGACCCTCGCTTTGGCGATGGGCTACGCATTCGGAAATGTGTGGGCGGTCGATTGGGGCAGCATCGCCGCCCTGCTGTTCTTGGGCGTGCTGCAGCTGTCGGTCGGACTTGCGTTTTTCTTTTCCGCCCTCAAGCGCCTGCCGCCGGTCGAAGTGACGCTGATCGCGATGCTCGAGCCGGTGCTGGGGCCGGTCTGGACATGGCTTGCCGTGGGCGAAGTGCCGGCATCCAGCACGATCTATGGCGGCGCCATTCTGCTGGCCGCCCTCGTCTTCAACACCGTTGCCGGCGCGCGCGCCAAGACCGTCCCATGAGCGGCAACGCAAAAGGTGTGGCGCTGATGGTGGCGGCAGCGCTGTTCTGGAGCACCAGCGGCCTCTTCGTGCGGGCACTCGAAACCGACCATGCGTGGCAGATGGTGTTCTGGCGCTCGGTCGGCATGGTGCCGATGTTGGCGGCCTACCTCGTGTGGCGCTACGGCCGGGCGGCGCCTGCCGCCGTTTTCGCGCTCGGGCGCGCCGGCTGGATCGCGGGCGCCCTCCTCGCCTCGACCTTCTTTTTCTTTCTCTACGCCGTAAGCGCCACGACCGTTGCGACCGCGCTTTTCCTGATGAGCACTTCGCCCTTGTGGGCGGCATTGCTCGGCCGCTTCGTGCTCGGCGAGGCGCTTGCGATGCGCACGCTGCTCGCGATCGCGGCCTGCGCCGTCGGCGTCGCGATCATGGTCGGCGATGCGCTGTCTTTCGGCTCGATCCTGGGGCCGCTCTCCGCCCTGTGCGTTTCGCTTGCCTTCGCCGCCCAGATCACCGTCGTTCGCAAGGCCGGGGCGAGTGTCGATATGGTGCCGAGCGTGCTCGTGGCAGGCGTGCTGTCGGCCTTGCTCGCCTTCCCGTTCGCCGATGTGTGGGCGATATCGGCGCGCGACATCGGCGTGCTGATGGCGATGGGCGTAATCCAGCTCGGCCTTGGCTGCATGCTGATGACCATGGCGACCCGCCATTTGCGCGCGGCCCAAGTGGGGCTGATTGCACTCCTCGAAACCACGCTCGGGCCGTTCTGGGTGTGGCTCGTCTATGCCGAGGAGCCCAGTACGGCGACCTTGCTGGGCGGGGGCATCATCCTTGCCGCCCTGCTTGCCAACGAGCTTTGGGCGGCCAAAACCGCGCGCGCTTAAGCCGCTTGGCCCTGTGCTGGCGGATCGGCTAAGACTGTGCCCCGATCCCCGGAGATGCTACGCGCGACGCCAGGAACCGAACAACCGATGACCGCCGCCAAAATCGGCCCGCTTGCGGGCATCACCATCATCGATATGTCCCGCATTCTGGCGGGGCCCTACTGCACCTTGCTGATGGCCGAGCTGGGCGCCCGCGTGATCAAAATCGAAGATCCGCGCGGCGGCGACGACAGCCGCCAATACGGCCCGTTCATCGACGGCGAGTCCGTCTATTTCGCGGCCGTGAATCGCGGCAAGGAAAGCATCGGGCTCGACCTCAAGAATTCGGAGCACCGGACGATCTTCGAAAGCCTGCTCGCCAAGGCCGACGTGCTCGTCGAGAATTTCCGCCCCGGCACCATGGACCGGCTCGGCTATGGCTGGGCCGCTTTGCACGAACGCTTTCCGCAGCTCATCTACTGCGCTGCCTCGGGCTTCGGCCATTCGGGTCCGCACAAGGACAAACCCGCCTACGACATGGTCGTGCAGGGCCTTGGCGGCATTATCAGCGTGACGGGCCACGAGGGTGCGCCGCCCGCGCGCATCGGCGTTTCGATCGGCGATCTCGGGGCCGGGCTCTATGCCGCCATCGGCGTGCAGGCGGCCTTGTTCCATCGCCTGCGCACGGGCGAAGCCACGTTCGTCGATATCGGCATGCTCGATTGCCAATTGGCTTTGATGGAGAACCCGGCCGCCCGCTATCTCAACACCGGCAAGGTGCCGGGGCCGATGGGCGGGCGCCATGCCTCGATCACGCCGTTCGGCATTTTCCAGACCGCCGACCAACCGATCATCATCGCGGCGGGCAATGACGGCCTGTTCCGCAAGATGGTAGTCGTGCTGGAAGCGCCCGCAATGGCCGAAGATAAGCGCTACGCCACGAACGGTCTGCGCACCGAAAATGTGGCCGCCCTCGAGGCCGAAATTTCCGCCATTCTCGCCAAACAGCCTTCGGCCTATTGGCTCGAGCGGCTCGACCAAGCGGGCATTCCGGCCGGGCCGATCAACGACATCAAGCAGGCCATCGACCATCCGCAGACGGCGGCGCGCAACATGGTCGTCCAAACCGCCACACCGCGCGGGCACAAGGTCAGCGTGATCGGCAATCCGATCAAGATTTCGGGGTTTGCCGATCCCGCGACCCGACCTCCCGCCCCTGCTCTCGACCAAAACCGTGCGGCCATTCTGGCCGATTTCGCCGCGCCCAAGGAAAAACCATGACCGACATCGTTCTCGATCCCGCCGCCCTCGCCGCACATCTTGCCGGCAAACATTTCATCGACGGCAAGCTCGTGCCGGCCGCCGCAGGCGCCACTTTCGACGTGCGCAGCCCGGCCACGGGTGCCCTCGTGGCAAAGGCCGCGGCGGGCGATGCGGCCGACGTCGATCGTGCGGTCGCGTCGGCGGCAACCGCCCAGATCGCGTGGGCCAAGGTGCCCGCGCGCCAGCGCGGCAAACTCGTCGGCGACTGCGCGCGCCTGCTTGATGCGCACAAGGAAGAGCTTTCGCGCCTGATCGCGCTCGAGACCGGCAAGGCGCTGCGCACCGAAAGCCGCGTCGAGGCGGGCGTGCTCGCGGACGCGCTGCATTTCTATGCGGGCCTCGGCAGCGAGCTCAAGGGCGAGACCGTGCCCTTCAATCCGGACATGCTGACCATGACGATCCGCGAGCCGATCGGGGTGGTCGGCGCCATCATCCCGTGGAATGTGCCGATGATGCTGATGGCGCTCAAGATCGCACCCGCCCTGGTTGCCGGCAACACGGTCGTGGTCAAGAGTGCCGAAGAAGCGCCGTTCGCGGTGCTGCGCATCTGCGAACTCATGGGCACCATCCTGCCGCCGGGCGCCTTCAATATGCTTTCAGGGATGGGTCCCGAATGCGGGGCCCCTCTCGTATCGCATCCGAAGGTCGGCAAGATCACCTTCACGGGCTCGGTCGAGACCGGCAAGATCGTGTCCAAACTCGCGGCCGACAAACTCATCCCGGTGACGCTCGAACTCGGCGGCAAAAGCCCGATGATCGTGATGGACGATTGCGATCTCGACCGCACGGTGGCCGGCGCCATTGCGGGCATGCGATTCACGCGCATGGGCCAGAGCTGCACGGCGTCGAGCCGCATGTATGTGCAGGCCGGCGTGCACGACCGGTTCGTTGCCGCCCTCAAGGCCAAAGTCGACGCCATGAAGATGGGCGACCCGCTCGACGAGACGACCGACATCGGCACGATCGTCAGCCAAGGCCAGTTCGAGAAGGTCAAAAACTACATCGCCATCGGCATCGCCGACGGCGGCACGGCCAACGAGTGTTCGGCCATGCCGGCCGACGCGAAGCTGAAGCCGGGCTACTATGTGCGGCCCGTGATCTTCACCGGCCTGCCGGCAAGCTCGCGCGTGATCCGCGAAGAGATCTTCGGCCCCGTCACGGCCGTGATCCGCTTCAACACATTCGACGAAGCGATCGCGGCGGCGAACGACAGCGAATACGGCCTTGCCGCGACGATCTGGACCAAGGATCTCAAGACCGCCCTCGACGGCGCGCGGCGCCTGCAGGCGGGCTTCGTGCAGGTGAACCAGAACCTCGTCGTGCAGCCGGGCTTGAGCTATGGCGGCGTCAAATCCTCGGGCCTCGGCAAGGAAGCGACCCTCGAAGCGATGCTCGAGCATTTCACGACCAAAAAAACCGTCATCGTGAACCTGGCCTGACCGCCATGGGCATCGTGCGCTGGATCGTGCGGTTGGCGACGGCGCTGCTGCTGCTCGGCAGTGCGGCGGCCGGGATCGGCGTGCTTTATCTGCGCACGGGCCTGCCGCCGAAATCGGGCACGCTCGCCGTCCAAGGGCTCGAAGCGCGGCTTGAAATTCTGCGCGACGAATACGGCATCCCGTACGTCTACGCGCAGACCGAGCGCGATCTGTGGTTCGCCCTCGGGCTTTTGCATGCGCAAGACCGGCTCGTCCAGCTCGAGACCACGCGCCTGATCGGCCAGGGGCGGCTTGCCGAATTCGCCGGTGCGCGCGCGCTGCCGCTCGACCGGCTCAACCGCGTGCTGGGCCTGTCGCAAGAAGCGCGCCGCATCTATGCCGCGATGGAGCCCGACGCGCGCCGCCAGACCGATGCCTACACGGACGGCATCAATGCCGCGCTCGCGGCCCGCGACGGCGCATGGCCTGTCGAGTTTCTCTTCACCGGTTATCGGCCCGAGCGTTGGGAAGGCTGGCATGCGCTGCTGTGGGGCCAGCTTATGGGGCTGTCGCTGAATTCGGGTTGGCGCGACACGCTGCTGCGCGCCCGCCTCGGCGACCGCCTCACGCCCGACCTGATCGCCGCTTTGTGGCCGCAGGCCGATCCCGCGCGTGCGGCCGCACCTGCCGATCCTGGCCTTGCCGCACTCGCCGAAGCCGCGGCCGCAGCGCTCCCCGAAGCCGACGGGACGGGCTCGGCTTCCAACGAATGGGTCGTGGCCGGTTCGCGCACCGCAAGCGGCAAGCCGATCCTCGCCAACGATCCGCATCTGGGCTTGGGCGCACCCGGCATCTGGTATCTGGTGCGGCTGGAAGCTCCTGGCGTGCGCTATGTCGGTGCAACCGCACCGGGTGCGCCCGCCCTCATCCTCGGCCACAACGGCAATGTGGCTTGGGGCTTCACCACGACCAACGCCGACGCGGCCGACCTGTTTGTCGAACGGCTCGATCCGACCGATCCCACGCGCTATCTGACGCCCGAGGGGCCGCGCGCCTTCGAAACGCGCGAAGAGCTGCTGCAGGTCAAAGACGGCAAACCCGAGACCCTGATCGTGCGCCGCACGCGGCACGGGGCCGTGATCTCCGACATCGACGCTGCCGCCCAGGCGACGGCCGGTGCGGGCCAGGTGCTGTCGCTGGCCTTGCCGTTCCTGTTCGAACTCGACCGCACGGCCGAAGCGCTGATGCGCCTCAACCGCGCGCGCAATGCCGCCGAAGCGGTCGAAGCCACGCGGCTCTGGCAGTCGCCGGTGCAGAACATGGTCTATGCCGACACGCACGGGGCCATCGGCCTGCGCACCGTGGGTGCCGTTCCGATGCGCGCGAGTGCGGCCTCGCTGCTGCCCTATGCGGGCGCGAGCCGCAATGTGGGCTGGACCGGCTTCGTGCCGTTCGAACGCATGCCCGCCCTCGTCGATCCGGCGTCGGGCTTCGCATCCAACGCCAACGACCGCGTGGCAAGCCCCGACTATCCCTACCATCTGAGCTTCGCGTTCGATCCGGCCTACCGGCAGCGCCGCATCGTGGAGTTGCTTTCCTCCCGCACGCAACAGGATATCGCCTACCACGAGGCGATGCTCGCCGACGCCCACTCGATCTTCGCGCGCGAGGCGATCCTTGCGGCCCGGAACCTCACGCCGGTCGACGCCCAATCGCGCACCGCGCTCGAGATGCTGCGCAGCTGGGACGGGCGCATGGACCGCAGCCGGCCCGAACCGCTGATCTTCACGGCCTGGATGCGCGAACTCACGCGCCGCGGCCTCGATGCGGCCTTGGGGCCGATGGCCGATGCCGCCTTGCGCGAACGCCCCACCCTCGCCCTTGGCCTGCTTGCCGGCACTTCGCCCTTCTGCGCGCCCAACTGCGCTGCCATGGCCGAGGCCGCCCTCGGCGTAGCGCTCGACGAGCTCGGCCAGAAATACGGCCGCGATCTCAAACGCTGGCAATGGGGGGCCGCCCATCGCGCGCCGTTCGAGAACCCGATCTTCGCACGCCTGCCGATCGTCGGCGCCTTGCTCGCGGTCGATCTGCCCACGCATGGCGACTACTACACGATCAATCGCGGCGGCATGCGGCTCTCGAATGCGGCAGCGCCGTACGCGCATATCCATGGGGCGGGCTTGCGCGCGATCTACGATCTGGCCGATCTCGACTCCACGCTGTTCGTGATTGCCCCCGGCCAGTCCGGCCATCCGCTCTCGCCGCATTGGCGCGATCTTGCACCCGTATGGGCGGCCGGCCAGCATGTGCGCCTTGCCCGCAACCGCGCCGAATTGCCGCCCGGAACACCGAGTTTGGCGCTTGTGCCGAAGCCGTAAGTCACTGGCAAGAAACTAAAAATTAAAAAATTAACGAGCCATAAACAAATTTCCTTTAATTTTAGGCGAATAGCGCTAAACCCCGGGCCTCCTTGTAGGTCGGCCCGCATCGGCGCATATTCGTGTGCGCTGCCGCAAACGGGACAAGAATGGCCGACGAGAGCAATCATCCAGTCATCATCATCAAGCGCGTCAAAAAGGGCCATGATGCGGCCCATGGCGGCGGCTGGAAAGTTGCGTATGCCGACTTCGTGACCGCGATGATGGCGTTCTTCCTGCTGCTGTGGCTGCTGAACGCCACCGACCAGGAAAAGCGCCAGGGCATTGCGCAGTATTTCACCGCCTTCGACGCGGTTTCGCGTTCGACCTCGGGTGCGGGCGGCGTGCTCGGGGGCGTGACCCTCGGACCCGGCGATTTGCCGAACATGACGGGCGGCATCGTCGTGGGCGTGCCGCTTGCCCCGACCGGCGAAGAAGCCGAAACCGAAGGCCCGGATTTCGCCGATCCCAAGGGGGCCGCCAACGAAGACACCGAAAACCCGCAGCCCAACGCGCGCGGCGCCTCGGGCGTTGCGGCTGGCCCGTCGGGGCGCGAGACGCTCGGCGAACGGCGCCCCGGCGACCGCGCGGCCGGCAACCAGTTCAGCGGCAACCGGCCCGACGGCGACCAGAACGGCTCGGGTGCGGGCCAGAACCAAAACAGCTTCCAGCAGCAGATGCAGGCCGAAATGGGACGGCGCGAAGAGCAGAGCTTCGCGCGCGCCGAAGCCGATCTGCGCCAGGCTTTGCAGGACATTCCCGAGCTCAAGCCGCTGGCCCAGAACCTGCTCGTGGACCGCACGCCCGAAGGCCTGCGCATCCAGCTGGTCGATCAGGAGCGCTACGCGATGTTCGCCTCGGGCTCGGCCGCCCCGGCCGAACAGACGCGCCGCCTGCTCGCGACGGTTTCGCGCATCGTGCAAGCCCTGCCCAACGCGATCGCGATCACGGGCCACACGGATGCCTCGCCCTTTCCGCGCGGGGCCCAGTACACGAACTGGGAATTGTCGAGCGACCGCGCCAACGCCGCCCGCCGCACCATGATCGAATCGGGCCTGCCGGCCGCGCGCATTGCCCGCGTGATCGGCCGCGCCGACACCGAGCCGCTGATCGCCGACAACCCGGCCGATGCGCGCAATCGGCGCATTTCGATCGTTCTGCTCCGCGACATACCGCAATCGAGCTGATCCGCCCGCAAGCGAAACTTGCCAGCGAGCCTCAAGCAGTCCTAGGCTAATCGAACCTGGAACTCGGGGGTCGCGTTTGGGGGGATCGCTTTGGCCATGGATGCGCGCACAGCACCGCCCGTCATCGACGCCGTCGTGAGCGACGCTGTCGCTTCGCTGCCCGATCTTTCGGGCCTGCGGCGGCGGCGCATGTTCGCCTGGGCCGTCGATGCGGCGATCTGCTGCGTGCTCGCGGCCGTTGCCTCGATCCCGGCTTTTTTCCTCGGCGTGTTCAGCTTCGGCATCCTGTGGGCGCCCGCCTGGTTCGCGGTGGCTTTGGTACCGATGCTCTACCACGCGATCCTGCTGGCGGGCCCGCGCGGCGCCACCTGGGGCATGCGCTTTGCCGGCGTGGAATTCACCGCCCTTGTCGGCAGCGGGCGGCCGAGCTTCCTGCAAGCGCTCGTGCATTGGGTGCTGTTCTACATGGGGGTTGGCTTCACCGGCGGCCTCGTCCTGCTGTGGTCGCTGTTCGACCCCAACAAGGCGCTGCTGCACGACCGCATCTGCGGCGTGGCCGCGCATCGGGCGGCACCCGGAGGCCCGGCATGACCGCGCAAGGCAACAGCACCGCGCGCTTCTACTATTCGATGCCCTCGCCCTGCCCCTATCTCGACAGGCGCATGGAGCGGCGCATCTTCGTGGACTTGACCGGCCCGCAGGCCGTGCTGTCCTACGACCTGCTGTCCGAAGCGGGTTTCCGCCGCTCGCTCGGCTTTGCCTACCGGCCCGCCTGCCCGGGCTGCAATGCGTGCGTGGCCGTGCGCATTCCGGTGGCGCGCTTCGAATACACGCGCCAGTGGCGCCGCGTCCTCGCCAAAAACCGCGACCTCCATGCCGAGATCTGCGCCCCCATCGCGACGGCCGAGCAATACGCGCTGTTCGCGCGCTACCAGGTCGGCCGCCACCGCGACGGCGAAATGGCGCGCATGGATTTCGAGGATTACCGCACCATGATCGAGGTCGGGGCCAACGCCTCGAACGTGGTCGAGGTGCGCGACCGCCACGGCACGCTGATGGGGGCGAGCCTCGTCGACCGCATGCAGAGCGGCCTGTCGGCGGTCTATTCGTTCTACGAGCCCGAGATGCCCGAACGCTCGCTCGGCAGCCATCTTATCTTGACCCTCGTCGAAGCCGCCCAGCGCGCCCAGTTGGCACATGTGTATCTGGGCTACTGGATCGGCGAGAGCGCCAAGATGGCCTACAAGGTCCGCTTCCAACCGCTCGAAGCTTTGACCCGCGACGGCTGGCTGCCGATCGACCAAAACGGCGCCGTCCTTTAGGCGACCCACCGCCGAACGGAATTTTTGCCGTTTTTTCCCAAAATCAATCACGCCCGAGGCTTAAGCGCCGCTTTTGCCGTGGCGAAATAGGCGACAATTGGTTTCCATCCGTTGCCGCAACCTGTTTATCCTATTGATTTTCATGGATTGTAACCACAATCTCGAAATTCTGGTTGCATCCTGGAAACGGCCTTTCTGGGGGCCGAAAGCGGCCGTCTTTCTTCACTTTTCAAACAGCGCACGCCCGCTGAGGCGATGCCGTTATAGCATCATATTCCTGCAAATCAATCAAGGGCCTTGCGCAAGGATGCGCTTGCGGCAGAGACGGCGGCGACAAGGCCCGCAACGGGGCTGTTCAACGGCCGCTCACCAGCCGCGACCAATTCGCACGCCCCCGCCATCGACGCTTGCGCGAGTGCCACCCGTGCGGCCCCGCCGCGCTTGGCCTCGATTGCGGCGCGCGCGATCATGGCGAGATAGCGATCTTGCTGTCCGGCCTTGAAGGCGGCCCAAGCGCCCGGAACGAGTTGCACCTGCACCTCCGCTCCGGTTGCCTGCGCTGCTGCCTCGAACAAGCGCTTCGTCGGCTCGATAGTGGTTTCGACGGCGCAAAGAACGACGATCCTGCCCCCGCCCTTTGCCGCTTCGGCCGCGAGTGCCGCATCGACGCGCAGGATGGGGATGGCGGCATTCGCTGCAGCCGCGTCGGCTGACGGTCCCAAGGTCGAGCAAGTGAGGAGCACGGCATCGGCGCCCGTGCAGAGGCCGTTGAGAGCCGCACTCGCCTGCGCCGCAATCGCCGCCGTGAGTCGTCCTTCTTGCTCGGCTGCGGCAAGAAGTTCCGCCCGCACCGTATGGCGCAGTTCGACGCCCGTCAGCCCCGACATGCGCAAGGCGGCATCGAAAACCGCAACGTTGCTTGCGGCCGTATGGAGACACGCGATTTGGACCGTCTCGCGGGACATGGCTTGCTCCTGCAGATCGCAAGTCGTTCTACAGCGGGCAAAGCCAGCGTCAATGCCGGATTTTCGAGCCGCCGCGATTCCGGACGTTTCAAACGATTCTGCCGGCCAACCCCGGCGACAAGCTGCAGCCGGACCGCCGCCGCTAGCTCCCGTTGCGGGCGTGCATCTCGGGCATCCAGATGTCGCGCCACGCGGCGGGCGCGTGTCCGACGAGCCCTGCAAGCCGCATGAACTGCGCGAAGAACATCGAGCGGCTCGGCGTCGTGTCGAACGTCACGTTCGCATCGCGCAGATTCTCGGCGAGTTCGCCCGCATCCAGATTCATGCGCTGGGCACGCAGAAAAATCTCGACCGAGCTGCGCAGATCGCGGCGGACGGTCTGCATCGCTTCGTCGATCGCATCAAGGACGGCGGCCGTTGCGTCCGGATGGCGGTCGCGAAATCCCATGCGCGCTGCGACCACGCTCTGCGTGGCGGAGCCGTCGGTCACGGCCGTGCTTTCGGCCACGCGCGTCAGATGCGGGTCGCGCATTTGCGCCCATTGCTGCGGCGGGCCCGACATATGCGCCGTGACAGAGCTTTGCACGCCGCCCGAAAGGGCAGCGAAAGCTTCGGTTTGCGGCATCTCGACCATGATGTTTTCGTAGCGGTTCCAGGCTTGCGGCCCGAAGGCTTGGGCGGCCGCCATCTGCACGAGGAGCGCGTGCAGGCCGACGCGCAAAACCGGCACCGCGATGCGGTCGTTCGGCCCGAAATCGCGGATCGTGTTCACGCGCGGACTGCGTGCGAACAGCATCTGCGGGATCGAGGCCAGCGACGCCAGCGCGCGCACTTCGCGCGGCGTGCCCTTGGTCCTCGCCCACAAGAGCAGCATCGCCGGCAGCCCGCCCGCGGCGAAATCGACCGCATCGGCGAGCAACGCTTCGTCCGTCGCCGCACCGGCCTGCATCCAGGCGACCGCAACGCCCCGCAAGCCCCGTGCCGCGAGATGTTTTTCGACGAGCCCCGCTTCGCGCGCGATCGCAAGCGGCATTGCGGCAAGGCCCGGCTGCACCGCAAAGCGCAGCCGCGTCAGCGCTTGCGCATGCAGGATCGAAGGAGCGGACAGGCCGAAAGCGGCCGAAGCGGCGAGGAAACGGCGGCGGCGCATGCGCAGCCCCGCAGCGCCGGTTTTCGGCACGGTTCGCGGCACGGATGCGGGAGAGATCAAGGGCGCAGCCTATCGCGTTTGCGCCGACATGTCCCAGGTCTTGTGTCGCTGCACGCGCGCGCGCATTCTTGGCCGCAACTTCGCGATTCTGGCCTGCCATCGGAACCCATGCCGCCCAAACCGCCTGCCCGCCTCTCGCCGACCATGGCCAAACTGCAGCAAGCCGTTGCCTTGCACCAGTCGGGCAAACTGGCCGAGGCGTCCAATCTCTATCGCGAGGTGCTGCGCGTCGAACCGCAGAATTTCGACGCGCTCCATCTGTCGGGCGTTGCCGCGCGCGCGCAAGGCAATGCGGCCGTCGCAGTCGATCTGATCGGGCGCGCTTTGGCGCGCGTCAAAGGCCGCAGTGCCGCCGCCAACTACAATCTCGGCAACGCGCTCGGCGATTTGGGCCGCCATGCCGAAACGCTGGCCGCCGTCGACCGCGCGCTCGCCCTCGAGCCCGGCTATGCCGAAGCCCACCATCTGCGCGCCGTCGCCTTGCGCCATTTGGGGCGCAGCGACGACGCGATCGCTTCTTGCGCCAAAGCCATCGCCTTGGCGCCGAAAGCGGCCTACGCGCACAACGAGATGGGCGTGATCCTCGCGGGCCTCGAGCGGCACGAAGAAGCGCTTGCCCATTACGAGCGGGCGCTGTCCTGCGATCCGCGCCATCTGCACGCCACGCACAATCGCGGGGTGGCCTTGCGCATGCTCGGCCGTGCCGACGAAGCGCTTGCGGCCTATGCCCAAGCGCTGGCGCTCAAGCCCGATTTTGCGGAAGCGGTCGCGAGCCTTGCGATCCTGCAGCAGCTTTTGAAGCGCCCGGTCGAGGCGGCGGCGAGCTACGAACGTCTGCTGGCCCTTGCGCCCGACTACGATTTTGCGCTGGGCAGCATGCTCTCGGAACGGCTGCTGGCGTGCGACTGGCGCGACTACGAGGCGCTTTGCGCGCGCATCGCCGACGCCACGCGCGCGGGAAAACGCGCCGACAAACCCTTCACGTTGATGGCGTTCAGCGACGATCCGGCCCTGCATCTGCAGAGCGCGCGCATCTTCGCAGCATCGCGCTACACGCGCGCGGCAGCAGCCGCAACGCCCTTGCCGCCGCGCGCGGCATCGGCGGGAAAACGGCTCAAGATCGCCTATATCTCGGCCGATTTCCGCGACCATGCGGTGGCGTATCTGATCGCCAATCTGTTCGAGGCGCACGACCGCAGCCGCTTCGAGATCCACGGGCTGTCGGTCGGGCCCGACAGCGACGGGGCAATGCGCAAACGCCTCGTTTCGGCGTTCGACGATTTTGCCGACTTGCGCGCCAAGAACGACGTCGAAATCGCGAGCCTCATGCGCGGCCGAGACTACGACATCGCCGTCGATTTGATGGGCTACACGGCCGATGCGCGCACGGGCGTGCTCGCACGGCGCGTGGCGCCGGTGCAGGTCAATTATTTGGGATATCCCGGCACGATGGGGGCCGATTTCATCGACTACATCCTCGTCGATCCGACCGTGGCCCCGCCGGGCAGCGACGCGCATTTCGCCGAAAAAACCGTGCGGTTGCCGCATTGCTACCAGGCCAACGACGCAAAACGCATCGTGGCGCCGACGGCGCCCACGCGCGCGCAAGCGGGCCTGCCCGAGGGCGCTTTCGTGTTCTGCTGCTTCAACAATGCCTGGAAGATCTCGCCTTCCATCTTTGCGTTGTGGATGCGGCTTTTGCGCCGCATCGAAGGCAGCGTCTTGTGGCTGCTCGCGACCAACGAGGCCGCCGTGGCGAATCTGCGTGCCGCAGCATCCGGCCACGGCATCGATCCCGAACGCCTCGTTTTCGCGCCGCACGCCAAACATGCCGAACATCTCGCGCGCCACGTGCTGGCCGATCTCTTCGTCGACACCTTCCCCTACAACGCGCACACCACGGCAAGCGACGCTTTGTGGATGGGCGTGCCCTTGCTCACCTATGCCGGCAGCAGCTTTCCCGCGCGCGTGGCGGCAAGCTTGCTGCGCAGCGTGGGCATGCCGGAGATGGTGATGCCCTCGCTCGACGCGTACGAGGCCGAAGCCGTGAGCCTTGCGGCAAGTCCCGCGCGCCTCTCGGCGCTGCGCGCGAAACTTGCGCAGAATCGCAGCACCGCGCCTTTGTTCGACATCGAGCTGTTCCGCCGCGGCATCGAAAGCGCGTACGAGACGATGCACGCGCGCGCGGCATCCGGCCAAGCGCCCGCCGCCTTCGACGTGGCACTGCGATGACCGACGCCGCGACCGAGATTGGCGAAATGCTGCTGGCCGCGATCGCGGCGCACAAGAACGGCGATCTTGGCGCCGCCGAAAAGGGCTACCGCGCCATTCTCGAGCGCGATGCGACGCACCCGGACGCGAACCACAATCTCGGCGCGCTGCTGATGGTGCAGCGCAATTTCGCCGAAGGGCTGAAGCGCCTCAAAGCGGCCCTCGAAACCAAACCGGTCGAAGGCCAATTCTGGTTCTCCTACGCCGACGCGTTGCTGCGCATCGGCCAGGCCAAAGAGGCGATGTCGGTGCTGCGCCAGGGCGCGCAGCGCGGGCTCGGCGGGCCGCAGTTCGAAACGCTCGTCAAGCAGTCGCAGATCGCGCTGATGTCGATCCCAGTGCCTTCGCCCAAGCAAGAAGCCCCGCGCAAGAAGACGGCCGCCGACATTCCGGCCCTCATCGAAAACGCGATGAAGCTGCATGGCAGCGGCCAGCTTGCCAAGGCGGCCGCCCAGTACCACGAGATCCTCGGCATCGACCCGCGCAATGCAGGTGCCTTGCATCTGGCGGGCGTGGTGGCGCACCAGTCGCAGAAACCCGCGCTTGCACTCGAACTCATCAACGCCGCGATCGCGATCAATCCGGCGGCCCCGGAATTCCACGGCAATCTCGGCGTGGTCTTGCGCGAGATGCACCGCATCGAAGCGGCGGCCGACGCCTATCGCAAGGCGATCGAACTCAATCCGGGCTACGCCGAGGCGCACAACAATCTCGGCAACGCGCTGCGCGATCTCGAACGCTTCGAGGAGGCGGCCAAAAGCTACGCGCGCGCCATCGAGCTGCAGCCGCGCAATGCCGACTACCAGTGCAACGCCGCCGACGTGCACCAGGAGATGGGCCGCTTCGAGCAGGCGTTCGAGCACTACAACGAAGCGCTGCGTCTCAATCCGTCGCACCCCAAGGCGCGCATGAATCTGGCGACGGCGTATTTTTCGTACGAAGACATCCCGAACGCGATCGCCCTCTACCGCCAGGCGATCGAACTCGGCCCCAACGTCGCGTTGCTGCACAACAATCTCGGCATGGCGCTGCAGGCGCAGGCCAACCACGACGGCGCACTCGCGTGTTTCGCGCGCGCGGTCGAATTGCGGCCGAACTACTACGAGGCGCACAACAATCTGCTGCTGGCCCAGCACTACGCGCCGCAGATTTCCAAGCAGGAAATGGTCGACGCGGCCAAGCGCTTCGCGCAGAGCCTGCCGCCGCGCCCGCCGCTGGCCGCCTTCGCCAACACGCGCGACCCTGAGCGCAGGCTGCGCGTGGGCTTCGTCTCGCCCGATCTGCGCACGCACCCGGTCGGCTTTTTCCTCGACGGCTTCATGGCGAGCTACGAGCGCGCGAATTTCGAGATTTTCTGCTATTCGAACGGCGGGCGCGAGGATGCGCTGACCAAGCGCCTGCGCGACAATTCGGCCGGCTGGCGCAACATTGTGGGCCTGTCGGATCGCGACGCCGCCGCCGCGATCCGCAGCGACCGCATCGACATCCTCGTCGATCTCGCGGGCCACACGGCCAAGAACCGGCTGCCGCTGTTTGCGCTTAAGCCCGCGCCGGTGCAGGCAAGCTGGCTCGGCTATTTCGGCACCACGGGCCTCGTCGAGATCGACGCGGTCCTCCTCGACGATACGACCGTCTTGCCCGACGAAGAAGACATGTTCGTCGAGCAGATCGTGCGCTTGCCGGGCGGGCGCTTCTGCTACACCCCGCCGGACTACGCCCCGCCCGTGCGCCCGTCGCCGCATCTGGCCAAGGGCCACGTGACGTTCGGCAGCTTCAACAATCTCTCGAAAGTCACGACCGAAGTTATGGGCGTGTGGGCGCAGATACTGTCGAACGCGCCGACCGCGCGCCTCGTGCTCAAATGGAAGACGCTCAAATTCGACGGCGAACGCGCGCGTGTGGCGGCGGCATTCGCGGCCGCCGGCGGCGACACAAGCCGCCTCGAACTGCGCGGCCCCAGCAGCCACGCCAAGATGCTCGACGAATACGGCGACATCGACGTGGCGCTCGACCCGTTCCCGTTCAGCGGCGGGCTCACCTCGTGCGAGGCGTTGTGGATGGGCGTGCCCGTGCTGACCATGCCGGGCACGCGCCCCATCTCGCGCCAGACGCTGGGCTTCTTGGGTGCGGTCGATCTCGAAGGCGATTTTGCGGTCGTCTCGAGCGAGGCTTACGTCGCGCGCGCGGTCGAGCTTGCGGCGAACCCCAGCGAACTCGAAAGCTTCCGCAAAATCCTGCGTCCGCGCCTGCAGGCCTCAAGCCTGTGCGACGCCCCCGCCTTCGCGCGCAACATCGAAGCCGCCTGGCGCGATCTGTGGCGCGCCTGGTGCGCCAAGGGTTAGGGTTTTTTCGCGACCCAATCGCGCCACATGTCGCGCAGCGCTTTTTCGACGTTGCTTGCATAGCGGGCTTCGTCCATCAAAGCGCTGGCTTCGACGATGGCACGCTGGCCCAGGCGGCGGCGGTTGAGGGCCGAGAGGCTGCCCGCGAGACCGACGGCCAATTCCACGTAATGCGCTTCGTCTTTGGCGACGAGGTCGGTCAAGCCTGCGGCGGTCGAGAGCGAAAATCCCATGCGCGCGAAAAACGCGTCGCCGGGCATCGTCACCATCGGCACGCCCATCCACAGCACGTCGCACGTGGTGGTGCCGCCGTTGGCCGGAAACGGGTCGAGGGCGACGTCGATTTCGTGGTAGCGCAGATACTGTTTGGAATAGTCGCGCCCCACGAGATCGAGGCGCTGCACGGGAATGCCGGCATCCGCAGCCTTCTCGAGGAACGCTTTTCGCAATTGCGGATGCTCGACGTCTTTGGCTTCGATCAGCAGGCGCGCGCTCGGAACCCGCGCGAGGATGCGGCCCCACACGCGCAAAGCCGTGGTCGAAAGTTTCGCCAAGTTGTTGCACGTGCCGTAGGTCACGTAGCCGTTGCGGATCGCGGGCGTGGGCAGCGTCGCATAGGCTTCGCTTCTGCGCCGCTCGGGATGGCGGATCATCGGCCGGTAGACGCAGAATATGTCCGGCAAGCGGTAGAGTTTTTCGGAATAGAGCTTCTCGGCCCCCGGCGGATCGGTCAGCGGATCGCTCAAGCGCCAGCCCATCGACTTGAGGCCGGTCGTGTTCGGATTGCCGAGCCACGTGACCTGCACGGGGGCCGCCTCGCGCGCAAACGCCATCAGCCGATTGCCGGCCGTGTGGCCCGCGATGTCGAACAGAATGTCGATGCGGTCGTTGCGGATCGCCTCGGCCGTTGCGGCATCCGGCATCGCTGAAACGTCGCGCCATTGCGCGGTGTGCGCGCGCAACCGAGCCCCCACGGCGTCGTCGGCGCCGAATTTGGTCGAGTAGGCGTAAAGCGGGAAATTCGCCTTGTCGAGATGCGCCCATAGCGGCTCGACGAAATAGCTGCAGGCATGGTCGCGGAAATCGCCCGACACGAACCCGACGCGCAGCGGCCGTTCGGGATCGCGGGCGTTCGCGAAGACCGGCTTGGCCGGGCGCACGGGCGCTTCGAAGCGCTCGGCGAAGCGGAAATGCTCGGCCGCCACGTCGGCCGGGCTGTAGGCGTCGGAATACTGGATCGTCACCAGGATGTTCTGGTAGGCGAGCTGGTCGGCCGGCTTGAGCTTGATCACTTCGCGATAGCACGCGACCGCCTCGTCGAGCCGGCCCTGCTGCTTCAGCGCGTTGCCGAGATTGAGATGCGCCGACGCGTTGGCGGGCAAAAGCTTGATGGCCGCGCGCGCGGCCGCTTCCGCACGGCCCGGCGTTTCGCCGAGTGCGCCGGCCAGATTGACCCACGCCTCGGGCCGCTTGTTGTCGACCGCCAGCGCAAGCTCGGCGAAGCGCTGCGCGTCCGGCCCGCGCTGGAGTGCAATCATCATGCTGCTCAGGTTCGACATCGCGACCGGGCTTACGGGCGCGAGCCAGATCGCGCGCAGATTGGCCTCGACCGCCTGCGGATAGCGGTGCAACGCCTTCAGCGTGACGGCGGCGACCGCAAGCGCGTCGGGATAGACCGGCAAGGCCGCCAGCGCCGCCCCGCACGCCGCGTCGGCGCGCGCATATTCGCCCTTCGTGTAGAGGGCAAGGGCCGCATGCACGGTGGCTTCCACGCTCATGGTGCCCTCGGGCGAGGTCACCGTCAGCGCCTTGGCTTTGGCGTCGCACGCGGGATCGGCCACAAGTGCCGTCGCGCTTGCGAACTTGGCGCGCAACTGCGCGATCGAATCGTTGAGCACGGCGCGCAGTTCGGGCGTCCGAAGGCCGCGCGCGAACGCGATCGCGCACAGCACATAGGCGGCCCAATCGTCGCCGCGGATCTGCATGTTGCGCGCGAGCGGCAGCAAAGACGGCGTGTGGCGGCGCTGGATCACGAGCGCCCACATCGCGTCGCTGGCTTCCGACGTGCCGGTCGCCGCCAAAGCGGGGGCGATTTGCGCCGAAATCGCGTCGAGTTCGGCGGCGGAAAAAACCGCGTCGGACTCCAGGCGGTGCAGGATCGATTCGAAGTCGGTGCTCATGGCCCGTTCGCCCGCGCGAACGGGGGCCGTGCTTTTGCCGCGCGCGCGCGTTTCTGATAGGATTCGCGTTCTCTCAACATTTGCGGAACTGCCGGATCAGTGCAAGACATATCGCCGCCAATTTCCCCGCCTGTTTCAGTGTCGGGAACGCTTGAAGCGGCACTCGAGCGGCATCGCGCGGGCGATCTGGCGGCGGCGGCCCCGCTCTACGACCGCGTGCTGGCCGAAGATCCGCTGAATTTCGACGCCCTCCACCTGAAGGGCGCGTTGCTGCGCAAAAGCGGCAACGCAAAAGCGGCCGTCGCCGCCATCGAAAAAGCGATCGCGGCGCATCCCGCGCGCGGCGATTCCGCGGCCCTCAATCTTGCCAACGCGCTGTTCGACTGCGCGCGCTACGCCGACGCCGCCAAGCAGTACGCGCGCGCGCTCGCCGCGGCTCCCAACGATGCGGTCGCCCATGCGCGTTATGCCGACGCGCTGCAGATGGCGGGCGACACGAACGGCGGCATTGCGGCCTATCGCCGCGCACTCGCACTTGCCCCCGGCGATTCCAACAGCTGGCACAATCTCGCGCACGCGCTGCAGAAGGCCGACCGGCCGCAAGAAGCGCTCGAAGCCGCCAAGCGCGCGCTCGCGCTGCGGCCCGACTATCCCGAAGCGCTCAACGCCTGCGGCAATGCGCTGGTAAGCCTCGAGCGGCCGAAGGAAGCGCTTTCCTTCTATCGGCGCGCCATCGCCGGCAAACCCGATTTCGCCGAACTCTACGGCAATCTCGGCAACGCGCTGCGCGCCCTTGGCTTGCGCGACGAGGCGCGCGAGAACTACGACCGCGCGGTGGCGCTGAACGAATCCGCGCCGGGACAGACCAAAGAACTTTCGGTCGCCTACTACAACCGCGCCAATCTCGCCCTCGACACGCTCGACCACCAATCCGCACTTGCCGATTTCGAAAAAGCCATCGCGCACGATCCCGACAGCACGATGGCGAACCTGAACGCGTCGCTCACGCGCCTGCAGGGCGGCGATTTCAAGCGCGGCTGGCCGGACTACGAATGGCGCTGGCGCGACAGCGGCCTTGCCTCGAGCCGCCGCAAATTCGACGTGCCGCGCTGGACGGGCGCAGCCGACATCAAAGGCAAGCGCCTGCTGCTCTATGCCGAACAGGGTTTCGGCGACACGCTGCAGTTCGTGCGCTACGTGCCGATGGCGGCGGCACGCGGGGGCCATGTCGTGCTCGAAGTGCAGCCGCCTTTGCGCCGCCTGCTCGACGGTTTTGCCGGGGCCGCCCAAATCGTCGCGCGCGGCGAACCCGTCCCGCCGGTCGATTTCGAATGCCCGCTCCTGAGCCTGCCGCTCGCTTTCGCGACCGATCTCGACAGCGTGCCCGCCCCGCTCGGCTATCTCAAGGCCGAACCGGCTGCCGTCGCGGCCTGGCAAAAGCGCCTGGGCGCCAAGACGGGCCCGCGCATCGGCTTCGTGTGCTCGGGCAGCGCCACGCACAAAAACGACAAAAACCGCTCGATCGCGATGCGCAACATGCTGGCGATCGCCCCCGAGGGCATGAATTTCATCTGCCTGCAGAAGGAATTGCGGCCCGCCGACGCGGCCTTCCTGCGCAGCCGCCGCGACGTGCCGTTTTTCGGCGACACGCTCGCCGATTTCGCCGATACGGCCGCCCTCATCGCCAACATGGATCTGGTCGTGACGGTCGACACGTCGGTTGCCCATCTTGCGGGTGCGTTGGGCAAGCCCACCTGGGTGCTGCTGCCCTACAATCCGGACTGGCGGTGGCTCTTGGGCCGCAGCGACAGCCCGTGGTATCCGAACATGCGGCTGTTCCGCCAGAAACACATCGCAGCCTGGGCGGCCGTTCTCGACGAAGTCGGTGCCGCGTTGCGCGCCTTGCCCTCGCCATGAAAGAAGCCAGCAAATCGGTCGTCCGGCGTTTGACGGATGTGCGCTTCGCCACGCGCTTCTTCGTGGGTGCGGGCATCGACATCGGGGCGGGCAGCGATCCGGTGTCGCTTTATGCCGAGCAGTTCCCGCTGATGACCGCGCTTCGCGTGTGGGACATGCCCGACGGCGACGCGCAGAAACTCGCCACCATTGCCAACGAAAGCCTCGACTTCGTGCATTCGAGCCATTGCCTCGAGCACATGGTCGATCCGATGGCGGCGTTGGCGCGCTGGTTCGCGGTCGTCAAACCCGGCGGACATCTCGTGATTTTGATTCCGGACGAGGATCTCTACGAGCAGGGCATCTGGCCGTCGAACAAAAACAACGACCACAAATGGACGTTCGCGATCTACAAGAAACGCTCCTGGAGCCCGAAGTCGCTGAACGTGATCGAAATGGTGGCGAAGCTCCCCGAGGCGGCCGAGGTAATCAAACTCGAAAAGCTCGATGCCTCGTACCGCTACAATCTGCCCCCGCTCGACCAGACGCTCACGCCGGTCGGCGAGTGTGCGATCGAAATGGTGATCCGCAAACGCCTGCCTGCCGAGATTGGGGCGGGCGGAAGATTGCCGCGCAAGGGAACGCTATCGCGCGCCGAGATCCATGCGCTGACGGGCCTCAATCTTGGCCCCGCCCCCGCCCCGGCACCCAAACAAGCGACCAAAAAGGCCGAGAGCGATCCGCGCTTGGCCAAGGCCGTGGCGCTGCATCAAGCGCGCGATTTTGCGGCGGCCGAAAAACTCTATCGCGCGATCCTTGCCGACGATCCCGGCAGTTTCGACGCGCTGCATCTGCTCGGCGTTGCCCATCGCCAGCGCGGCGATTCCGCGGCCGCGGTCGATCTTATCGGCAAGGCGCTGGCGCTCGAACCGGCCAGCGGCTCGGCCTACGGCAACTACGCCAATGCGCTGCGCGATCTCGGCCGGATCGAGGAAGCGCTGCAGGCTTGCGCCAAGGCCGCAAACCTGCAGCCGCAGAACGCCGAACCTTTGTTCCAGCGCGGCAATCTGCTGCGCGATCTGCAGCGGCCGCAGGAAGCGCTCGCCGCCTACGATGCCGCCCTTGCGCGCGATCCGCGTTACGCCGAAGCGCTGAACGGGCGTGCGAGCACGCTCTATGCGCTCGGGCGCTTGGGCGATGCGCTCGCCTGCTACGACGCGGCCTTGCAGCTGCGCCCGACATATGTAGAGGCGCTGAGCAACCAAGCCGTGGTGCTGCGCGCCCTCGGCCGCAATGCGGAAGCGCTCGCCGCCTACGACAAGGCGCTTGCGCTCCGCCCCGATTTCCACGAAGCCGCGGTCAATCGCGGCGTGGCGCTGTCGGCGCTCGGGCGCGTCGAAGAGGCGCTCGCGGGCTGCGAAGCCGTGCTCGCGGCCGAGCCCACGCACGCGCTGGCGCTCAATGGGGCAGGCAGTGCGTTGTTCGCGCTCGACCGCCTCGAGGAGGCGCGCGCGCGCTACAAAGCGGCGCTTGCCGCGCGCCCCGATTTTGCCGACGCGCACAACAATCTCGGCACGATCGAGCGCGCGTTGGGGAATCGCGAGGCGGCCGCCGCCTGCTTCACGCGCGCGATTGCCCTGCGCCCGGCCTATGCCGAGGCCTACTACAATCGCGGCATCCTCGCCCTCGACGGGCTCGATACGAATGCCGCGATGCGCGATTTCGACGCGGGCATTGCGCGCGAGCCCGCGCATATGGCCGCCAATCGCGCCAAAGCCATGCTGCAATTGCTGCTCGGCGACTTCGCGCAAGGCTGGAAGCAATACGAGACGCGCTGGGCCGATCCCGCCATCGCGGCCTCGATCCGCAGCTACGGCGTGCCGCGCTGGACCGGTACGGCCGACATCAAAGGCAAGCGCCTGCTGCTCTACGCCGAACAGGGTTTCGGCGATACGATCCAGTTCGCGCGCTATGCGAGCCTTGCCGCCGCGCGTGGCGCGCACGTGATCCTCGAAGTGCAGCCGGGCTTGAAGCGGCTGTGCGAAGGAATGCCGGGCGCAGCCCAACTTGTGGCGCGCGGCGAAAAACTGCCGGCATTCGATTTAGAGTGTCCGCTCCTGAGCGCGCCGCTTGCGTTCGCGACCGATCTTGCGTCGATCCCGCGTGTGCCGGCGCCTTTCCGCGTCGATGCGGCCGCCGCTGCCGCCTTCGCGCGGCGCTTGGGTGCGGGCCACAAAACGCGCGTCGGCTTCGTCGCCTCGGGCAGCACCACGCACAAAAACGACAAAAACCGTTCGATCCCGATGCGCGATTTTGCGGCTTTTGCAGCCCCCGGGCGCCTGCTCGTGTGCCTGCAAAAAGAGCTGCGCGCATCCGACCGCGAAGCGCTCGCGGCGCTCACGGACGTGCCGTTTTTCGGGCCGGAGCTGGCCGATTTCGCCGATACGGCCGCCCTCCTCTCGACGCTCGATGCCGTCGTGACGGTCGACACGTCGGTTGCCCATCTTGCGGCGTCTTTGGGGAAACCCACGTTCGTGCTGCTGCCTTTCAATCCGGATTGGCGCTGGCTATTGGGCCGCAGCGACAGCCCGTGGTATCCGAGCATGCGGCTGTTCCGCCAGCCGACGATCGGCGCGTGGATGCCGGCTCTCGCCGAGGCGGCGGCGGCTTTGAACGCACTCAACGCACAACAGCAAGCGGTCGCAATATGAAAGAAACCAGCAAATCCATCGTCCGCCGCCTTGCCGACATGCGCTACGCGATGCGGTTCTTCGTCGGCCAAGGCATCGATATCGGGGCCGGCAGCGATCCGATCTCGCTTTATGCCGAGCAGTTCCCGCGCATGACGGGTTTGCGCGTGTGGGACATGCCGGACGGCGACGCGCAGAAACTCGCGACGATCGCCAACGAAAGCCTCGACTTCGTGCATTCGAGCCATTGCCTCGAGCACATGGTCGATCCGATGGCGGCGTTGCAACGCTGGTTCGAGGTCGTCAAACCCGGCGGGCATCTCGTGATCTTGATTCCGGACGAAGATCTCTACGAACAGGGCGTGTGGCCGTCGAACAAAAACAACGACCACAAATGGACCTTCGCGATCCATAAAAAGAAATCCTGGAGTCCGAAATCGCTGAACGTGATCGAGATGGTGGCGAAGCTTCCCGAGGCGGCAGAGCTCGTCAAAATCGAAAAACTCGACGCGTCCTATCGCTACAATCTGCCCCCGCTCGACCAAACGCTCACGCCCGTCGGCGAATGCGCCATCGAAATGGTGATCCGCAAACGCCTGCCCGACGAGATCGCGGCGGGCGGCAGGTTGCCGCGCAAAGGGAGCTTGTCGCGTGCCGAGATTTTCTCGCTGACCGGCATCAATGTCGGCCCCGCCCCTGCCCCGGCCGCACCCGCCGCCTCGGCGACCGAGACGAAGCTGCGCCAAGCGCTGGCCTTGCACCAGAAAAACGATCTGGCGGCGGCCGAGCCGCTCTATCGCGAGGTGATGGCGGCCGATCCCAAAAACTTCGACGCGCCCCATCTGCTCGGCATCATGCGCCGCCAGCAGGGCGATTCGGCCGCCGCCATTCCGCTCCTTGAGCGGGCCCTCGAGATCGTCCCGCGCAGCTCGCTCGCCCACATGCATCTGGGCAACGCGCTGCGCGATCTCGGGCGCAACGCCGAAGCGCGCACGCATTACGACAAGGCCGTGGAGATCGATCCCAAACTCGCCGAGGCCTACTACAATCGCGGCTACATGGCGCTGCACGAGGTCGACACGCACGGCGCCCTCGCGGATTTCGACAAGACGGTCGAAAACGAGCCGACGCACGCGATGGCCAACCGCTTCTCGAGCATGGTGCGGCTGCTGCACGGCGATTTCGCGCGCGGCTGGCCGCAATACGAGTGGCGCTGGCGCGGCGAAAACCCGGCCGACGTGTTGCGCGATTTCGGCGTGCCGCGCTGGACCGGCGAGGCCGATCTCAAGGGCAAGCGCATCCTCCTGCATGCCGAACAGGGCTTCGGCGACACGATCCAGTTCGTGCGCTATGCGCCGATGGTCGCGGCGCGCGGGGGCCATGTGGTGCTCGAAGTGCAGCCGCCCTTGAAGCGGCTCGTCGAGGGTTTTGCGGGCGTGGCCGAACTCGTCGCGCGCGGCGACACGCTGCCGCCGGTCGATTTCGAATGCCCGCTCTTGAGCCTGCCGCTCGCCTTCAAAACCGACCTTAAGACGATCCCTTCTTCGCCCGCCTATCTCAAGGCCGACCCGGCTTTGTCGGCCGCGTGGGCCAAACGGTTGGGGCCGGCCAAGGGAAGGCGCATCGGCTATGCGAGCACGGGCCAGCCGCGCCACACGAGCGACACCTACCGCTCGATCCCGATGCGCGATTTCCTCAAGATCGTCACGCCGAACGACAGTTTCTACTGCCTGCAGAAGGAGCTGCGCGCCGAAGACGCAACGCTGCTCGAGCAGCGCCCCGAGATTCCGTTCTTCGGCGCCGATTTTTCGGACTTCGCCGACACGGCGGCCCTCATGTCCAATCTCGATCTCGTGATCACGGTCGATACGTCGGTCGCCCATCTGGCGGCCGCCCTCGGCAAGCCGACCTGGATTCTGCTGCGCTACGACACCGACTGGCGCTGGCTGCAGAAGCGCAGCGACAGCCCGTGGTATCCGAGCGTGCGGCTGTTCCGCCAGACCAATCGCGGGGCGTGGGGCAGCGTGCTCGACGAAGTGGCGCAAGCCCTCAAAACGACCACGAAGAAACCAAGCAGCGGCAAGAAATCGAAATGAAAGAAGCCAGCAAATCGGTCGTCCGGCGTCTGACGGATGTGCGCTACGCCACGCGGTTTTTCGTCGGCCAAGGCATCGATATCGGGGCCGGCAGCGATCCGGTGTCGCTCTATGCCGAACAATTCCCGCTGATGACGGGCTTGCGCGTGTGGGACATGCCGGACGGCGACGCGCAGAAGCTCGCGACGATCGCGGATGCGAGCCTGGATTTCGTGCATTCGAGCCATTGCCTCGAACATATGGTCGATCCGATGGCGGCGTTGCAGCGCTGGTTCGAGGTCGTGAAGCCCGGCGGGCATCTCGTGATCCTGATCCCCGACGAGGATCTCTACGAGCAGGGCATCTGGCCTTCGAACAAAAACAACGACCACAAATGGACCTTCGCGATCTACAAAAAGAAATCCTGGAGTCCGAGATCGCTGAACGCGATCGAGATGGTGGCGAAGCTCCCCGAGGCGGCGGAGCTTCTGAAGCTTGAAAAGCTCGACGCCTCCTATCGCTACAATCTGCCGCCGCTCGACCAGACGCTCACGCCCGTCGGCGAGTGTGCGATCGAAATGGTGATCCGCAAGCGCTTGCCCGACGAGATTGCGGCGGGCGGGCGCCTGCCGCGCAAAGGCACATTGTCGCGCGCCGAGATCCATGCGCTGACGGGGCTCAATCTTGGGCCTGCCCCAGCGCCTGCACCCGCCCCCGCTCCGGCGGCCGCGGCAAAACCCGTTCCCGCCAATCTCGTTGCCCAGCTCGAACAGGCGCTCAAACGCCATCAAGCGCAGGATTATGCGGGAGCCGAAGCGTTGTATCGCGCCGTCATCGCGGCCGATCCCGCGAATTTCGACGCCAACCATCTGCTCGGCGTGCTCTATCGCCAGCGCGGCGACAGCCAGACGGCCGTTGCCTATATCGGCAAGGCGCTGGCAATCGAGCCGCGCGCGTGTCTGGCGCACACGCATCTCGGCAACGCGCTGCGCGATCTGGGCCGCGAGGACGAAGCGCAGGCGGCCTACGAAAAGGCGCTGTCGATCGACCCCAAATTCGCCGACGCGCTCTACAATCGCGGCAATCTGCGGCTCGAAGCGCTGGACACGAAAGCGGCCCTCGCCGATTTCGACAAGGCCATCGCCGTCGAGCCGCAGCATATGGAAGCCAATCTGCATTCGAGCTTCGTGCGGCTGATGACGGGCGATTTCAAGCGCGGCTGGCCGCAATACGAATGGCGCTGGCAGGAAGATTCGCTGCTGCGCGTCAAGCGCGACTTCGGCGTTCCGCGCTGGACCGGGACCGCCGATCTCAACGGCAAACGCATCCTCGTCTATGCCGAACAGGGTTTCGGCGACACGATCCAATTCGCGCGCTACGTGAAAATGCTGGCGGCCCGGGGGGCTTTCGTCGTGTTCGAAGTGCAGCCCGCCTTGGTGGTGCTCTTTGCGACACTCGAAGGGGTGGGCCAGCTTGTGCCGCAAGGCCAGCCGCTGCCGCCGTTCGATTTCCACTGCCCATTGCTGAGCCTGCCGCTCGCCTTCAAGACCGAGCTTGCGACGATCCCGGCATCGCCTGCCTATCTCAAGGCCGATGCGGCCAAGGTTGCCGCGTGGCGCCATCGCCTCGGCAACGCGACCGGCAGACGCATCGGCTTTGCCAATTCGGGCCGGCCCGTGCACAAAAACGACCGCAACCGCTCGATCAAACTGCCGGACTTCATGGCGCTCGCAAAACAAGGTCGGCAGTTCGTGTGCCTGCAGAACGAATTGCGCGTCGAAGACCAGGCCTGGCTCGCAGGGCAACCCGACATTGGCTATTTCGGCCCCGATCTCGTCGATTTCTCGCAGACGGCAGCCCTCGTCGAAGCGCTCGATCTGGTCGTGACGGTCGACACGTCGATCGCACATCTCGCGGGTGCGCTCGGCAAACCGACCTGGGTGCTCGTGCCCTTCAAGCCCGACTGGCGCTGGCTCTTGGGCCGCAGCGACAGCCCGTGGTATCCGAGCATGCGGCTGTTCCGGCAGCCGCAGCGCGGCGATTGGCAGGGCCCGCTCGCCGAGATCGACGCGGACCTCGGAGCCGCCTAGCGCATCGCCATGCCGCACGCCGACGCCGCCATCGCAAAGACGCTTGCCGCAGCACTCGATAAACATCGGGCGGGCGACCTTGCGGCTGCGCGCACGCTCTACGACGAAGTGCTGGCCGCCGACCCGAACGATTTCGACGCACTCCATCTGAAGGGGGCCTTGCTGCGCCGCCTGGGCGACGCGGCGGCGGCCGTGGCGTCGATCGAAAAGGCGGTTGCTTCCGTCCCAGCGCGCGCGCTCGATGCGCAGCTCAATCTCGCCAACGCGCTTTTCGATGCGGGGCGCCATGCGGACTCGATCCGCCACTACGACAACGCGCTTGCCGCAATGCCCGACGATGCCGGAGCCTGGACGCGGCGCGGCGACGCGCAGCAATTGCTCGGCGACAATGCGGGCTGCGTGGAGAGCTACAAGCGCGCGCTGGCGCTGTCCGCCGACGCGGCGGCGACCTGGTACAATCTGGGGCTCGCCTTGCGCAAGCTCGAGCGGCCGGCGGAATCGCTCGAAGCGGTCGCGCGCGCGCTTGCCCTGCGCCCGGCCTACGGCGACGCGCTGAAGCTTGCGGGCAACGCGCTCACCACGCTCGGCCGCATGCGCGAAGCGGGCGAAAACTTCGCGGCCGCCCTCGCCCTCAAACCCGACGACGCCGAACTCGAGAGCGGCCTCGCGCACGCCTTGCATATGCAAGGACAGCACGAAGCCGCGCGCGCGCATTACGACCGCGCCATCGCCCTGCGCCCCGGATTCACGGAAGCCTATTTCAACCGTGCCGTGCTGTCGCTCGAGACGCTCGACATGGCGGCCGGACTCGCCGATTTCGAGAACGCGATCGCATCCGCCCCCGAGCATTCGATGGCACATCGGGCCGCAAGTGCGGTGCTGCTCGCCACCGGCGACTTCAAGCGCGGCTGGGAAGAATACGAATGGCGCTGGCGCGGCTCCCAGCCCGACGAGCGCAACCGCGATTTCGGCGCGCCGCGCTGGCAAGGCGATTCCGACATCGCGGGCAAGCGCATTCTTCTGCATGCCGAACAGGGGTTCGGCGACACGATCCAGTTCGTGCGGTACGTGCCGATGGTCGCGGCCTTGGGCGCGCGCATCGTGCTCGAAGTGCAGCCCGCCCTGAAGCCGCTGTTCGCGGGCATGGCGCACGTCGAAACGCTGATCGGCTGGCGCGATCCCATTCCGCCCGTCGATTGCCATTGCCCGCTGATGAGCCTGCCGCACGCGTTCGTCACCACGCTCGAAACGATCCCAGCACCCAAATCCTATTTGGCGGCGGAGCCCGCGCGTGTCGAAGCCTGGCGCCAGTATCTGGGCGACACGCCGGGCCTGCGCGTCGGCTTCGCGTGCTCCGGCAGCACCACGCACAAAAACGACGCCAACCGCTCGATCCCGATCGACGCGTTCCTCGGCGTGGCGAGCGGCGCCGAGCGCTTCTTCTGCCTGCAGAAGGATTTCCGCGCCGCCGACCGCGCGTGGCTTGCGAACCGGCCCGACATCGCCGTGCTCAACGACAAGCTGCACCATTTCGCCGACACGGCGGCGCTCATCGCAGCGCTCGATTTGGTGCTGTGCGTCGACACGTCGGTCGCCCATCTCGCGGGCGCCCTCGGCAAGCCGGTGTGGGTGCTGGTCCCCTACAATGCCGATTGGCGCTGGCTGCAAAAGCGCAGCGACAGCCCGTGGTATCCGAGCATGCGGCTGTTCCGCCAGAAACGCAGCGGCGATTGGCGCGCGGCGTTGGCGGAAGTGGCCGACGCTCTGCGAGAGGTGCGCGCACCATGACCGGCACTGCAAAAGCGCTGGTGCGGCGCATGGCGGATATGCGCTACGCCACGCGCTTTTTCGTCGGCTCCGGCATCGATATCGGGGCGGGCAGCGATCCGCTGTCGCTTTATGCCGAGCAGTTTCCGCTGATGACGGCGCTTCGCGTGTGGGACATGCCCGACGGCGACGCGCAGAAGCTCGCAAGCATCCCCGACGAAAGCCTCGATTTCGCCCATTCGAGCCATTGCCTCGAACATATGGTCGATCCGATGGCGGCGTTGCAGCGCTGGTTTGCCGTCGTCAAACCCGGCGGCCATCTCGTGCTGCTGATCCCGGACGAAGACCTCTACGAGCAGGGCATTTGGCCGTCGAACAAAAACACCGACCACAAATGGACCTTCGCGCTCTACAAAAAGCGCTCCTGGAGCGCAAAATCGATCAATGTGCTGGCGATGCTCACGCAGCTGCCCGCAAGTGCCGAAACGGTCAAACTCGAAAAGCTCGACGCCTCCTACCGCTATCGGCTGCCCCCGCTCGACCAGACGCTGACGCCGATCGGCGAATGCGGCATCGAGATCGTGCTGCGCAAGCGCTTGCCCGCCGAAATCGAGGCAGGCGGCCGCCTGCCGACGCCCGGCAATTTGAGTCGCGCCGAGATCCATGCGCTGACCGGCCTCAATGTCGGCCAAGCGCCGACGCCGGCGCCCGCCCCTGCTCCAGTTCCCGCCGCACCGGCAGCGCCGGATAGCGGCGCTCTCCTGAACCGCGCGGTTGCAGCCCAGCAGGCCAAAGATTTCGCGGCGGCCGAGGCGCTCTATCGCGAAGTACTGGCGCAAAGCCCCGACAATTTCGACGCGACGCATCTGCTCGGCGTGCTCTTCCGCCAGCGCGGCGACAGCGCTTCGGCGGTGGGCCAGATCCGCAAGGCACTCGTCTTGGCGCCGCGCAGCGCGACCGCCTACGGCAATCTCGGCAATGCGCTGCGCGACGCCAAACGCTTCGACGATGCGCTTGCCTGCTACGAATCCGTGCTCGCCCTGCAGCCGCAGAATGCCGAGGCGCATTTCCAGCGCGGCAACATCCTGCGCGATCTGGGCCAGCACGAAGCGGCAGCCGGCGCTTTCAGCGAATCGCTCGCCTTGCGCCCGAACCACGCCGACACGCTGAACGGCCTCGGCAATTCGTACTACAGTCTCGAACGGCCGCTCGAAGCGGTCGCAGCCTATCGTGCGGCGCTCGGCGCCAACCCGGAATTTGCCGATGCCTACAGCAATTGCGCCGTCGTGCTGCGGGTGCAGGGCCGCCACGACGAAGCGCTTGCCTATTACGAAAAAGCGCTCGCTCTCAAACCCGATTTCCACGAGGCCGAAACCAATCGCGGCGTGGCGCTGTGCGATCTCGGCCGCTATGCGGAAGCCCGCGAAGGCTATGCGCGCGTGCTCGCAGCCAAACCCGACGACTCGCTCGCGCGCATGAACAGCGCCATGTGCGCGCTGCTGCTGGGCGACTTCGCGGAAGGTTGGCCCAACTACGAATGGCGCTGGCAGGCCGGCAATTTCCCGAAGCCGCAGCTCGACGTGCCGCAATGGATGGGCGAAGCGGACCTGACGGGCAAACGCATTCTGCTCTACGCCGAACAAGGACTCGGCGACACGATCCAGTTTGTGCGCTATGCGCCCTTGGTGGCCGCGCGTGGCGCGCGCGTGGTCGTGCAGGCGCAAGCGGCCCTCAAATCGCTGCTGCAAACGCTCGACGGCGTCGAGTCGGTGCTCAGCCAGGACGAAAAACTGCCGCCGATCGACCTGCAATGCCCGCTGATGAGCTTGCCGCTGGCCTTCGATACACAGCTTGCGACCATCCCTGCGGCAGTCCCCTACCTTCGCGCCGACAAAAAGCGCGTCGCACATTGGCGCAAAAAACTGGGACAAAAGGACAAAAAACGGATCGGTCTTGTCTGGTCCGGCAACACGGCCCACAAGAACGACCGCAACCGCTCGATTGCGCTGGCCGATCTCGCCCCGCTTTTTGCAGCCGATGTTGCGTTTTTCAGCCTGCAGAAGGAAATGCGCGACGAAGACGCTGAAACAGCGAAGAAACTTGCGAATTTTCTGCATTTCGGCGCGGCGCTGCGAGATTTCGCCGATACGGCCGCCCTCGTCGAGGCGATGGATCTAGTGGTTGCAGTCGATACGTCCGTACTGCATCTAGCAGGCGCTTTGGGCAAGCCGACCCTGGCTTTGATACCCTTCAACCCGGATTGGCGCTGGCTGCTCGCGCGGAGCGACACGCCATGGTATCCAAATACCCAATTGGTGCGCCAAAACCAACGCGGCGATTGGACGGATGCGTTGAAAAGAATTTATAATAGCTTAACAAATCTAGGATAACTTATCTAACAAGTTTTCTATTGATAATTTATATAAAATTTAACATAATTTAGACAATAATATAACGGGCAGTTTTGTTGAGCTTTTTAAGTCAACAAGCGAAACGCGACGCAAATTGTAATCTTCAGCCGCTTGACTCAATTCTTGTCGCCATGATAACTCTTGGTTATTCTCGAATTCAAACCTCCAGAAGGGAGACTGTACTATGCCCGTTACTCTTGGCGCCGCTGGCGGCACCTATACGTTCGTTGCCGCCGATACGATTACGGGCGGTGCGGGTGACGACACTCTCGTCTTCTCCGATGCGCTTACAAGCGGACTTATCACCCTCGCCGGCGGCAGCGACCAACTGACGCTCGGTGCCGCTAGCACAATCGGCAACACGGTTACGGTCACCAACGTCGAAACGATTACCGGCAGCGCGCTCGCCGACTCGGTGACGCTCGGTGCCGCACTCGCGGCAGGCTCGATCGACCTCGGCAACGGTAACGATCGCCTCGTCCTCGGCGGCTCCACGAACAACACACTCACAATCGCGAACGCCGAAACCATTATCGGCAGTGCTGGCGGCGACACAATCACGCTCGGTTCGCAGATCACCTCGGGTGCGATCGATCTGGCGGCCGGCAGCGACAATCTCACACTTGGCAACTTCGCGAACACGGTCACGGTCTCGAACGTCGAGACGGTCACGGGCGATGCGGGCGCCGACTTGGTGACGATCAGCACGGCGATCAACGGCGGCGTCGTCAATCTCGATGCCGGCAACGACAGCCTGACGCTGGGCAACTTCGCCAACACGGTCACGGTCAACAACGTCGAGACGGTCACCGGCGGCTCGCTTGCCGACACGGTCACGTTCGCGTCCGAGTTCACGGTGGGCTCGATCAGCCTGGGTCTGGGCAACGACCAGCTGATCTTGGGCAACTTCGCCAACACGGTGACGGCGGGCAACA
>JAIXXA010000204.1 GCA_027490975.1 Rhodospirillaceae bacterium
AAACCCGGCGATCTGTTCGGCCGTCGGGCGTTTCTGAAAGCCGTCGATGGCGTCAGCCTTGCGATACCGCGCGGCCACACACTCGGCGTCGTCGGCGAAAGCGGCTGCGGCAAGTCCACTTTGGGTCGCCTGCTGCTCGGCATGGAGACGCCGACTTCCGGGCGCGTGCGGTTCGCTGGCGAGGCGCTGCCGCAAGCCGATACAGACGCCTGGCGTGCGGGCCGCCGACACATGCAGATGATCTTCCAGGATTCTCTGGGAGCCCTCGATCGCCGTCTATCGGTCGGCAAGCAGATCGCCGAGCCGCTGGATATCCACCAAATCGGCACGCCGGAGGAGCGCGCGAAGCGCGTGGCGGCAATGCTGGACGCGGTCGGTCTCAGCAAGCAGCTGGCCCAACGCTATCCGCACGAACTGTCCGGCGGCCAGCGTCAGCGTGCGGTAATCGCGCGGGCACTCGTGCTCGAGCCGGATCTGCTCGTCTGCGACGAGCCCATTTCGGCGCTCGATGTGTCGATCCAGGCGCAGATCGTCAATCTGCTGCAGACTTTGCAGCGCCGCTTGGGCATCACGTTCGTGTTCATCAGCCACGATCTGAAGATCGTGCACTACATCAGCGACGAGATCGCGGTCATGTATCTGGGCCGCATCGTCGAGCGCGGTCCGCGCGATCGTGTGTTCGAGCAAGCCGCACATCCCTATACGAGGGCGCTTATTGCGGCCGTTCCGGTCGCGGACCCGTCGCGCCCGCGCAGCCAAGTGCTCGTGCACGGCGATCCGCCGAGCCCCTTCGACCTGCCGCAGGGCTGCCGCTTCCATACACGCTGCCCGCTTGCCGAGGCCAAGTGCCGCGAGATCGAACCGGGTCTTGCCGATCTTGGCGACGGGCACCAAGCCGCCTGCCATCTCGCCCTGCCAATGGCGACCACCGGAAGGGCGGCCTGATCCATGCTGCGTTTTCTTGCCGGCAAGATTCTGCGCGCCTTGGCCACGATCCTGTTTGTCGTCACGTTCGCCTTCGTCGTACTGCGCTTGTCGGGCGATCCCGCCCTGATGATGATGGGTCCCGAAGCGCCGCCCGACGCGATTGCGGCATTCCGGGCGGCCTGGGGCCTCGACCAACCGCTCTGGCGGCAATATCTCGACTATTTCGGCGCGATCGCGCAGGGCGATCTCGGCGTGTCGATGCGCGACCGCAAGCCGGCCTTGGGGCTGGTGCTCGAGCGTCTGCCGATCACTTTGGCGCTGATGCTGCCGGCCCTCGCCGTCAAGCTTCTGGTCGGCATACCGGCCGGCATCTACGCCGCCTTGCATCGCGACACCTGGATCGACCGGACCACGATGGCCTTCTCGGTCGCCGGCTATTCGGTTCCCAACTTTGTGCTGGGTTTGCTCCTCGTTTTGCTGTTCGCCGTCAATCTGCGCTGGCTGCCGTCGAGCGGCGCGGAATCGTGGCGGCACGCGATTCTGCCCGTGATCGTGCTGGGCACCGCCGGGGCCGGCATCCTCGCACGCTTCACGCGCTCGACGATGCTCGAAGTGCTGGGTCAGCCCTATGTGCGCACGGCGATTGCCAAGGGCGTGCCGTGGTACCGGGTCGTCAACTGGCACGCGCTGCCAAACGCCGCGATCCCGACGGTTACGGTCGTCGGCTTCATGGTCGGCAGTCTCATTGCAGGTGCCGTCGTCACCGAAAGCGTATTCGCGTGGCCCGGGATCGGCCGCCAACTGGTGCTGGCGGTGTCGCAGCGCGACGTGGCCGTGGTGCAGGTGATCCTCCTGCTCGTCGCGGGCTCGATGGTCGCGAGCAACTTCACCGTCGACCTTCTGTATGGCTGGCTCGACCCGCGCGTGCGCACAGCGCCGAAACTGGAGCCTTGAGATGCCGGCCGACGCGACAGCCAATTCTGCAGCGCCGCCGCCGGTCGCGGCGTGGCGGCGTGTCCGTCGGGCGTTGGCGGGCTGCCCGCTTTTTGTCGGCATCTGCATCGCGTGGCTGGTCGGGACCGTCGCAGTTGCGCTGACGGTCGAACTCATTTCCCCCTACCATTACGCGCAGATCGATCTGCGCGCGCGGCTGCAGCCGCCGGTCTTCCTCGGCGGGGAATGGCGGCATTTCCTCGGCACCGACGAACTCGGCCGCGACGTTGCCAGCCGCCTCTTCTATTCGATCCGCATGAGCTTGCTTGTGGCCTTGCTCGGCACCGCCATCGGGGCGGCCATCGGCACGCTGCTGGGTTTCGTCGCCGCACATTTCCGCGGCTGGGTCGACGACCTCGTCATGACCTTCGTCGATTTCCAGGCCTCGATGCCGTTCATGATCATCGCTCTCTCGGTCCTTGCCTTCTTCGGAAACTCGCTGCCGCTGTTCATCGCCCTAATGGGTCTGTTCGGCTGGGAGCGCTACACGCGCCTTGTGCGCGGCATGACGCTGTCGGCCAAAGAACATGGTTACGCGATCGCGATCCGCCAGTTGGGTGCTTCGCCCTGGCGCGTCTATGGACGCCATATCTTGCCGAACATCGCGAGCGTGCTGATCGTGAACATCACGCTGAACTTCCCCGAACACATCATCCTCGAAACCGGGCTGTCCTTCCTGGGGCTCGGCGTGCAGCCGCCGCTGACCAGCCTCGGCAACATGGTCGGGCACGGCCGCGAGTATCTGCAATCCGCGTGGTGGATCGCGGTGTTCCCTGGCCTCGCGATCGTGTTCACAACCCTTTCGATGAGCATCGTGGGCGACTGGGCCCGCGATCGCCTCGATCCCACCTTGCGCTGATCTTTGGAGGAAGAATGAAGATCGATCCCGTCCGCCGCCGCCTGGTGGCCTCCGCCCTCGCAGCCCCGTTTGCGGCACGACTGCCCCATGCGTTCGCCCAGGCCGACCGCCGCCCGGTGGTGAACATCGCGGTCGCCGAACTCCCGCCGACGCTGGAGCCGGCCAACGAGCTCAGCAACGTCGGCACGCGCGTAACCTACTCGATCTTCGACACGCTGATCCGGCGCGACTTCCTCGGCTCGCCCGACGGCGGCGGTTCGGCCCTCAAGCCGCATCTCGCCGTTTCTTGGGAACGCCGCAGTCCGCGCGAACTGATCGTTCGCCTGCGCCGCGACGTGAAGTTCCACAACGGCGACACGCTCAGCGCCGACGACGTCGCTTTCACCTTTGCCGAAGGACGCCTGTGGGGCGCCAAACCCTCGATCGCCGAAGGGCCGGCCTATTTCGGCGTGCTCGAGTCGGTGACCGCACTCGACGCCCACACGGTGCGTTTCGTCACCCGATCGGCGGATGTTCTTCTCGAGCAGCGTCTGTCGTCTTGGGCATCGTGGATCGTGAACAAACGCGCCTACGAAAGCCTCGGAATGGACGGATTCGGCCAAGCACCGGTCGGCACCGGCCCCTTCCGCGTGCGCCGCTTGGCCCGCGACCAGATCATCGAACTTGAAGCCTTCGACGAATACTTCATGGGCCGCCCCACGGCACGCCAGGTGAATTTTCGCGCAGTCCCCCAGCTCGCGACGCGCCTCGCCGGTTTGGCTGCTGGCGAATTCGACATGATCACCAACGTGCCGCCGGACCAGATCGCAATCATCAACCGCGTGCGCGACGCCGAAGCGCGCTCTGTCGTTCTCGCCAACAGCCACATGCTGACGTACAACGACAAAGGTCCGGCGATGGCGGACAAACGCGTGCGCCAGGCGCTGTCGATGGCGATCGACCGCAAGGCATTGGTCGATGGGTTGTGGCTCGGCCAGGCCGTGGTCCCGCCAAGCCACAACTACCCCGAATTCGGCGACATGTTCCTGCAAGGGCGGCAATTGCGCCACGATCCGGCCGAGGCGCGTCGCTTGCTGCGCGAGGCTGGCTATCGCGGCGAACCGATCGTCTACCGCGCCGCGCCGCACTACTACACGCGCTCCCTCGATGCCGGCCAAGTCGTCATCGAGATGTGGAAGGCCGTCGGCGTCAATGCGAGCCTGCAGGTCGTCGAAAACTTCACCCAGATGCGCGCGGCCGGCGCACAAGTCGGCCAATGGTCGAATTCCACCCGACTGCCCGATCCGCTCGGCGCATTGTGGGTGTCGTGGGGGCCTGCCGGCATCCAGCAACGCATCGGTCAGTGGACGAATGTCGAAGCTTTCAACGCGGCTGGTGCAGCGCTCGAAGCCGAGACCGATCTCGGCAAGCGTCGAGCCCTTTTCGCGAGCATGCTCGACATCTGGGAGGACGAGTGCCCCGGCACGATCCTCTACCAGCCGCTCGAGACGTATGGAGTGCGCAAGAACATTCGTTGGCGCCCCTACACGTTCTTCTTCATGGATCTTCGCCCCGACAATCTGAGCTTCGCCTGATGGCCCGCGTCGTCGTTTTCGTGTGCGACGGTTTGCGGCCCGACCGCATCGCCCCGTCGCACATGCCGAATCTCTCCGCCTTGCGCGATCAAGGCGTTTGGTTCCGCAATTCGCGCACCGTATTCCCGAGTGAAACGCGGGTTGCGGCAGCGTCGTTCGTGACCGGAAGCCAGCCTGGCGCGCACGGCATCGTCGCCAACGACTTCTTCGATCCCGCTCTGTTTGCCGAGCGACCCCTTGCGACCGCCGATGCGGGCGACCTCGCACGCATCGCGACAGTGCGCGGCCGACTGCTCGCAACGCCGACGCTTGCCGAACGCGTAGCCGCCGCCGGAAAACGTTACGCCGCCGTTTCGACTGCGTCGCCGGGCACAAGTCGGATTCTTGCCGACGGGGCAATGCAAGGCGATGCGACCTTCTGGAGCATCCATCCAGAGCTTCGCTATCCGGCGAGCCTCGCCGCCGAAATCGCCGAATCTTGCGGTCCCCTGCCGCAGCCCGCGCTCCCGCGCGCCGATACGATCGCCTATGCCGCGCGCGTCATGTGCGAATACGTCTTGCCGACAGCGATGCCGGACCTCGCCGTCTTCTGGGCGAACGAGCCCGACACGTCCTACCATTATTGCGGCATCGGCTCTCCGGAAGCCGCGGCGGCCGAGGCTGCGGTCGATCGCGCTTTGGGCGAGGTGGTTGCGGCGGCCGGCGACGCCGTCGTGATTGTTCTCTCCGACCACGGGCATATCACCGGAAGCGCCAAGATCGACGTGGTCGAACGAATCCGGGCCGGCGGCTTCAGAGTCGCCAATGGTCCGCTCTCGGACGGCGAATTCGTCGTTGTTCCCGGCTCGGCATCGTTTGTCTATGCCCACACCGCCCAAGCGGAGTGCGGCGCCCTGGCACAGTGGCTCGCGCGGCAGCCTTGGTGCGATGCCGTGTTTGCGCGAGGTTCTGGCCTTGCCGATCTCGGCATCGACGGGCCGGGTGCGCCCGATCTCGTCTTCACCCTTGGCGCCAGCGAAGCAGCAGATGCGCACGGCAGCCCCGGCACATGCCTGTTCGATGCAGATTTGCCCGTCGGCGGCGGCATCCATGGCGGTCTGCATCCGCGCGAGCTTGCCAACGTGCTTGTGATGTCGGGCGGACCCTTCCGGCGCGGCGTAATCTGCGAGGCGCCCGCAGGTTTGATCGACGTCGCACCGACTATTGCCGATCTCCTAGGCCTTGATGCGAATGGCCTTGCCGGACGCGTGCTGCGCGAAGCAAGCGACGGCCCGGAACCGGCTTGGCACCGCCTTGAGACGCGCGCCGCCGCAAGCCTCGGCGGCCACGCATTGCAGCGATCGCGCTGTGCGCATGTCGCCTACATCGACGGCTTGGCGCGGACAGAAACGCGAACGCAAGAGCTTTCTTCGTACGTCGAAGAGGAATGCACGTGACCGGAATTTCCGTCGAAAACATCGCAAAGCGTTTCGGCGACGTCGCCGCATTGAAAGGCGTGGCGCTCGACGTCGCGCCGGGTGAGTTCGTTTCGCTCGTAGGACCCTCGGGCTGCGGCAAAACCACGCTTATGCGCATCATCGCCGGTTTGGAGATGCCCGACGCGGGCACCGTTCGCATCGCCGAACGCGACGTGACAGGCCTTCGCGCCGCCGACCGCGACGTTGCGATGGTGTTCCAATCCTACGCTCTCTATCCGCATTTGACGGCGCGCCAGAACATGGCCGTTCCGCTGGTGATGCGGCGATTGAACGGCTGGCAGCGCATTCCGTTTCTCGGCGCACGCTTGCCCGGCACGCGGAACATCGTCGCCAACATCGCCGACGAGATCCTGCGCACGGCCCAGATGCTGTCGATCGAAGCATTGCTCGACCGGCGACCGGGCCAGCTTTCCGGCGGCCAACGCCAACGCGTTGCGCTCGGGCGCGCGATCGTGCGGCGGCCGAAAGCATTTCTCCTCGACGAGCCGCTTTCGAATCTCGATGCGTCGTTGCGCGTGCAGACGCGCAAAGAGATCGTGGAGTTGCACCGGCGGGTGGGCGCTTCGACCGTCTACGTCACGCACGATCAGACCGAAGCGATGACGATGTCGGACCGCGTCGCGGTCATGATGGCCGGCGAAATTCTTCAGATCGATCCGCCCGAACGGATCTACGGCGACCCTGCCGACCTTCGCGTTGCAGCCTTCGTCGGCTCGCCCAGCATCAACGTTTTCGACGCGTCGGTCGAGACAGGCGGGCGCGTCGCGGTCGACGGTTATGCGACGGGGCTTGCGACGCGCGCGTCGGGGCGCGTCGTCTTTGCCGTCCGTCCCGAGGATCTGGCGCCCGATCAGAGGGTCGGCATGCCCGCACGCGTCGAGCATATCGAGTTCCTCGGCGAATCGCTTCTGCTGCATGCGCGCCACGCCAGAACCGGCACGGCAATGATCGCGCGTCTCGATGGGCGCGAACGCGGTGCCTTCGCAGTGGGCCACGACCTTCTCCTGCGACCCGATACGGCGCGCGCCTTCCTCTTCGAATCTGGCGGCAAACGCCTGCGCGCCGAGCGCATGGCGCAATCCGCAGCAGAGCCCGTCCATGGCTGACGCTGCGATCCATCGGGTTGCCGCCACGGCAGCCGTCCGCGCGCCGATCGGCGAGGCCGCGGCGGCCTGGCTGCTGACGGCACCGGCGATCGTCGCCTTCGTGTTGATGCTGTTGGTGCCGACGATCGCCGTCTGTCTTCTGGCTCTAACCGATTTCGAACTCGGCGTGCCGACATTCCAGTTTGTCGGGCTCGACAATTTCGCCGAACTGATGCGCGACCGCAACTTCGCCATCCCGGTGCGCAATACCGCGTTTTTTGTGGCTTTGGTTGCGCCGCTGTCGATCCTCATGGGCCTGGTCTTGGCTCTGCTCATCGAAGCAAACCCGCGCGGCCGCACCTTCTTTCGCGCGGCGTTCTTCCTGCCGGTCGTGTCGCTGATGGTGGCCATGGCGACGGCTTGGCAATACCTGCTGCATCCAACGATCGGACCTGTCAACGCGATCCTGCGCGATCTCGGACTCGCCACGCCGAATTGGCTGGGGTCGAGCGAATGGGCGCTAATTTCCATCGGGCTCATTTCGATCTGGGAGAATGCCGGCTTCAACATGGTGCTGATTATGGCCGGGCTGACGGCGATCCCGCGCGAACTCTATGCGGCGGCCGAAATCGACGGCGCCAGATCGGCTTGGGCGCGCCTGCGCCTCGTCACATGGCCGCTGCTCGGCCCGACGATGCTGTTCGTGGTGCTCATCACCACAATCCGAGCCATTCGCACCTTCGACACGGTCGCAGCTCTCACCCAAGGCGGACCCAACAAGGCGTCCGAGCTCATTGTCTACACGATCTATCGCGAGGGCTTCACCTATCTGCGCATGGGATACGCATCGGCGATGACCGTCGTGTTTCTGGCGGTGGTGCTGGGCCTGATGGCGCTGCAGACGCGCCTCATCGAGCGGCGTACGCACTATGGATGACCGCATCTCCAAGACTCTGAAGAGCTGGCTGCGCGATACGCCGCGTCTGGCGCTGCTCGCTGCGTTGGCAGTCGTTTTTCTGCTGCCGTACGCCTGGATGCTCGCGGTGTCGGTCAAACCGAAATCGGAGGTTTTTTCGGCCGCCCTATCGCTGTGGCCGGCGACCTGGCATGCGGCCGAGAACTATGGGCAGGTGCTCCGGGAAGTTCCGGTGCTGCGCTATCTTTGGAATGGGGCGGTCGTTTGTGCGCTGATCCTCGCATTCCAGCTCGCCTTCGCGCTTCCGGCCGGCTACGCGCTCGCGAAACTTCGTTTTCGCGGCAGCCGTACGCTGTTTGCGTTCGTGATGCTCGGGCTGCTGGTTCCGGCCCACGTTCCGGCGATCGCGCTCTACATCGCATTTGCCAATGCCAAACTGCTGAATACCTACACCGCGCTGGTGGCGCCTTTCACGATATCGGTTTTCGCGATCTTCCTGTTCCGCCAGTTCTTCAAAGCACTGCCCGACGACCTCATCAACGCCGCGCGCATCGACGGCATGAACGAAGCCTCGATCGTCTGGCGCGTTGCCGTACCCAACGCCTGGCCCGCCGCCACTGCCTTTGCGATTTTTTCGGTCGTTGCGCATTGGAGCGATCTTTTCTGGCCGCTCATCGTGATCACCAAAGGCGATCTCTATACGCCCGCCCTGGGCGTGCTGCGCTTCCACTCCCAGGAGGCCGGCGACGACTACGGCGCCTTGATGGCCGCCGCCACGCTGACCATGGCGCCGCTCGTCGCGGCGTTTCTCGTGGCGCAGCGCCGATTCATCGAAGGCATCACGATGACGGGCATCAAAGGCTGAACCCTCTCCCCAATGCCCCGGGGCTGACGGGGCGCCACGTACAGGAGAATGCGAATGACCGAACCCCTCCAGATGAATCGCCGCGCGGCGATCGGACTGATTGCCGGCAGCGCTGCGGCATTGGCGGCACCTGCCGTCCGCGCCCAGAATGCAGTTGCGATCAACGTGCATTATTCGATGCCGGCGATCTTCAAGCCGGCTCAAGATGCCGTGCTCGAGGAATTCTCGAGGCGCTTCCCCAACATCCGCGCCACCTATCTCAATCCCACGCCGACCTACGAAGACGGCGCGCAACTTGTTCTGCGCGGCGCGGCAACGGGCGACCTGCCGGACGTGTCGTTCCAAGGCCTCAACCGTCTGCGGCTGTTCGCAGAACGCGGCATTGCGGTTGATCTGCGTCCGCTGCTCGCGCGCGAAGGCGATCCGGCGAAACTCGGCTATTCGCCCGCCCTGCTGGGTCTCGGATTCCACGGCCGCATGCAGGCCGGTCTTGCCTTCGCAACCTCGAACCCGATCTCCTACTACAATGTCGACCTGTTCCGGCGCGCCGGTCTCGACCCGGCTCGTTTCCCGACGAATTGGGACGACGCGATCGCCGCTGCCCGCCGCATTCGCGCACTCGGCGACGGCATCGACGGCATGTTCTACCGCTGGCCCGGCGACGATTGGATGTTCTCGGCCCTGCTCTACGGCCACGGCGGACGCATGCTCAACGACCAGGAAAGCGACGTCGCCTTCAACGGTCCCGAAGGACTCGCTGCGCTCACGCTGCTCGACCGCATGGTCAAGGAAACGGGCATGCCCAACTATGCGGGTACGGCCGATCTCCAGGCCTTCGCTGCGGGCAAGCTCGGCATGATGTTCCGCACGACGGCACAGGTGCGCGGTATCGCCGATTCCGTCGGCAGCAATTTCACGCTGCAGACGACAGTCATGCCGGTCATCGACGCGCAGAAAGGCCGCCTGCCAACCGGCGGTGCCGGCGCCATGATCGTGGCGAAGGATCCCGCCAAGCAGGCTGCCGCTTGGGAATTCGTCAAATTCGCGACGTCGGCGGTTGGAACGTCCCTGATGGTTCGGAATACGGGCTACGTTCCGTGCAATCAGTTCGCCATCGACGATCCGCAGTATCTGAGCGAATTCTACCGCGCCAATCCGCTGTTCCAGGCGGCGACCAAGCAGGTGCATCTGATGATCCCCTGGTACGCGTTCCCGGGTGCGAATTCGGTGCGCGTGACGACGGTGATGGTCGATCACCTCGCGCGCATCGCCGAGCAGAAGGCGACGCCCGAACAGGTGCTGGCCGACATGGCGACCGACGTGCGTCGCCTGATCCCGCGCGGCTGACGCGCCATTCGACTTTGGTTGGGCGGACGACCCTGCGCGAGCGCAGGGTCGTCCGCCTGTTTCCCGCTGGAGGATACAATGGCATTTCGCGTAGCGCAGATTTCGGACACGCATCTTTCGCCCGTACACCCGAATTTCGTCGGAAATTTCGAACGGATCGCGGCTGATCTGCGTCGCCTGAAGCCTGATCTGGTCGTCAATACCGGCGATCTGACGGTCGATGGCGCCGATCGGTCCGACGATCTCACGATGGCGCGCCGACTGCACGACGCGATCGGCCTGCCGTGGCGCGCCGTTCCGGGCAATCACGATGTTGGCGACGATCCGTTGCCGACTGCCCGCCAGCCCGCCAACGCGGAACGGCTTGCACGCTATGCCGAGATCGTCGGCGACGATTCCTTTGTCGTGGATGCGCCCGGCTGGCGCCTCATCGGCATCAACAGCCTCATTCTAGGTTCGGACCTGCCATCGGCGGCGAATCAGCTTGCGATGCTGCGCGACGCGACAAACGAGGCAGGCGACCGTACGATCGCGCTGTTTCTGCACAAGCCTCTCTATCTGGGCGGCGAGGATCCGGACGGCACCTATTGGCGGGTGCGCAATGTCGGGCGCAACGCACTGATGGCGGCCTTCGGCACGCGGCGCCCGGCGCTTGTCGCCTCCGGCCACATGCACCAGTATCGGCGCCTCCGCCATGACGACATCACCCATTTGTGGGCGCCATCTGCAGCCTTCGTGGTCGGCGACGGATACCAGCAGCGGATGGGGACCAAGCTCGTCGGCTACGTGGCGCACGAATTCCGCGCCGACGGCGGTTTCGACAGCGAGCTCGTGACCGTTGACGGTCTTGCGCTCGACGACATCGTCGATCTGCCGGAGATCTATGGCCCGCACAAACCGGTCCAGGTCGGGCAATTGGGCGCCTGAGCCACGTCAAGCGGCTGCCGGATGCACCCGATGCCACCCCCACGGAGTGCGCCGCCGCCCATTGGTTCATGACATCCGAACGCAACATCAGAAAGCTGTTTTGAAGTGTATCTTCCAACTGGATCGCCGATCCAGCACGAGGCCTTGGGAACTGCGAACACAAGCGAGAACGACCGATCCAGCGAGCATAAAAAGCGATCCACTCCGCCGCCGCGTCGGAGCATCGGAAGCCAGCTCCCGGCTTGCCGGTGATGGCTTCTGCCAAAGACGCACCGCAAGGCCGATCACGCCTCAAACGCGCGTCGAAGTTTCCGCAGTATCGGCGCCAACTGGGCGCGTCCCGCGTGCCATGCCTTTCATGACCAAAGCCATGATCTTGACCCGCCCCCATCGCGGCATACCGGTGAACGCGGCCTCAAGCAGTTTTGCCAAGCGCCCCGGACGCACCGTGCCTTTGCGCCCCAGCGCGTCGAGCGTCTCGGCGGCGACGATCTCAGGCAGATCGCATCGCTCCATCACCATGTTCGCGCGGGCAGCAAAACCGCTGCCGATCGGACCCGGCGCGCAAGCGACGATATCCACACCCTTGGCTGCAAGTTCGGGCCGCAATCCTTCGGCGAGACTCTGCACATAAGCCTTGGTCGCCGCATAGTTGGCGGCGCGCGGCACACCCTGGAAACCGACGATCGAACTCATCAGCACGATGCCGCCGCCGCCGCGCGCAGCAAAACGGCGGCCGAAACCATGCGACAATGCCGCAACCGCACGGCAATTAACGTCGATCATGTCGAGTTCGGCATCCAACGCCTGTTCGACGAAGATGCCCGACGTGCCGAAGCCCGCCGCGGCGACAAGCAGGCCGATGTCGCTCGCGGCCGTTCCGGCGAGCACGGCTTCAACGCCTTCCGGCCGGCCGAGATCGGCCGCAATCACCGTGCAATGCGTTCGGTTGGCCAGATGCAGCTCGTCGGCGAGCGCGTCCAATTGCGCCTTGCGCCGCGACACAAGAACAAGGTCGTAGCCGCGCCGCGCCAATTCCCGCGCGAAGGCCCGGCCGATGCCGTCCGAAGCGCCCGTCACAAGCGCGATTGGCCCGTAGGCGGTCGCCCGCCCCTGGGAAAGATTGGTCGCGTCCGTCATCGGCCGAGCCTCACCTCGACAATGGTCACGCGCTCGGGCAGCACGTCGATCTTTGCTTCGTCGAAAGTCGGCGCGCGCAGGGTCGGCCGCACATTGTTGCTTACGCCCCAATCTTCGCGCGGAATGCCGAGAAAATTGGTGTCGGTTTTGCGGTTGCCGTTCAGATCGTGCGAGACCGAAACCGCGTAAGCGCCCGGCCGAAGATTCGCGAAGCGGCATACCATGCCGGCGGGATCCGCCTTGGTCCATTGCATCGGCGTATCGGCATTGCCGAGCGGAAAAGCTGTCGGGTCCGAATGCAACGCGCACCCGACTTCGCCGTCGGCACTGCGCACGGCGGCGACGTTGACGACCAGGTCCGCCGCAAGGGCCACGTTGCCGGCGAAAAACGCGCACAGGAAAGAAAGGGAGATCACTCGCATTGCCGCCTCCAGGTTGACATTGACAACCGAGATATAGATCGGCAAGTTGTCAGTGTCAACATGCCAAAACGAAGATTTTTGCGCCGTACGATCGGAAGGCAAAGAAAGAGAACCATGACCGACATCAAAATCAGCGCTCTGGAAACGTTGCGGCAAAAACATGCTGCGATCGCCGCCTGGTTTCGCCGCACGCTGGCCGCCGTCCTCACGGGCGCACTTGCAGGCTGCGCGATCGCAACACCCTACAAGACCACCGATGCGGGTGCCGCACTGCCGAAGGATGCGCCCACGGTTGTCGCCGTCACGCTGGCGGTTGTTTCCGACGACCGCGCCGCGCGGAAGGTCTTCTGGGAAAACGTGTGGCGCATCGAACGCGCCCTGCCCGAGCAGCCCGGGCTGCTCGGCTATTCGCTGCGCCAGGAACTGCTCGGCAACAAAGCCTGGACGATGACCGCCTGGCGGAGCGAAGAGGATCTGCGCCGTTTCGTTGCCTCGCCGCTGCATCGGCAAGCCATCGACGCAACCCCGCCCGCCCTCGTCGACGCCCGCTTCGTGCGCGTTGCGCGAACGAACGGCCAGCTGCCGCTGCGCTGGGACGAAGCACTTGAAGAGCTTTCCAAAGGACGGCAAAGATACTGATGCGGCCAAAAACGCCCCGAACTGGGGGACCGTCCGCATCGGAACGGGCGAACGTGAAAAAGATAAAGCGCGACCTGAAGGAAGAGTGCATTCGCGAAGGGCTGAAGATCATTGCCAAGGACGGCATTGGCAAACTGAGTT
>JAIXXA010000085.1 GCA_027490975.1 Rhodospirillaceae bacterium
CGGTTCAAGCCTTGTTGCCGCTGATGCGCGAAGGCGGCTCCATCGTGCTTAACACCTCGTGGCTTGCCGATGTCGGCACGGCGGGGCTTGCGGTGCTTTCGGCGAGCAAAGCCGCCGTGCGTTCCTTTGCGCGCACAATGTCGGCCGAATTGCTCGACCGTCGCATTCGCGTCAATGCCGTAAGCCCTGGCGCAATTGCCACGCCCATCCACGGCAAAACCGGCATGGCACCCGATGCCCTCAAGGCCTTTGCCGAACGCATTGCAGGTGCGATACCGCTGCACCGTTTCGGCGAAGCCGACGAGGTCGCGGAAGCCGCGCTCTTTCTGGCCGGACCGCGCAGCACCTATATGCTGGGCGGCGAGATCGCCATCGACGGCGGGTTCGCGCAAATCTAGCCGGGATGTGCTGCCGTCGCGCGGCCGATCTGATTGCCCGCGGCGGCAGGCAACCTTCAGCGATCTTCGTTTATCTTCGCCCCGTCGAGCGTGCGGGCGAGTTGGGCGGCTTCGGCCTTGGCCTGAAGCCGCTCGGCCTTGGTCCGGCCGTGCTTGGCGCGGTTGGCCTCAGCCTCGGCGGCCGTCGCGCCGCGCGCTTGCAATTTGCGAACGCGTTTGAGGTTGACGATGTCGCCCATTTTGCCTCCAGATATCGCCGCCATGGTAACAAAGCACGACGCCCCCGCCTACACGCCCGTCGCACGCGGCCTGCATTGGGTGACCGCCGTGCTCGTGGCGTTACTGTTCGGCGTCGGCCTCTACATGACGCGGCTCGAGTTTTCCGACTGGAAGATCAAAGTCTATGCTTGGCACGAATGGACCGGCCTCGTCGTATTCGTGGCCACCGGCTTTCGCCTGATCTGGCGCCGGCTGCGCCCGCCCCCGCCCTTGCCGCCAACGCCGTGGATCGAGGAGATGGCCGCCGCCGCCGTGCATGCGGCCCTCTACGTGCTGCTGTTCGCGATGCCGATCCTGGGCTATCTCGGCACCAACGCGTTCGGCTTCAAGGTCGTGTGGTTCAACCTGATCGAACTGCCCGATCCCATCGGCAAAAACGACAAACTCGGCGGCTGGCTCCTGTGGGCGCATGCGTGGTGCGCCTACACGATGGCGGCGTTGCTGAGCCTCCATATCGGGGCAGCGCTCTACCACCATTTCAAACGCCGCGACCCGATCCTTTCGCGCATGCTGCCGGGCCTGCGCCGCCCTAGCGATCAATAGTCTGGGCGATCAATAGTCTGGGCGATCAATACCCCACGAGTTCCACCTTCGCTTCGGCGAGGCGGCGATAGAGGCGGCGGCGACGCACGACGGGCCACCAGTCGTAAAGGAAAATCTCGAGCGGGCGCCAATTGGCGACCCAGCCGAGGATCAAAAAACTCTCCTGCACGAGGCTCGCAAGCGGACCCGGCGCAAGATAGTCGGCCGAAAAACGCGCGAGCAGCAGGCACGCGACGAGGATCGCGATGCCGACGCCGAGTGCAATGCGCCCGATGCGGAACAGCTCGGCCAAGTCGCGGCTTTGGCGGTCGGCGCGATAGGCGAAAAAACGGGAAAACGCCCCGCCGATTTCGGCCGCGCGCGGCAGCAGGGCCTCGGCGTGCGGCAGATGCACCACGATGCGCAACGGCCCGTCGCGCGGCAATTCGCGCGCCCAGCCCACGATGTAGTCTTCGGCCGCCGCGTCGAGATCCTTTTCGCGGAACGGGAACGGGTCGAGCGATTGGAACAGCTGGTCCGTCGTTGCAATGCGCAGCTCGATCGGGTCGATCGTGCTTGCGCCGGCCACGGTCAAGAACCCGGCCGCAACAGCCGGTCGAGCGAAGGGGCGATCGCGAGCGCTGCGCGCTCTTCGGCCGTGAGCGCACGAAACACGACATCGAGGCCGTCGAGCGGCGCGCCCGTCTCGCGCGCGACCGCCGCGATCAGATCGCCGAGTGCGGCGCGGGCGGCCGCCTCGATCGACGCGCGATTGGCGTCGAAATGCGCTTGCGCCTGATCGGCAGCCGGGCCGGCAACGGCCAAGCGCGCCTCGGCCAGCACGCGCCTTTCGTTCGAGAACAGCATCTGCCAGAAGCTGCGCTGGACCGGAAAGGCGCGCGCGGCGTCGATCGCGACGGCCGTCTGTGCGGCATCGAGCGTCGGCAGCGGGGCGACGATTTCGAGCCGGTTGCCGGTGCGTGTGGCAAGCAACGGCTGCGCGGCGAAATCGAGCACGGCTTGGGCGGTCACCGGCACGGTCACAAAACTGCGAAAGCCGAGCTTTTCGCCGTCCCGGTTCGTGTCGGTTTCGAATTTGGCGTCGAACGCAAGTTTCGACACGACAAGCGACGCCGCCGGCGCAAAGCTTGCCTGCAGCACCATGGGCGGCTGCGGTGGCGCTTTGGGGGCGGACGGCCATGCAAGCCAGGCCGCGAATGCCGCTGCCCCCAATGCCAATGCCGAAACGGCTTTTCTCAAAACAGACTCCCCTGGCGGGTGTCGGGGCCGCGCTTGGGCTTGGGCAAGGCGGGTTCTTCGTCGGCCGCCGCCGGCTCCAAGCAGCCCGCATCGTCGTGGCGCACAGCGTTCACATAGGAAGACACGCGCACATAACCAAGGGCCTCGTTGGCGGGCGCGCGCACCAGCGCGCGCGCGTCGATCTTCGGATCGAGCCACGCCGCATAGTCGAGCGGATCGAGGATCACGGGGATGCGGTCGTGGAACGGCGCCATCGTCGCGTTGGCCGCGATGTTGACGATCGTGAAACTCTCAAGCACTTCGCCCTGCGGCGGCACCCACCGCTCCCACAGGCCCGCAAACGCAAACGGCACCTTGTCCTGGCGGCGAAAGAGAAAGGGCTGTTTGCTTTTGGCCCCCACGGTCGGCCATTCGTAGAAACCGTCGGCGGGCACAAGGCAGCGGCGCTGGCGGAAGGCCTGGCGGAAGGCGGGCTTCTCGGCCACGGTTTCGCCGCGCGCGTTGATCATGTGGCTTTGCATCGAGATGTCTTCGGCCCAGTAAGGCACCAGGCCCCAGCTCAGCATCTGGATTTCGCGCCCGCCGTCGGCCCCGAGGCGGATCACGGGCGCGCGCTGCGTGGGCGCGATATTGTAGCGCGGCCCGAGATTGGGGGCCGCCCCCGCAAAATCGAACAATCGGCGCAAGGCCTCGACGGGGCTGGTGAGGGTGTAGCGTCCGCACATGGCGCTATTGTAAATCGCCCGGCTTGCGCTTACGAGAAAAAGGATGAATGCAGCCGACCTTGCCGCTCTGCGCCCGCCGATCTGCGCGATTGCCCGCGACGCGGCGGCCGCGATCATGGCGATATACGACAGCAAATTCGAGGTGCGCCGCAAGGAAGACGCCTCGCCGCTCACGCTCGCCGACGAGACGGCCGAAGCGCTGATCGCAGCCGCGCTCGCGAAGCTCGCGCCCGGCGTGCCGATCGTCGCCGAGGAGGCGGTGGCGCAAGGGCACATCGCGTTCCATGGTGCTCCGCCGCCGCTGTTCTGGCTCGTCGATCCGCTCGACGGCACGGCCGAGTTCGTGGCGCGAAACGGTCAGTTTTCCGTCTGTATCGGCCTTGTGTCGAAAGGCCGGCCGGTGCTGGGGGCCGTCCTCGCCCCGGCCGAGGCGATCCTGTGGTCGGGTGCCGTCGGCGTCGGCGCCTTCCGCCAAGTGCGCAACGGCGTCGAAACGCCGATCCGCGCGCGGCCGCAACCGTCGGACGGACTCGTCGTCGTCTCGTCGCGCAGCAACGGCAGCAATGCTGAGGACGCGTTTCTCGACGGCTACCGCATCAAAGAACATCGCCGCCTGGGCTCGGCGCTCAAATTCGGCCTGCTGGCCGAGGGCACGGCCGACCTCTATCCGCGCTTCGGGCCGACGTCGGAATGGGACGTGTGTGCGGGCGAAGCGGTCCTCATTGCCGCCGGCGGCCGCATGGCCCGCCCCGACGGCCGCCTGCTCGACTACGGCAAAAAGGGATTCAAGAACCCGGATTTTGTCGCGACCGGGGCGTGGGATCAATCGAGGCCGGCGTAGAGCGCCACCTCGTCGGCAAGACGGGAGAGTTCGAGGGCGGCGGTCGTGCCGGGTTCGGCTTCGGTGACGCCGAGGCCGTGGCCGAGGCTCGACGCGTAGCCGGTGCGGTTGCCGAGCACGATGTTGGCGACCTTCACGTCGATCTCGGCGAGTTTCTGCGCCATCTCGGCGGCCAGCAGCGAGCGCGGCGGCATGCGATTGATGACCAGCATCGCGCGGCGCTTTTCCATGCGCGCCAATTCGAGCGTGGGCAAGGTCGCCCACAGATCCATCGGCGACGGCTGCACGGGCACGAGCACCAGATGCGAATAGCGGATCGCGGTGCGCGAGTCGGCTTGCGCGTGCGGGGCCGAGTCGACCACCACCACGTCGTGCTCGCGCGCGAGCCGGTCGAGTTCGTGCGGCAGACGCCAGCCCGACAGGCGCGCAAAACCGAAGCCGAGCCCGTGGTTGGGGCGGGCTTGGAAGCGCAGTTCGGTCCAGTGCGTGAACGAGCCTTGCGGGTCGATGTCGACGGCCGCGACATTGCGCCCGCTTTGCGACCAATAGGCGGCGAGATGCGCGGCGAGCGTGGTTTTGCCCGCCCCGCCCTTCTGCTGCGCCACCGTTACGACCTTGCCGCCCATTCGCGTTCCACCCGTTCGCACTTCAATAGCACCGGCCCGCGGCCGCATGCTATAGCGCAAGCCCATCATGTCGCTTTCGCAGCCCTCCTCCCGCACCCTTGCGCGCGCCGCTGCCCTGCTGGCGCAAGGGCGGCTCGTCGCGTTTCCGACCGAGACGGTCTACGGGCTGGGCGCCGCCGCCGACGATGCGCGCGCCGTGCTGGCGCTTTATGCCGCCAAAGGCCGGCCGCGTTTCAATCCGCTGATCGCGCATGTGGCCGACACGGCAGCCGCCCGCCGCCTCGTGCGCTTCGATGCGCGCGCCGAAATCCTCGCCAGAGAATTCTGGCCCGGGCCGCTCACCTTGGTGCTGCCGCGTGCGGCGGGCAGTGCCGTGTGCGCGCTGGCGCGCGCCAATCTCGACACGCTCGGCGTGCGCGTGCCCGACCACGCCGCGGCGTTGGCGCTGCTGCGCCGTTTCGGCCGGGCGATCGTGGCGCCGAGTGCGAAC
>JAIXXA010000016.1 GCA_027490975.1 Rhodospirillaceae bacterium
ATCGAGATCCAGGCGCGCGAAATCCTCAATCTTCGCAAGCGCCTCAACGAAATCTACGTGAAGCATACCGGCCAGCCGGTCGAGGCGATCGAAGCAGCCCTCGAGCGCGACAAGTTCATGAGCCCGGACGAGGCCAAGACTTTCGGGATCATCGACGAAGTCGTGGTCACGCGTCCGCCGCGTCCCGAAGAGAGCAAGGCCGCCTGAAAACGACGTGGCGGCTTACCGTTTGGCACGTTCTTGGCAGGGGAGCTTTCCGTGCCGGGGAGGTGCCTGGCATGCGTGCGACTTGTAACGCTCATGACGGAGTTCTATGTTTTTCGAGGGGGCGGAACGATTTCCCCCAGCAGCGACGGAATTAGACCGGCGGCTGCGGTTGCCGCAGATGCCGGTGAGGGCTAACATCCAACCATGTCCGGATTCCCATGGGGGGAACGACCGGACGGAGCGGTGACGGAATGAACAAGTCCTCGGGCGATTCGAAAAACACGCTTTACTGCTCCTTTTGCGGGAAGAGCCAGCACGAGGTCCGCAAACTGATCGCGGGCCCGACCGTGTTCATCTGCGATGAATGCGTCGAACTGTGTATGGACATCATCCGCGAAGAACACAAGACCACGTTGGTCAAGTCGCGCGACGGCGTACCCACGCCGAAAGACATCTGCCAGGTGCTCGACGACTACGTGATCGGCCAGGACCACGCCAAGCGCGTGCTGTCGGTCGCCGTGCACAACCACTACAAGCGGCTGTCGCACGGCACCAAGGGGGCCGAGGTCGAGATCGCCAAGTCGAACATTCTGCTCGTCGGCCCCACGGGCTGCGGCAAGACCCTGCTGGCACAGACTCTGGCCCGCATTATCGACGTGCCCTTCACGATGGCCGACGCCACGACGCTCACGGAAGCGGGTTATGTCGGCGAAGACGTCGAGAACATCATTCTGCGGCTGCTGCAGGCGGCCGACTACAATGTCGAGCGCGCGCAGCGCGGCATCGTCTATATCGACGAAGTCGACAAGATCAGCCGCAAGTCCGAAAATCCGTCGATCACGCGTGACGTGTCGGGCGAGGGCGTGCAGCAGGCCCTCCTGAAGATCATGGAGGGTACTGTCGCTTCGGTGCCGCCGCAGGGCGGTCGCAAGCATCCGCAGCAGGAGTTCCTGCAGGTCGATACGACAAACATTCTGTTCATCTGCGGCGGCGCCTTCGCCGGTCTCGACAAGATCATCGCGGCACGCTCGCGGGGCACGTCGATCGGTTTCGGCGCTGATGTGCGCGGGCCCGACGAGCGCACGACGGGCCTGAGCCTCAAGGACGTCGAAGCCGAAAATCTGCTCAAGTTCGGTTTGATTCCGGAATTCATCGGCCGCCTGCCGGTCGTCGCCACTCTCACCGATCTTTCCGAAGAGGCGCTGGTCGACATTCTGCAGAAGCCGAAGAACGCGCTGGTCAAGCAGTACCAGCGGCTGTTCGAGATGGAAGGCATCAAACTCGGATTCTCCGACGACGCGCTCAAATCGGTCGCGCGCAAAGCGATCGCCCGCAAGACCGGCGCGCGCGGCTTGCGTTCGATCATGGAAGTGATCCTGCTCGACACGATGTTCGAACTGCCCGGCATGACCGGCATCGAAGAAGTCGTGATCAACAGCGAGGTCGTCGAAGGTCGGGCCAAACCGCTGCATGTGCACGGCGAGCGAACGCCGGCGGCGCAAGTCGGCACGTCGGCTTAACGCCGACGTCGCCGACGTCGCCGCCGGCCCACGACCCACGGCCGGCCCTTGACCCAAGGTTCGGCGGCGCCCAATTCCTTGGGGAGAGACGCAGCGGTACGGAATTCTGGCGCTGGCGTTGCAGTCCCATAAAGGTCGGCCGGTTTGTTCGGCCGAACAGCAGGAAAGTCGAACTCGAATGGAATCGAAACGCGGCACGCTCTATCCCGTCCTTCCGCTTCGCGACATCGTCGTTTTCCCGCACATGATCGTCCCGCTTTTCGTCGGGCGCGAAAAGTCGGTGCGGGCCCTCGAAGACGTGATGAAGGACGACAAGCAGATTCTGCTCGTCGCCCAGAAGAACGCAGCGCAAGACGATCCGCAGGCCGGCGACATCTACGAAGTCGGCACGATCGGCACGGTGCTGCAGCTGCTGAAGCTGCCAGACGGCACGGTGAAGGTGCTTGTCGAAGGCGGCGCGCGCGCGCGCGTCACGGCGTGGGGCGACAATCCGAGCTTCTTCCAGGCCTATGCCGAACCGATGCCCGACCGTGCGGGCACGGCGTCGGAGATGGAAGCGCTTGTGCGCACGGTCGTGAGCCAGTTCGAGCAGTACATCAAGCTCAATCGCAAGATCCCGCCCGAAGTGCTCGTTTCGGTCAACCAGATCGACGATCCGGGCAAGCTTGCCGATACGGTCGCCTCGCATCTCGCCCTCAAGATCCCGGAGAAGCAGGAGCTGCTCGAGCTCGACACGGTCGCCCAGCGCCTCGAGAAGATCTACGCCTCGATGGAAGGCGAGATCGGCGTGCTGCAGGTCGAAAAGCGCATCCGCAACCGCGTCAAGCGGCAGATGGAGAAGACGCAGCGCGAGTACTATCTGAACGAACAGCTGAAGGCGATCCAGAAGGAACTCGGCGAAACCGACGACGGCAAGGACGAGGGCGCCGAAATCGAGGAGCGCATCAAGAAGACGAAGCTCTCCAAGGAAGCGCGCGACAAGGTCTATGCCGAGCTCAAGAAGCTGAAATCGATGAGCCCGATGTCGGCCGAAGCCACGGTCGTGCGCAACTACATGGACTGGATCCTGTCGATCCCCTGGAAGAAGCGCACCAAGATCAAGCGCGACGTGAAGCACGCCGGCAAGGTGCTCGACGTCGACCATTACGGCCTCGAAAAGGTCAAGGAGCGCATTCTCGAATATCTCGCGGTCCAGGAACGCACCGTCAAAATGCGCGGCCCGATCCTGTGCCTCGTCGGCCCGCCGGGCGTGGGCAAGACGTCGCTGGGCAAGTCGATCGCCAAGGCGACCGGGCGCAATTTCGTGCGCATGTCGTTGGGCGGCGTGCGCGACGAGGCCGAAATCCGCGGCCATCGGCGCACCTATATCGGCTCGATGCCGGGCAAGATCATCCAGGGCATGAAGAAGGCGAAATCCTCCAATCCGCTGTTCCTGCTCGACGAGATCGACAAGCTCGGCTCGGACTGGCGCGGCGATCCGTCGTCGGCGCTGCTCGAAGTGCTCGATCCAGAGCAGAATGCGACGTTCGCCGACCACTATCTCGAGGTCGATTACGACCTGTCGGACGTCATGTTCGTGACGACGGCCAACACGCTGCGGATGCCGCAGCCGCTGCTCGACCGCATGCCGATCATCCGCCTGTCCGGCTACACGGAAGAGGAAAAGATCGAAATCGCGCGCGGCCATCTCATCCCCAAGCAGGAGGAGATGCACGGCCTCAAAAAGGGCGAGTGGTCGATCACCGACGAAGGCTTGCGCGATCTCGTGCGCTACTACACGCGCGAAGCGGGCGTGCGCAGTCTCGAGCGCGAAATCGCGGGCCTCACGCGCAAGGCCGTCAAGGCGATCCTCGTCGAAGGCATCAAGAAGGTGCAAGTCACGCCGAAGAATCTCGAGAAATACGCCGGCGTGCGCAAGTTCCGTTGGGGCGAGATCGACGGCGACGACATGGTGGGCCACGTCAACGGCCTCGCATGGACGGAAGTCGGCGGCGAAGTTTTGTCGATCGAAGCCGTCATGTCGCCCGGTAAAGGCAAGATGACGATCACAGGCAAGCTCGGCGACGTGATGCAGGAATCGATCCAGGCTGCGCACGCCTATGTGCGCAGCCGGGCCGCGAGCCTCGGCATCAAGCCGCCGATGTTTGAGCGGCGCGATATCCACGTGCACGTGCCGGAAGGGGCCACGCCCAAGGATGGTCCTTCGGCCGGTGTGGGCATGGCAACCGCGATCGTGTCGGTGCTGACCGGCATTCCGGTTCGCCGCGACGTCGCGATGACCGGCGAGATCACGCTGCGCGGACGCGTGCTGCCGATCGGTGGTCTCAAGGAGAAGCTGCTCGCTGCGTTGCACGCCGGCATCAAGACGGTGCTGATCCCGAAGGACAACGAGAAGGACCTGGCCGAAATCCCCGAGAACGCCAAGAAGGCGCTCGAGATCGTTCCGGTGTCGACGGTCGATGAAGTGCTGGCGCGCGCCTTAACGCGCGTTCCGCAGGCGATCGAATGGATCGAGCCGGAGATCGAAAACGTGCCGACCAAGAAGGCCGAGGGCGACGCGACCGGTCTCGTCACGCACTAGGCGTTTTGCGCACACAATGTGCGCATGAAAAAGGGCCGCCGAAAGAAACGGAATTCGTTTTCGTCGGCGGCCCTTCGCGTTTTTTGTCAAGCCGGAAAAATTGTGGATACTCGAATCCGCGCGATTGACGGGGCGGCGTCAAACACCTAGAACCGGCCTCTCTCGCGCGCAACTTTGCGTGCAGCCCCGATCGATCCTTCCGCGGAGTGCGCTTCGCCCGTGAACAAGCACGATCTCATTGCCGCGGTTGCGGCCAAAACCGAATTGTCGAAAGACCAGGCGGCGCAAGCGCTCGACGCGGCACTCGAGACGATCGCCCGCCAGCTGCGCAAGGGCGAAGACGTCAAGCTGTTCGGCTTCGGCACCTTCTACGTGGCCCAGCGCAAGGCGAGCGCGGGGCGCAATCCGCGCACCGGCGAGGCGATCAAACTCAAGGCCAGCCGCTGTCCGAAATTCAAGGCTGGAAAATTCCTGCGCGATGGGTTGAATTGAGCTTCGCTTCGGGCGGTTAGCTCAGCGGTAGAGCGCCTCGTTTACACCGAGAATGTCGGGGGTTCGATCCCCTCACCGCCCACCACGCTTTTTCGTCTTGCTTGCAAGGTAGCGCCATGAAGATCGACGGCACGCCCTATCGCACGATCTGGCCGGCTGCCGACGGCGTGGCGGCCGAGGGCATCGACCAGACGCCGTTGCCGCGTCGTTTCGTGGTGGGGTGCTGGACTTGCCTCGACGAG
>JAIXXA010000194.1 GCA_027490975.1 Rhodospirillaceae bacterium
GTGTTCCGCACCGTGCCCACGCTCGGGCGCGACGTGCTCGGCACGTTCGGGTGGCTCGAGCTGTCGATCGCGTTTCTGTTCGCGTCCGAGTGGGCGTTGCGCGTGTGGATTGCACCCGAGCAGTACCACGAGGGCGCCATGACGGAGACGAATGCGCGCCGCCTCTATCTCGTTTCGCCGCTCGGCCTGCTCGATGCGGCTATTCCGATCGTGTATTTCTTTGGCGACCGCGTATTCGGGCTCGGCGGTGCGCTGATCGAGATCGTCGAGCTGTTGGCCGTCTTCAAGCTCACGCGCTACTTCCCGGGCCTCGATCTCGTTTTTTCGGTGCTGCGTACGGAGATCCGCCCACTCGGTGCCGCCCTTGCGGCGATGCTCACATTGCTGCTGCTCGCTTCGAGTGTGATGTACTATCTCGAACGCGACGCCCAGCCCGACATGTTCGCCTCGATCCCGGCTTCGATGTGGTGGGGCATCGTGACCATCGCGACGGTCGGCTACGGCGACATGGCGCCGGTTACTCCGTTCGGGCGTCTTGCGACCGGCGTGGTCATGCTGATTGGCATTGCGCTGTTCGCACTCCCCGCCGGCATTCTCGCCAACGGCTTTGCGGTCGAACTCAAGCGCCGCGACTTTCTGGTGACGTGGCGCCTGGTGGCGAAGCTGCCGATCTTCGCCGATCTCGATGCGGCCGTGATCGCGTCGATCGCGCGCCTTCTGCAGCCGCGCGCAATGCCAAAGGACAGCGTGGTGATCCGGAAGGGCGAGCCCGCGCACGGCATGTACTTCGTGCTGAGCGGCGAGCTCGAAGTGCATGTGCCTGGCAGCACCGTGCATCTGGGGCAGGGCAGCTATTTCGGCGAGATGGCGCTGCTCTCGGATCGGCCGCGGTCGGCGACGGTCGTGGCGAATGTCGATTGCGAATTGCTCGAACTCGGATCTGCGGAATTCAAGCGCGTCTGCGCCGAGTATCCGCTGCTCAAAGAACGGGTCGAAGCCGAAGCGGCGCGCCGGTCGGCGGCATCGGCCCAACCGTGAGCGTCTGGCGTTCCGACAATATCCGTGCCGCGGGTGCCATGACGCTCGCGTCGGCAGTGTTCGTGTTCAACGACGCCGCGATGAAGCACGTAGCCGAAAGCGTGCCGATGATGCAGGCGATGGCGGTGCGCGGGGTTGCGGTTTCCTTCACGCTCGCCGTGCTCGCCTACGCGACCGGCGCCTTCAAGCGGGTCGGCATGCTCGCAAGCCCGCTCGTCTGGGCGCGTGCGACGAGCGAGACGATCGGTTCGCTCGGCTTCATGTCGGCCCTGCCGCACGTGCCGCTTGCGATCGCGACCGCACTCGGCATGGCCACACCCTTGCTGCTGCTGCCGCTGGCTTGGATCTTCCTCGGCCAGAAGATCGGCATCCGGCGCATCGGCGCTATCGTTGCCGGCTTCGCAGGCGTGCTTTTGATCGTGCGGCCGACCGCCGACGGCGTCGATTGGTGGCTGCTGCTGGCGGCCGGGTCGGTGCTGTTTTTCGCGCTTCGCGACGTGGCCACACGGCGGCTGCCGCCCGACCTGCCGACCTTGCTGATCGCCCTCGTGATGTCCTTGGCCGTGACGACGGCCACGAGCGTGCTGGCATTTTCGGCCGGTTGGCAGCCGATGGGGCCGGGCGAATGGATGGGCGTGTCTGCAGCGGCCCTGCTGGTCGGCACCGGGTATCTGCTGATGGTGCAGGCGATGCGCATCGGTGACATCGCGATGACCGGCAGCTTCCGCTACACGGCGATGGTGTTCGCGGTTGCTCTCGGCTGGTGGATCTGGGGCGAACTGCCGGATCTGGCCGCGTGGTGCGGCATCGCGCTCATTCTGGCGTCGGGATTGTACGCGCTGCATCGCGAGCGCGTACGCGCCCTCAACGCCAGAGCCCGCGCGCCGCAAGCCAGCGATTGACGATCTCGGCGACGGCCGCGTTGTTCTTGTCCATCATCGGCAAATGGCTGTTGCCGAGGATGCCGACCTGCGGCAGATCGATCGCCTCGGCCGTACCGCCGGCAGCACGCAGCGCTTCGAGATAGCGCAGGCCGTTGCCCTTGATGGCGGGCCAGCGCGCATCCTGGTCGATGAAATCGCCGTAGACCGAGGCGACCGGCACGGAAGCAAGGCTCGCGGCCTTGGCCGGATCGCCGAAGCCGGCGGGCTCGATCGCCACGATCGCGCGCACCTTGTCGGGCAGCGTTTCGGCGACGCGGAAGGCGAACTGCGCCCCTTGCGCATGGGCCAGCAGCACGCACGGACAGATACGCTCGGCCAACGCCACATAAGCCGCGAGTACGGCCGCGTCCGTGGTGGTCCAACGCGGCACGAACTGCTTGACGAACGCGTCGTAGGCATCGACCGGGAATTGCGTGCCTTCGAGCGCCTCGCGCTTCGCGTAGGTGCCGGGGCCGCCGCCGATGCGGAAGCGCTCGAACGGTTCGGGCTTGGCGAGAAAAACCGGCTCGCCCGCGAACACCAGCGGCGACTGCGCGAAGCCCGCGCGCCCGCGCTCGACTGCGTCGGCGTTGTAGACGGGCCAGCCGCGCCGCAGGAAGAAATTGAGCCAGCCTTCGCGCCCGTCGGGCGTGGTTTCGAAGGCAGCGCCCGTCATGCCGCCGCCATGCATCAGCAGCAGGGGCACTTCGCTGCGCACCGCGGCGGGCACGAAATACTGCACATAGGCGTGCTCGACCGCGAACACGCCGTTGGGATCGATGCGCGCGACCGGCCCGCCGGGCGCGATCGGCGTTTCGCGCACCGGCTGCCCCGAAATTGTGGCGTCGCGCCCGCCGACATGGAACGAACCCATCGACGCCAGGCGGATCGGCCCGTCGATGCTGGGGGCGGGTGTGCCGCCGCAGGCCGCCAGCGCCGAGGCCGCGGCAATTGCGGCGAGTGTCGAGAAAATGCGCATCTCAGGCCTTCGTTTCGGGCGGATCGAACGCATCGCCCCAAGCGGCGCGCAGCTCGTCCTGGCGGGTTTGGAGCTGCGCGAAATTGTCGACCTGGCTGCGCGCGCGCAGCAGCTGGGCGATCAGCGGGCTGATGAAGGCGATCGACATGCCGAAGCCGCCGGCCAGAATCGGAACGAGCCAAGCCGAAGGCTCGGCGACCGGATTGCGGGTGGGATCGAGGAGGCCCGCAAGGATCACCGGCCCTGCGGCGGCGAAGGTCATGGTCGCGCAGCCCAGCGACACAAAACGATTTCCGCTCGATTCGAGGGCGAGCACCGCCCCTGCGGGCGCGAACACGCCGAGCACGTAGATCAGCATCGTCGGCCGGAAGATGAACACGCCCACGAGCAGCACCGAAACCGCGAGAATGGCGAACGCATTGTAGGCTGTGCTGATCTGCATGGATCACCCGCTGCGGACGAGTTGGAAAAAAAGCTGCGTGAGCACGGTGAGCACCGCCGCCGCCGACAGGATCAGCAGGGCGACTTCCTGGCCCTTGTCCCGCGCCATGCGCCGGTTGGCCTCTTCGATCGATTCGCGCATGTCGAGGATGCGCTGGTTGGCGTCCCATTCGTGTTTGGCGCGCATGAACTCGGCGCCGTCCCCGCCGAAAACGACCGGGTCGGTGGCGAGGTCGGCGAGTGCTTGGATGTCGTTGGCGCTTGCCGCCGCTTCGGCCTTCTGCAGCTGCTCGTCGCGCACCTGCGGCTGGCGCAGCCGCCCGATCAACGCTTGCGCGGCCTTGAGGCACAGCCGGCACAGATTGGGCAGCTGGCGGCCGGCCGCTTCGATCTGCAGCTTCACGCCGAGCTTCAGCACCGTTGCGGCCGCGCGCGGATCTTTGCCGTCGAAGGTTTTGAGCGTCATGAGGTCGGCGGGCTTGATCCCGCCGCGCGCGCTCAAGAAGGCCACGATATGCGGATCGGGATCGAAGCTGCCGTTCTGCAACTGGCGCTCGATGACGGGCAGAAGATCGCCCACCGCATCGACCCAGCTGCCCGAAACCGCCGGCGACAGGCACGGCGCGTCGGGATTGAGGATGTAGAGGGCACTCTCGATCTTCTCGAGCCCGTGCGAGATGCGGTCTTCGACGTCGAGCAGCATCTTGGCTGGCTCGTCGACGAGGCCGAGCGGCGTTGCGGCCTTGGCCCACAGATGTACAAGGCGTGCGCCGAACAGCTCCTGCATCTGGTCCCGCTTGCCGGGATCGAGCAGGGCCGCATACATGACGGCACCGGCCCCGTTCGGGAAGAACGACAGATCGCGATAGCGCACGGGCCCCATTGGGTCGCAGCGCACTGCCTCGCGGCCGAGCTGCACGGCATCGCTTGCGAGCAGCTCCTGGGCTTCCTTCTTGCCGGTTTCGTCGACGGCAAGGGCAAGCACGCGCTGCACGTCGTTGGCCTTGAGCCACACCGCGATGTCGCCGCGATGCAAGGCCGCCGCCGCCGGGCCCGGATAGCGCGTGATCGCGTAGGAGAGTTCGCGCGGCTCCAGGCACGCGACGGGGCCGATCTGGATCGTGGTGCCGCGCCGCGTGGCCGGCCGCCGGTTCGACAGTTCGGGTCTGCGGCCGTTGGCCCAGTCGGTGAGGGCCGCGAGCGACCAGCGCTCCTTGATGTCGTCGTCGAGCAACGAGACGACCGCATCGAGGAGTTCGCTCGGGACCTGCGAGGTATCGACCATCGCGCTGATCGAGCCGTAGGCGAGGCGCCGCGCCATCAGCGCGTCGGGATCCTGGCCTTCGCCGGGAACCCTGCCGGTGGCGAAACAGTAGAGAGTCATGCCGAGGCTGAACATGTCGTCGATGCTGCCGCCGGCCCCTTTGCCGTCCGGCGTGGCGAGGGCGCGCTCGATCGTTTCGAAGGTGGCGGGCTGGTCGAAGCCGGGGGGGCCCAGCACGCAGGGCCCCAGGGCGAACATCTGGCCCTTGGTGTCCTGGTGGAACACGTTGTTGGGCCGGATCGAGCCGTGGATCGCATCGCGCTCGGCAAGCTCGGCGAGGGCCGCGCATGCCGGCTTCAGGAAATTGTTGATGAGCACCTTGGGCGTCCAGCCGCCCCAGGTGCGGCGGGCAGGCGGCAAGCCAACGGGTTTTTCGAACACGAAGCCGTAGGCATCGCGCCCGCTCGGCCGGCGCAGAACGCCGGAATCGAGCAGATTGAGCAGGCCCGACCGGTTGAAGCCGCGCAGGCGCTGGGCCGTGCGGATCCGCACCGAGCGGTCCGGTTCGCACACATAGGCGACGTGTTCGGCATCGGCGAAGCGTTTGTCGACCGCGGCGAATGCTTCGGCGCCGGGCCGGTTGAATGCCGCCAGCGGCTTGGCAAGGTCGATCAGAATATGATCGCCGAGGGCGACGCTGCTGCCGCCGCCGCTGCCGCCGCCGTCGTCGGCAGCGCGCACGGCGCGCCGGTATCGGGACATGGCTTCCGACATCGGCGCGCCGTCTTAGGCTTGCTGCGCTGCGCTGCGCATTGGGGTCAGTTCATCGCCTTGACGAGGTTCTCGTCGATCTTGGCGAGGAACGCGTTGGTCGACAGGTACGGCGCGTCGGGTGCGATCAGCACGGCGAGGTCCTTGGTCATGAACCCCTGTTCGACCGTTTCGACGCACACGCGCTCGAGCGTCTTGGCGAACAGGCAGACCTCGGGCGTCTTGTCGAACTGGCCGCGATACCAGATGCCGCGCGACCAGGCGAAGATCGACGCGATCGGATTGGTCGAGGTTTCCTTGCCCTTCTGGTGCTCGCGATAGTGGCGCGTGACGGTGCCGTGCGCGGCTTCCGATTCCACGCACTGGCCGTCGGGTGTGGTCAGCACCGAGGTCATGAGGCCGAGCGAGCCGTAGCCTTGCGCGACCGTGTCGGACTGCACGTCGCCGTCGTAGTTCTTGGTCGCCCACAGGAAACCGCCGGGCCATTTGAGGGCCGAGGCCACCATGTCGTCGATCAGGCGGTGCTCGTAGGTGAGGCCCTTTTCCTTGAACTTGGCCGCGAACTCGGCGTCGAACACTTCCTGGAACAGATCCTTGAAGCGCCCGTCATAGGCCTTGAGGATCGTGTTCTTGGTCGAGAGATAGACCGGGTAGCCGCGGTTCAACCCGTAATTGAACGACGCGCGCGCGAAGCCGCGGATCGATTCGTCGACGTTGAACATGGCCATCGCCACGCCCGGTCCGGGGAAGTCGAACACCTGGTGGCGGATGTTCGTTTCGCCGTCCTTCGAGGTGAAGGTGATCGAGAGTTTGCCCGCCGACGGGATCGTGAAGTCGGTCGCGCGATATTGGTCGCCGAAAGAATGGCGGCCGATCACGATGGGCTTGGTCCAGCCCGGGATCAGGCGCGGCACGTTCTTGCAGATGATCGGTTCGCGGAAGATCGTGCCGTCGAGGATGTTGCGGATCGTGCCGTTGGGCGAGCGCCACATCTGCTTGAGGCCGAACTCCTTCACGCGCGCCTCGTCGGGCGTGATCGTCGCGCATTTGACGCCGACGCGGTGCTTCTTGATCGCGTTGGCGGAGTCGACCGTGACCTGGTCGTCCGTCGCGTCGCGATGCTCGATGCCGAGGTCGAAATATTTGAGGTCGACATCGAGATAGGGAAGGATCAGACGCTCGCGGATCATCTTCCAGATGATGCGGGTCATTTCGTCGCCGTCGAGCTCGACAATCGGATTTGCGACCTTGATCTTCTGCATTGGAACGGAGCTCCCCCTGGGGCACGTCTGTGGTCTGGAAAGGCACGGGGATACACCGTTGCCGCGCCGAGTTCCAGGGGCTTAACGGCGCCGGGGGCTGCGGCCCTCGGCGCGGGCTGCGCACGCCGCACAAGACGGGCCGCGCGCCGCACCCAACAATAGGTTACCAAACGCGACTACCCGCGACGGTCGCCTGTTCAACCCATTGAAATAAAACACTTGCAACCCCCGCGACGATTTCCGGTTACGAGTTTTGGCAAACGCATTGCGGTGCGCTGCCGGTTCGGAATCATTCACATGTCAAACAGCGCGCGCAGCCGGGCAAAACCCGGCAACGATCCCAAATTGCATCACAGCATACGGATAATTTCAAGAACAGAAATATTTGCCGTTTTAGATTAATATACCTCAGCCAAGCTTGGCGTCGACCGCCGCTTGTGCCTGTCACCCGCGATGGTTCAGGCGGAAAACGTTGCCTTCGGGATCTTCGGCGACGATCTGCCAAGCACCGTAGTAGGTGCGGTAGGGCCCCTTGATCACGCGCCCGCCCGATGAAGCGACGCGCGCCGCGACGGTTTCGATCTCTTCGGCGCGCGCAAAGACGAACGTGGCATAGGCGCGCACGCCTTTGTCGCCGGGCACGCGGTCGGCGAGATCGAGAAGCGCATAGGCGTCGATCTTGTTGAAGCCGAGTTCGGCTTCGCCCAGACGCAAAGCGCGGTAGATGGGCGAGCGCGCGGCCGCGTTCTCGGGCAGACCCAACACCGCGCGGTAGAATTCCATGAGCGCCTCCGGATCGGCGCAGAACAGATTGACGTCTACGCCGACCGGACTTGCGGGCTTGGGCGTATCGATCATGCGGCTTTGGCGTAGGTCTTGCGGTACATCTCGGCCATGTGTTCGCCAGCCGTACAGGCATCGAAGGCGGCCGTTTGGCCGGGGGCCACGCTGCCGGGCACGGGCTCGATGCGCGCATCGTAGTTCGGCGAATAGAAAAACGGGATCGAATAGCGGTCGCGGCGCGACGCATTTGCATTGACCACGCGATGCGGGTTCGAACGGTAGCGCCCGTTGGTCCAGCGCGGAATCATGTCGCCGAAATTGACGACGAAGCTGCCCCTTATCGGCGTGGCGTCGATCCAACTGCCGTCGGCGGCCTGCACCTGCAGCCCGCCGAGATCGTCTTGGGCGAGGATCGTGATCGAGCCCCAGTCGGTATGCGCCCCCGCACCGAACAGATCGGCGGGTGCGTCGGCCGGATGCGGCGGGTAGCGCAGGAGCCGCAGCGTGACCATCGGATCGGCCATCGTGCGGTCGAACCAGTCGGGCGCCAAGCCGAGCGACCGCGCAAGGTCGCGCATCAGGCGTTCGGCGAGTTTCTGCATCGCGTCGATATAGCGGGCCGTGTGGGCGGCGATGCCCGGCAGCGACGCGGGCCATTGGTTTTCGCCGTAGAAGGCAATGCCTGCCTTGACGTAGGGGTGGTCGGGCGCGTAGGGCACGCCGCAATAGAAACTTTCTTTCTGGTCGGGTTTGGCCGCGAGATCGAGCGTCTGGTCGCCGATCGATTCGTAGCCGCGCCGTGCCGGCGAGTTGAACATCGAGATGGCGAGTTTTTCGTCGCGCGGCAGCGCGAAAAGTTTGGCGGCCCAATCGTACTGGCCTTCGACCAGCGACGCCGGCACCCCGTGGTCGACCGCGTAGAAAAACCCGTGCGCTTCGCCCGCATCCCGGATGGCGGCGGCGACGGCGTTCGGGCTTTGCGCAAGGCTGACGACGGGGATCGCCATCGGACGGCTCCCTCAGCTGCGCGCGCCGCGAAGGGTGCGGTCGGCCATGGGGGCGAGGAAGCGGTCGGTGTAGATGTCGGCCGGCGAAAGCGTGCCTTGCAGGCCGAAGGTCTGCACGGTTTCGGCGATCGACGCCGCGAGCCGCGCCTCGGTGGCGGCGCCCCAGCCGCGCGTGCGCGTGTCGGCGGTGGTCATGCAGCCCTCGGTGACCATTTTGAGACGGTCGGTTTCGATCGCCAGATCGAGCAGCGGATCGCGCGCTTTGACGGCACGGCCGCCGGCTTCCGGATCGGCGATGCAGTCGATCCAGCCGCGCGTGATGGCGCGGATGAACCCTTGCACAAGGCGCGGGTTTTCGGCCGCCAGCCGCGACGAGACGACGAGCCCGTTGCCGTAGCTCTGCAGACCGTAGTCCGAATAGCGGAAGGTGCGCGTCTGCTCGAGCGGCATGCCGGCCGCCTTGAGGCTCATGAGGCCGCTCATGAAGAAGAAGGCCAGCGCGTCCATCTCGCCGCGCACGAACAGCTGGATGCCGATGCCCGGATCGACCGATTGCCACTGCACGGAATCGACCGGGATGTTGTTGGCCCTTGCGAAGATCGGGAACAAGGCGCGCGAGGCGTTGGCGGGCTGGCCCGCAATGCGCTTGCCGATGAAGTCGCGCGGCTCGCGGATGTTCGAGTTGGCGCGCACGATCAGCGAATTGGCGTTGGTGTCGTACATGATCGCGGCCGCGATCAAGCGCCGCTCGGGCGTGGTCAGATTGTGCTGGATCATCGACGAAAGATCGGCCGAGGCCGCTTCGTAGGCCCCGCTCGCCACGGCCGTGATCGCACCGGTCGAGCCGTTGCCCGCGTCGATCGTGATGTCGATGCCTTCTTCGCGGAAATAGCCGCGCTCGCTCGCGATCAGCGGGCCCGCCGCCGCCGCATCGACGCGCCAACCCAGATTGAAGCGAAAGCGCGTGGATTGCGCGTTTGCGCGGCCGCTGCCGAGCGTGAGGGCCACGGCCGGGGCGGCGATCAGCAGCGAACGGCGCGAGACGGTGGAGCGCGACATGGGGTTTTCCTTTCGGCAGCCGGGACGGAAAATCGGTTGTGCCGAAAATGTGCAAACGCCATGCCGCGCCGTGCGGTCGCTATTTAACTCCAGTTACATGTAGATTAAGCGTTAGAACTTTGCCGGTTGGGCTTCGATGCGCGAGGCGGGGGCGGCGCGCATGGCCGGCAGCACGGCGTCGATCGTGTCGACCACGCGGTAGAAGTCGCGGAAGCTCGGTTTGGCGTAGCGGCTCTCGATGATGCCGTCGATGGCGCCGAGCAGCTTGCCCCAGTAATTGTCGAGATTGCACACGACCAGCGGCTTGTCGTGCAGGCTCAATTGGCGCCAGGTCAGGATCTCGAACATTTCGTCGAGCGTGCCGGGGCCGCCGGGCAGCACGGCAAACCCGTCGGACCGTGCGAACATCATTTCCTTGCGCACATGCATCGACGGCACCACGTGCAGTTCCGAGACATGGCCGTGGCCGACTTCGGCGCGCATCAGATGTTCGGGGATGATGCCGACCACGCGCCCGCCCGACGAGATTGCACCGTCGGCCACCGCCCCCATGAGGCCCACGCGCCCGCCGCCATAGACAAGCTCGATGCCCGCCGAGGCGAGCTGCGCGCCGAAGGTGAAGGCCGCTTCCCGATGGCTGGGCGGTCCGTCGTTCGAAGAGCCGCAATAGACGCAGATTGCGCGAAGAGAAGTGGTCATTGATTGTTGCCGATCCTTAAACAGTCTATTCACAAGCGTTGGATTGTTCGCTGCCTTGTTCTCATTCACTGGACAATGCTTAAATCGATGTCGGTTCGCAATTTGCGAAGTTTGCGGACCGCCGCGCGACTTGAAACCTTCCCCCGAAAAGCAGAGGCTGCCCCGATGAAAATGTCCATGCGTTCGACAAGCTTTGCACTCGCCCTTGGTGTTGCCCTGCTTGGTGCCGTCGCAGGTGCTTCTGCCCAAGCGCCCGAAATCGCCGCGCGCCAGGAACTCATGAAGGCCAACGGCGCGGCGTTCCGCGTGCTGGTGCCGATCGTTCGCGGCGAAGCGCCGTGGAATGCCGCTGCGGCAGGCCAAGCGGCGGCAACCGTACAAAGCGATGCCGAAAAGGGCAAGCTGCTGTTCCCGGCCGGCTCGACGGGGCCGAACTCGGCGGCCCTGCCCGCGATTTGGGAGCGCAAGGCCGAGTTCGACGCGATCTTCGACCGCCAGCGCGATGCCGCCGCCAATCTCGTGCGTCTGGCTGCGGCCGGCGACGAGGCGGGCTTCAAGGCCGCGTTCCCGGCCTTGGGCCAGACCTGCGGCGCGTGCCATACGCCGTTCCGCCGCCCGGCCAACTGAGGATAGCGTCGCGATGCGTGCAAGCGCCCGCCTGGGCTTCATCGTCGCCCTGGCGGGCGTTTTGTTTTTGGCGGCACGCCCGGCGGAAGCGGCAGGCGGATCGGCTGGCGACGCCAAACGCGGCGAATATCTTTTTGCCGCCGGCGGTTGTGCGGGCTGCCACACCGACGTCAAGAACAGCGGCCAGCTGCTGGCCGGCGGGCGCGAGCTCAAAACGCCGTTCGGCAGTTTCTACGGCCCCAACATCACGGCCCATCCGACCGCCGGCATCGGGCGCTGGACGGACGACGATTTCGTGCGCGCCTTGCGCCTCGGCCGCCGGCCGGACGGGGCGCATTACTTCCCGGTGTTTCCGTACACGTCCTTCACGAAAATGACCGACCAGGACATGCTGGACGTGAAAGCCTACATCTTCACGCTGCCCGTGTCGGACAAGCCGAACCGGCCGCACGAGGTCGGTTTTCCGTTCAATCTGCGGCCGCTGCAGTTCGGCTGGAAACTGCTGAATTTCACGCCCGGCGCATTCGTGGCCGATCCGGCCAAATCGGCCGAAATCAATCGCGGGGCTTATCTTGCCCAGGCGCTGGGCCATTGCGCCGAATGCCATTCGCCGCGCAACGCGATGGGCGGCCTCAAGCGCGACATGCTCTATGCGGGCGACCGCGCGCATCCGGGCGGCGGGCGCGTGCCCAACATCACGCCCGACCGCGACACAGGCATCGGCAAATGGTCGGCGGCCGACTACCAGGATCTGCTGTCGATGGGCATGACGCCGGCGGGCGATTTTGTCGGCGGCGACATGGGCGAAGTCGTCAAGAACAGCACGGGGCCGCTCACGCCGGCCGACCGTTCGGCGATGGTCGCGTATCTGCGCCAGTTGCCCGCCATCGCCCATCGCATTTCGGGACAAGCGCCCTAAACCAAGGGGCCGCGATTGCGGGGGCGGGCGAAAGGGGCCTAAGCTCAAGTTTCGTTTTTCTAATTCGCTTCGAGTCGGACGGGCATGAATCGCACCACGTTCCTGGCAGTGTTCGGCGTCGCAGCTTTGATTGCGGCCGTGATTTTCGGCTTGCGCAGCTGGCAGCCCGATCCGCCGCCGCGCGCCATCGCTCCCACATCGGCACCGTCCGTCGCGGCAACCGCACCTGCGCAAGCCCCGGCCCCTGCTGCTGCACGCGTGCGGCCGAGCTTCGACGTGGTGCGCGTGAGCCCGTCGGGCGATGCGGTGATTGCCGGGCGCGCGGCCCCCAATGCCAGCGTCGCTATTCTCGACGGCGGCAAGGAAATCGGCCGCGTGACCGCCGACGGGCGCGGCGAATGGGTATTCGTCACGGTCGAGCCCCTGGCCGAAGGCGCGCACGATCTCACGCTGTCGGCGCGCGAGACCGACGGGACCGAGGCGACCAGCGAGCGCAGTGTGGCGATCGTGGTTCCGCCGCGCGGCTCGGTTGCGGGCAGCGGCGGCGGGCCGTTGGCGGCGTTGCTGCCGACCGAGCCGGGGCGGGCAGGGCCGAACCTGCTGCAGACGCCGGGCGGCGGCGTCGCGTCGCTGGGCGCGGGCGGCCCGCGCGTGACGATCGATGCGATCGACTATGGCGAGAAGGGCGAGGTGACGATCGCCGGGCGCGGCACGCCCGGGGCCGCGTTGCGGCTTTATCTCGACAATCGCCCGGCCGGCGAAGCGCGTGTGGATGCCGACGGCAAATGGGTGGTGCGGATCCCGGAGCTGGCGCCCGGCTTCTACATGATGCGCGCCGACGAACTGGGCGCCGACGGCAAAGTAGCCGCGCGCGCCGAAACGCGGTTCCAGCGCGATTCGACGGTCGCATTTGCGCCGGGCCAGAACATCGTGGTGGTGCAGCCCGGCAATTCGCTGTGGCGCATTGCGCGCCGCGTCTATGGCGACGGCGTGCGTTTCACCACCATCTACGACGCCAATCGCGACCAAATCGGCGACCCGGATTTGATCTTCCCGGGCCAGGTCTTCGCGGTGCCGAAAACCAACTGAACTGGCGTCTTTGGCGGCTTGGCGCTAAACTCTTCGGCCAAAGTCGAAGTTCTGCTTTAAGATTGGTGTGCAAGTCTATGAGCGATATGTGGAAATCGGTATCTGCGCCGATTCATCGGGCCGGCGTGCCGTTTGTTGCCGGCGGTGTGGTTGCGACCTTCTTGGCGGCTTTTGCCTGGGCGCCGCTGGCGGCCGTGCTGGCCCTTGTCACGGCCTGGATGATCTATTTCTTTCGCGATCCCGATCGCGTGGTGCCCACAAGGCCCGGCCTCATCGTGAGCCCGGCCGACGGCATGGTGCAGCTGATCGTGCCTGCCGTTCCGCCGCCCGAACTCGAGATGGGCGACAAGCCGCTCACGCGCATTTCGGTGTTTCTCAACGTGTTCAACGTGCATGTGAACCGCGTGCCCGTCGCCGGGCGCGTGGTGAAGGCGCGCTACATGGCGGGCAAATTCCTGAACGCAGCGCTCGACAAAGCATCCGACGAGAACGAGCGCATGTCGGTGCGCCTCGCGATGGCCGACGGGCGCGAGATCGCGTTTGTGCAGATTGCAGGGCTCGTGGCGCGGCGCATCCTCTACGACATCAAAGACGACCAGCAGGTCAAGACGGGCGAGCGCTACGGCTTGATCCGCTTCGGCAGCCGCTGCGACGTGTATCTGCCCGAAGGTGTCGTCCCGCTCGTGTGCGTGGGCCAGAGCACGATCGGCGGCGAAACGGTGCTGGCGGATCTCGCGGCATCCGAGCCGCAGCGCATGGGGGAGACGATCTGATGTTCGGGCGCAATCGCGAAAAACGCGCGCGGTTGCGTGCGCAGCGGGTCGGCGGCGGCAACATGAACCGCCTGATCCCGAATGCGATTACGGTCGGCGCTTTGTGCGCCGGCCTTTCGGGCATTCGTTTCGCGATCGACGGGCGTTTCGAGATGGCGGTGGCGGCCATCGTGGTTGCGGCCGTGCTCGACGGGCTCGACGGGCGCATGGCGCGCCTCCTGAACGGCACGTCGAAATTCGGCGCCGAACTCGACTCGCTGTCGGACTTCCTGAGCTTCGGCGTGGCCCCGGCTTTGATCGTGTATCTGTGGGTGCTGAGCGCGTGGGGCGGCTTGGGCTGGATCGTCGCACTCGCCTATGCGGTGTGCTGCGCGCTGCGTTTGGCGCGCTTCAACACCATGCTGTCCGAGCCCAACCAGCCGAGCTGGTCGGGCCATTTTTTCACGGGCGTGCCCGCCCCCGCAGGGGCGGGGCTCGCCTTGATGCCGCTGATGGCGCATTTCGAATTCGGAGCAGGCATTGCCGACCGCGCGTGGCTCGGGGCGCTCGTGCTTGCCCTCGTCGCGTTTTTGATGGTGAGCCGTCTGCCGACTTTCTCGGGCAAGAAGCTGCATGTGCCGCGCGGTTGGCTGGTGCCGGCACTTGTCGGCGTGGGGCTGTTCTTCGCAGCGCTTGCGAGTTCGCCTTGGGCGACGCTGCTGGCGGCAGGCCTGTGCTATCTCGCGCTGATCCCGCTTGCGTATCTGCGCCAGCAAAAGCTGCGCCTGGCCGAGCCGGCCCCCGCCGCACCGGCGCGAAATCCGGTGCAGACGCCCAAGCCCGCCTTGAGCATCGTGCCCGAGCGCAGCGACAGCGCTTGATTGTGCACCTCGCAACCTATTGGAAAAGCATCCGAATTCGCCAACGTTACCAAATCTTAACACTCGTGCCATAGTATAAGGCGTTGAGATTCGGGCCGCGTCGGTTCCGAGGGAGGGCCGGATGTTTGCGATCATTGGCTTGCTGCTGGTGCTGTTTTGCGTGTTCGGCGGCTACATCATCGCCGGCGGCAAAATCGGCATCATCCTCAAAGCGCTGCCGTTCGAGTTCCTGATCATCGGCGGTTCGGCGGCGGGCTCTTTCCTCGTCGGCAATTCCGGCAGCGTCATCAGCCACGCGATCAAGGATTTCGGCCGCGTGTTCAGCGGCCCCAAATACAAGCGCGAAGACTATATCGATCTTCTGTGCCTGATCTTCACGATCCTCAAGCTCGCGCGTTCCAAGGGCACGCTTGCGGTCGAACCGCACATCGAAAAGCCCGACGAATCCAACATCTTCATGGCCTATCCGAAGGTGCTGGCCAACAAATACGCGATCCTGCTGATCTGCGACCATATGCGCATGCTCTCGATGGGCGTCGAAGACGCGCACCAGCTCGAAGAAATCTTCAACAAAGAGCTCGAGAAGCACCATCACGAAGTCATGCGCGGCTCGAGCGCTTTGTCGACCACGGCCGATGCGTGCCCCGCACTCGGCATCGTCGCGGCCGTCATGGGCGTCATCAAGACCATGTCGTCGATCGACCAGCCGCCGATCATTCTCGGCGGTCTGATCGGCTCGGCGCTTGTCGGCACGTTCTTGGGCGTGTTGCTATCCTACGGCATTCTCGGGCCGATGGCCGGCCGTCTGAAGCAGGTCTACGAGGACGAGTTCAAGTTCTACGAAATCATCCGCGACACGTTCGTGGCCCATCTGCAGGGCAACGCGCCGCAGATCTCGACCGAAATCGGCCGCAAGAGCGTGCCCTCGGAACTGCAGCCGACCTTCTACGAACTCGAAGAGGCGATCGCCTCCAAGCCCGCCGCGTGAGCGCAAAGCTGGCGGCCCTGGCGCAAGCCGGGGCCTGGGACGAGGCGCTGCGTCTGGCGCGGGCACTCGACGCCGATCCCGCGAATGAAGCCGACGGCCAGGTCCAGTTCGGCTGCGCGCAAGTGTTCCTCGCAATGGACGACAAGCCGCGTGCGGCCGCCTGCGCTGCGCGCGCCGTCGCGTTGCTGCCGGGGCAGGCGGGCCCCTTGACCGTGCGCGCCAAACTCTATGCGGCCCTCGGCAATGCCGACGCGGCCTTGGCGGATCTTGGCGCGGCGGCCCGGATCGCCCCCGCCAACGCCGACATCCGCGCCTTGCAGGTCGAAATCCTGCATCGGCTCGACCGCTATGCCGACGCCGCGCGCATGCTCGACGAAGCGGCGGCGGCCGGCGCTGCGTCGTCGGCGCTGTTCCATTTTCGCTCGGTCACCGAACTTGCCTTCGGCGACATCACAAAAGCCGAGGCCGCGGCCCGCCAGGCGCTCGCGGGTGCAGCCGATCCGGCCGCTGCCCAACGCTGGCTCGGCACGGTGCTGCTGCAGGACGGGCGCGTGGCCGAAGCGCGCGCGGCGTTCGCCGCCGCCATCGCCGCCAATCCCAACGACGAACAAGCCTGGACCGACGATCTGTTTGCCGCAAACTACGACCCCACGCTCGACGCGGCGGCCCTCAAAGCCTGTTACGTCGCGTGGGGGCGGCACTTCGTGCCGGTGCGCGCGGCGAAGCTTGCAGCCCCTGCGATCGGCGGCCGGCGCTTGCGCGTGGGCTATGTGTCGCAGGATCTGCGGCTCCATTCGATCCGCCATTTCCTGAGCCCCGTCGTGCCCAACCACGACCGCGCGAAGGTCGAGACTTTCGCCTACGCCTCGGTGGCGCGCCCGGATGCCGGCACGGCCGCGTTGCGCCCGCTGTTCGAAAACTGGCGCGATGCAGCATCCCTCGACGATGCGGCGTTGCTGGACACGATCCGCCGCGACGGCATCGACGTGCTTGTGGACCTCGCGGGCCATACGGCCGCGACGCGCCTCAAGCTTTTTGCGCGCCGCGCGGCCCCCGTGCAGGTCACCTGGCTCGGCTATGGCGGCACCACCGGCGTGCCGGAGATGGACTTTTATCTCGGCGACAATCAGATGCTGCCGCCGGGAGCCGAAGCAGCGCTCACCGAAAAACCCTGGCGTTTGCCGCGCGTATGTTTTGCCTACGATCCGCCGGCCGACATGCCCGATCCGGGGCCGCTGCCCGCCTTGGCCGCCGGCCACGTGACCTTCGCGAGTTTCTCGCGCCTCGTGCGTCTCAACGACGGCGTGATCGCCGCATGGGCGCGCATCCTGGGCGCCGTGCCGAAATCGCGCCTGTTCCTGAACGCGTTGGCGTTCGTCGATGCGGGGGCGGTTGCGCGCATGCAGGCGCGCTTTGCAGCGCACGGCATCGCGCCCGAACGCCTCGAACTGCGCTACACGCGCCCGCAGCCCAACACGTGGGACGCGTATCGCTCGGTCGACATCGCGCTCGATCCGTTTGCGCACAATGGCGGCGTGACGAGTTTCGAAGCCTTGTGGATGGGCGCACCCCTGGTGAGCTTGCGCGCCCGTCCGCCCCTGGGCCGCTACGGCGACTCTTTGCTCACCGCCCTCGATCTTTCCGGCTTCTGCACCGACAGCACGGACGCCTACGTTGCCCGCGCGATCGCCGCCGCCACCGATCTCGATGCGCTCGCGGCCTTGCGCAGCGGCATGCGCAGCCGCATGCGCTCGAGCGCGCTGTGCGACGGCCCCGGCCTCGCTGCCGCGATGGACGCCGCGTTTCTGGAAATGCGGGAAGCGGCTTAACCCGCCGCTTTGAGCTTGCGGCGGTACGCGTGCAGCAGCGGCTCGGTGTAGCCGCTGGGTTGCGCGGTACCCTCGAACACGAGCGCGCAGGCGGCCTGGAACGCGATGCTCTTGTCGAAGTTCGGCGCCATCGGGCGGTAGAGCGGATCGCCGGCGTTCTGGCCGTCGACCACGGCGGCCATGCGCTTCATCGTGTCCATGACCTGGTCCTTCGTGCACACGCCGTGCACGAGCCAATTGGCGATGTGCTGGCTCGAGATGCGCAACGTCGCCCGGTCTTCCATGAGGCCGACATTGTGGATGTCCGGCACCTTCGAGCAGCCGATCCCCTGGTCGATCCAGCGCACCACGTAGCCCAGAATGCCTTGCGCGTTGTTTTCGAGCTCCGACGCGATGTCGGCGGCCGACCAGTTGATCCCGCGCGCGAGCGGGATCGTCAGCAGGTCGGAAAGCCTTGCCGGCGCGCGCTTGGCGATTTCGGCCTGGCGCGCGGCGACGTCGATCTGGTGGTAGTGCAGCGCATGCAATGTGGCAGCGGTGGGCGAGGGGACCCACGACGTGTTGGCGCCGGCCATCGGGTGGGCGGCCTTGGCCTTCAGCATGTCGGCCATACGGTCGGGCATCGCCCACATGCCTTTGCCGATCTGCGCTTTGCCGGCAAGCCCGCAGGCGAGACCGATATCCACGTTGCGGTCTTCGTAGGCGGCGATCCAGGCGGAGTTTTTCATTTCCGCTTTGCGCACCATCGCACCCGCCTGCATCGAGGTGTGCATCTCGTCGCCGGTGCGGTCGAGGAAACCCGTATTGATGAACGCGACCCGGTCCTTCACGGCGCGGATGCATTCCTTGAGGTTCGCACTCGTGCGGCGCTCCTCGTCCATGATGCCGATTTTGAGCGTGTTGGCGGGCAGGCCCAGCAGCGTTTCGATGCGCGCGAACAATTCGCCCGCAAAGGCCGCCTCGGCGGGCCCGTGCATCTTGGGCTTCACGATATAGACCGAGCCCGTGCGGCTGTTGCGGAGCTTGCCGCTTCCTTTGATGTCGTGCAGGGCCACAAGCGAGGTCACGATGCCGTCGAGAATGCCTTCGGGCGTTTCGGAGCCGTCTTCCATCAGCACGGCATCCATCGTCATCAGATGGCCCACGTTGCGGATGAACATGAGGCTGCGCCCGTGCAAGGCGAGCGACCCGCCGCCGGCGCTCGTGTAGACGCGGTCGGGATTGAGCGCGCGTGCGACCGTCTTGCCGCCCTTTTCGAAATTGGCTTCGAGCGTGCCCTGCATGAGGCCGAGCCAATTGCGATAGACCACGACCTTGTCGGCGGCATCGACGGCGGCAATGCTGTCTTCGCAATCCATGATCGTCGTCAGCGCCGATTCGAGCACGATGTCGGCGACGTGGGCCGCATCGGTCTTGCCGATCGGATGCGCGGCGTCGATCGCGATTTCGAAATGCAGGCCGTTGTTCTTGAGCAGCACGCAAGCGGGTGCCGCCGCATCGCCGCGATAGCCGACGAACTTTGCAGGCTCTGCAAGCTCCGCTTTGCTGCCGTTCTTGAGCGTGACCGTCAAGGCGCCGCCCGCGACCGCATACAGCGTTGCGTCCTTGTGCGAAGCGCCCTTCAGCGGGGCCGCTTCGTCCAAGAACGCGCGCGCGCGCGCGACGACTTCAGCGCCGCGCTTGGCGTCGAAGCCTTTGACCTTCGGGTCGGGCAGGGTCCCCATCGCGTCGGTGCCGTAGAGCGCGTCGTAGAGCGAGCCCCAGCGCGCGTTGGCGGCGTTGAGCGCAAAGCGCGTGTTCATGACCGGCACGACGAGCTGCGGGCCCGCCATGCGCGCGACCTCGTCGTCCGTGCCGGTCGTGCCGACCGTGAAGGCCGGACCTTCGGGTACGAGATAGCCGATCTCGCGCAGATAGGCTTCGTAGGCCGCCGGGTCGACCGGCTTGCCGGCGTGCGCCTTGTGCCACGCGTCGATCTGGCGCTGCAGCCGGTCGCGGTCGGCGAGCAAGGCGCGGTTCTTCGGCGTGAGGTCGCGGAAGATCGCGGCAAACCCGGCCCAGAAAGCGGCCGCATCGAGGCCCGTGCCCGGCAGCGCTTCGGTTTCGACGAAGCGGTGGAGCTCGGCATCGATCTTGAGACCGGCAATGTCGCGCATCTGGGGCATGGGATTTCCTCGGGGCAAAACGGGGACGAGACTGGCGGATAGACGCTTTGGCGGCCGAACGCAACGGCCGACAGAACTCTTTCCGCATTGTGGAAGCGGTGCGATAAAACGAGGAGCCGTTTGCCGGAGGGAAAGCCATGGCCAATCGCAAGCCCGAGCGCGGGGGGGCCGAACGCCCGGGCCCCGAGCGTACAGGTCAGGTCCAGGTTCTGAGCCGTGCGCTCGCGATCCTCAATCGCCTCGCGGCGGCCGACGGCGGCATGTCGCTGACCGAGATCGCCAAGGCGGCGGCGCTTGCCCCCTCGACAGCGCACCGGATCCTCACCTCGATGCAGGCCGAACGCTTCGTGCGCTACGATGCCGAAACGCGCGGCTGGACGGTCGGCGTGCAGGCTTTTATGGCGGGGGCGGCGTTCCTCAAAACCCGCAATGTGGCGCAGATGGCGCGCGCACCCATGCGCAGCCTCATGGAGCGCAGCGGCGAGACGGTCAATCTGGCGCTCGAAGACCAGGGGGCGGCCGTCTACGTGGCGCAGATCGAGTGCCGCGAGATGATGCGCAGCTTCGCGCGGCTGGGCGCCCGCGTGCCGCTGCATTGCTCGGGCGTGGGCAAGGCGTTGCTGGCGGCGATGGACGAGGCCGGCTTCGCCGCTTTCGCGCGCAAGCGGACGCTCGTGCCTGCGACCAAGCACTCGCTGAAAACAGCTTCGGCCTTGCGCGCCGACATCGAGCGCACGCGGTTGCGCGGCTACGCGCTCGACGACGAGGAGCACGCGGTGGGGCTGCGCTGCGTGGCGGCAGCCGTCTACGACGAGCAGGGGCGCGCGGCTTGTGCCGTGTCGCTGTCGGGGCCCAAGGCGCGCATTGCCGATGCCAGGGTTGCCGAGCTCGGTACCCTGGTCGCTGAGACCGCACGCATGATTACGGCCGAAATCGGCGGACGCGTACCCTAAAGTTCAGCGCTTGGGCGGCAGGGATTTCGGCTGCGGCCCCTTGGCCGGGGTCGTGTAGCGCTTGGCCGGCACGGTCTGGCCGGGCAGCCATTTTTTGAGGTTCTGCGGCTTGGTCGGGCGTTTGCCGACGGTCGCTTCTTCGAGCTTGTCGGCCAAGCTTTTGTAGGCGTCCATGGTCATTGCGAGCATGTCTTTGCCGGCAATGCCCATGGCGATCGCCGAATCGCCCTTCATCTGCGCTTGGCGCAGCAGATAGACCATCAATTTGGCCTCGTCGGCCGAGATTTTGAGTGTAAAGACAGGCCCTGACATTGCCGCCGCTCCGGTCGATTCGCCGCAAGCCCAAAGTCTAACACGTTCGATGGCGCGGATGCGCCGGCTCGGCTATTCTGCCCGGATCATCATGGCAATCGGCCTTACAACGCAACGCGCGCGCCCCAGCCTGTTCGCCCGGCTCAAAGACGTGCCGTGGCTGTTGGTGCTGCTTGTGGTCGGGCTCACGGGTGTGAGCTGCGGCATGCTCTATTCGGCCGCGGGCGGCGATTGGGAGCCGTGGGCGCAGCGCCAGCTCATTTTTGTGGCCGTCGGCGTCGTTCTGATGCTGGCTGCGGCCCTGCTCGACATCCGCACCTGGTTTCGCTTCGCCTATCTGGTCTATGTGGCGGGCGTGTTGCTGCTGCTTGGCGTCGAGATTGCGGGTGTGGCCGGCATGGGCGCCAAACGCTGGCTGGATCTGGGGTTCGTGCGCATCCAGCCGTCGGAATTCGTGAAGATCGGCGTGGTGCTGGCGCTGGCCCGCTACTTCCACGGCATGCCGCAGGAGCGCATCGGCAATCCGCTGTTCTTGCTGTGGCCTGCGTTCCTGGTGCTGCTGCCCGCAGCCCTTGTGCTGGTGCAGCCCAAGCTCGGCTCGGCCGTGCTGATCGGCTTCACCGCGCTCGTCGTGTTTTTTGTGGCGGGCGTGCGGCTGTGGAAATTCGTGGTGCTGGGCGGGCTCGTGGCGGCGGCCGTGCCGATCGCGTGGAGCTTCCTGCACGATTACCAGAAGCGCCGCGTGCTGACCTTCCTCAATCCCGAGAGCGATCCGCTGGGCTCGGGCTACCACATCATCCAATCGCGCATTGCGCTGGGTTCGGGCGGCATCTGGGGCAAGGGCTTTGCGCAAGGCTCGCAAAGCCAGCTGCAGTTCCTGCCCGAAAAACAGACCGATTTCATCTATTCGGTGCTGGCCGAGGAATTCGGCCTCGTGGGCTCGCTTGGGCTGCTTTTCGTGTACATGTGCATTCTCGCTTCTCTGTTCGGCATTGCGGCGCGCACGCGCAGCCAGTTCGCGCGCCTGCTCGCCATCGGCGTGGCGGCGATGTTCTTCGCCAACGTGTTCGTGAACATCGCGATGGTCACGGGCCTGCTGCCCGTGGTCGGCGAGCCGCTGCCGCTGATGTCGCTCGGCGGCTCGGCCATGATCGCGACCTTGACGGCTCTCGGCCTTGCGATGAGCGCGTTCGTGGGCCGCGACCGCACGATCTCGCGCTCGGGCGACGACACGGTCTAGGCCGGCGTTACGTACCGCGTTTCCCAAGGCCCCGTGGCCACGCCGAAGACCAGCGTGTCGATATCCGCCCCGTCGAAATGGATTTCGTCGCGCGGCACGAACAGCAGCGACCTGGCCGGATAGACGAGCGTTGCGGCCGCATCGAAGACGGGCCCGAGCCCGACTTTTAGGGCACCCTCGAGCACCAGGATGCGCGCATCGCCCGTGTGCCAATGCGGGCGGTCCCACAAGCCTGCGGGCAGGAAAAACAGATAGCTGAAACTGCCGCCCGGGACGCTTTTGTCGCCCTCAAGCAGCGTGTATTTGGAGCCGTCTTTAGCGATTTCCTGCCAGGCGATGCGGGCGAGATCGAAGTTTTGCATGCGTCATTTGAGCGCGAAGGCGCTGCTGCGTCATTCCGATTCTTGCGGCGATTTCGGCTTTTCGCCGGCATTTGCTTCCAGGCCGTAGGGGCGCACGAGATTCCAGACATGGGACGGCACCATGTTGCGCAGGCGTCGCGGCTTCTCGCGGCGCAGATGCACGACCGTCTCGCAAGCCTTCATCTCGACGCGCGCGCGCGCAAATTCGATCCCGCGCGGCCCGATGCGCGGCATGAGGAAACTCACGAGCGGGCGCAGCCAATTGGGCATGCGCCGCAACGGCAGGCCGCCGGCCGCGCGCAGCGTATTGGCAAGGAAGCCTTTGACGGCACCCTGGCGCTTGCCGGCCGTGCCGGGCGCTTGCGCCGCGAGCTCGTCGCCGAGCAGCTCGACCAGTTCCTGGCCGCGCGCGTTGCGCACCAGCAGCCATTGCGCGCCCTGGCCGCCCATATAGCCCACCGTGATGTCGGCGAGCACGTTCGTGTAGTCGACGCAAGTGCGGCAGGTCAGCGGGAAAAAATCGGACGGCAGTTTCGAGATCGGCAGATCGAGGAACGGAACGGTGCGATTCGTGCCGTCGTCGAAGCGCAATTCGACGCGGTAGTCGGCGCGGAATTCGAGATACGAAATCGAACCGGGATTGGGGTCGAGCAGATCGAGGAACTTGTGGAAGTTTTCGGTCGTGGTGTTGTCCGAACACGGCGTGCCGATCACGTAGAGCCGCTCGAAGCCGAGCTCGGCCTCGAGTGCGCGCAGCGCATAGATCTGGCAGGGAATGCCGACGATCGCGAGGCGCTTGAACCCGCGCGCACGCGCGGGCTCAAGCAAGGCCAGCAGCGGCGCATAGCCCATGCGCATGCCGCGGCACGCCGCCATGCCGGCCGCTTCGGTCACGAGCACGGGGACGGGGCGCCAGCGGTCGTTTTTGTCGGGGGCGACGGCCAGCACCGCATCGACCGCTTTGGTTTCGAGCAGCCGCTCGGCGATGCGCGTGGCAATGCCCGTCCATTGCGCCCCTTCGACGGGCGCGCGCAAACGGGCACGCAACATTCGCCGGAAGGGACCGAAATGCATTTCGTCGGGGCGCGAAGGATCGCGCGCGCGCCCATGCACCTGTTCTTCGAGCCGCGCATAGTCGGGCTTGATGAACTGGCAAGCCGAGCCGCATTGCTTGGGGTTCGCCATGCGCGAAACGCCGCAATCGGTGCACAGATCGCGCGGCGGTGCCGCGGCAAGGGGCGGGGCCCAAACGGGGGCCGAGGAATCGTCGGAGTAGCTCATCGATGGAAGACTAGCAGCCGCGCGCGGCCGCAAAACAGGCAATTCAACTGCCTGCCGCGGCCCAGCTTCTGTCGAAACGCGCGGCCGCGACGACGAGCCCCGGCAGAAACCCGACCAGCAGAAACTTCGCGGCGACATTGGCGAGATAGCCGTCGATGCCAAACCACAAGCCGAGCGGGCCCTGCAGCATGGCCACGACGACTAGCGCCATTGCCGCTGTCGCCGCAAACGAAAGCACGCGCTCGTTGCGCTGGGCGAGCCGCGCGAGCAGCGGCACCGTCAAAAGCAGAAACATGAGCCGGTAGTCCCAGTTCGAGCCCAAAAGTCCGGTGGCCACGTAGATGAGCCCGCCGCCCGCACACGCCACAAGGTCGCGCGACACGAAGGCCGGGCGCAAGCCCAGGGTGTTGATGCGCCACAAGGCGCCGGCTGAAGCGCCCGCAACGGCAAGCCCGATCCATGCCGCGTAGGCAACCTGCGCGGCGCGATCGATGTCGATTTCGTATTGTCCGTTCAGGAAATAGACGAAGGATTCCGTGCCGTAGGACCAGCCGGCCGAAATCGGCGTGTTGGCGGCGATGAGGGCGAGCTGGTCGCGAATGCCGACAAGGTAGAGCGCGACGCCGAGGGCCGCCGCCGTCGCGATCGCAAGCTGCCGGCCGCGCAGGAACGGGAGCAGCGCAAACAGGACGACCGGAAAGACCTTGAGAACGCAGGCAGCCGCAAGGCATGCCCACGCCAGAAGCGGGGCACGGCCGTACGCGGCGACGAAAGCAACGACGAGGGCGAGGATCGCCAGATCGTTGTTGGCGCGCTCGAGGCCGAGCAGGCACGCGGGCGACAAGGAAGCGACGAACAGCACCGCTTTGCCCGCATGCGATCTTGCAAGCGTGCCGATGCCGCACACGGCGGCCGCATAGATCGCGGCAAACAGCATGCCGAGCAGAACCGCATCGTCGCTGCGCAGCTTCAGAAGCTGAGCGAAATCGATCCAGATGCGCGGATAGTTTACAGCACGACCCCACGGATCGCCCGGATTGTCGAGCATCGGATCGAAGCCGTACGCGAGCGAAAAATTGATGCCGGTGATCGTGCGCATGTCGCCGAAGGCAGGCACGAGCGTGGGGAGCGTGAAAAAGCGCCAGACGGTTTGCCAATCGGTCGCGAGGGCTGCGCCCAGAATCGAAAAGACGGCGGCGCACACCAGAAGCGAAAAAACGAAATTGTCCCGAGCCAACATTCGAACCAACTTTTCCGTACCTGACATAGGCGGTTCTTGGCAAAGTAGCATCGCGGTTGTTTTCGGGCAAACCGCCTGCCGCCGTCGGCGGCGTTTTCGACATCCGGGGGGCAGGTACCATGGCCATTACGGGGATGAACCATTTTACGATCATCGCGCACGATCTCGAAGAGACGCGCCGGTTCTATCGCGACGTGATCGGGCTTGCCGAAGGCTTCCGCCCCGATTTGGGATTTCCCGGCGCTTGGTTCTATGTCGGCGAACAATGGGTGCTGCATGTCGTGGCCGGGCGCGCCGTGCCCGAGCCGCCGGCGGGCGTGATCGACCATATGGCGTTTTCGGCCACGGGTCTTGCCGCAACGCAAGCCAAGCTCGAAGCGCACGGCCTTGCGCATCGCCTGATCCGGCAGCCCGAAACGCTTGTGTGGCAGATCTTCTTGACCGATCCCAACGGCGCCAAGGTCGAACTCGATTTCGCGCCCGACGAAGCGCCTGCCGCATCGAGGCCCTAATGCTGAATGTGCTGGTTTCGCCCGCCGTGGCGCCGATCGGGACCGGCTGATCAGTTTTTGCCGCGCGCGGCGTGGCCGCGGAAGCTCGACACGGCGGCCACGAGGTTCGTTGCCTGGGCCGCAAGCGAACTTGCCGAGGCCGAGCTCTGTTCGACCAACGCGGCGTTCTGCTGCGTGGCAGCGTCGAGATCGCCGATCACGCGGTTGATTTCGGCGATGCTGACCGATTGCTCGCGGCTGCCGGTCGCGATCTCGGGTGCGATCGCGGCAAGCTGCCGCACGATGTCGATGATGCTGCCAAGTGCCGCCCCGGCCGCACCGGCCAGATGCACGCCTTGGCCCACGTCGCGCGAGCTGTGCGCGATCTGGGTCCGGATCTGCTGGGCGGCGTCGCGCGAGCGGTCGGCGAGCTGGCGCACTTCCTGGGCCACGATCGCGAAGCCGCGCCCGGCTTCGCCCGCGCGTGCGGCTTCGACGGCGGCGTTCAGCGCAAGCATCTTCGTCTGGAAGGCGATCTCCTCCATCACCTGCACGATCTTGCCGATGCGCGCGGACGAGCCCTCGATCTCCGACATGGCCCCGACGACGCTCGAGACGGCGCGGTCGCCGCTTTCGGCACGCGCCAACGCGTCGGCCGCGAGCTTGCGCGCATCGTCGGATTTGCGCGCATTCGCGGCGACGGTCGCCGAAATGTCGGCCATCGTCGACACGGCCTCCTGCAGGGCTGTCGCCTGGCGCTCGGTGCGCGCGGCAAGATCGTCGCTGCCTTGCGAGATTTCGGTCGCGGCCGCGCGAATCGCTTCGACCGATTCGGCGATGCGCATCGCGGTTTCGGCCAGCTGGCGCGCCAGCGCCTTCTCTTTTTCCTGGTCGGCGCGCTGCACGATCGAATTGCGCCGCAGCACTTCGACCGAGCGCGACAGGCCGCCGACCGCATCGCGCCGCTCTGTGCCGACGATCTCGATGTCGAGCTCGCCCGCGGCGATGCGGCGCGTGAGCCGGTCCATCGTGCCGATGTCGCGCGCGGCCCGCCGTCCGCGGATCGACGACAGCGCGATCACCGCCAGCACCAGCAGCAGCGAGCCGAGGATCGCGAGATTGAGGCGCAGCTCGCCGAGCTCCTTTTCGGTGAGCGCGTCGATCGGGATCGCCACTTCGAGCGCCATCGGCAGGCCGAGCGAGGCACGCAGCGCAACGGCCCCCACATAGTGGCGACGGCCGCCGATCGCGACCGTCTCGGCCTCGGCCTTGCCGTTCTTCGACAGCACGCCGAGATCGCGCACGCCGCCGCCGCCCGGCGGCTGCACCATCGCCGTGCCGGCCGCATCGACGATGCGCAGATACGAGCCGGGCGGCAGGCGGCCGTCGCGCAAACGCGCCAGCGTCTTGCCCAAGGGGGCGATCAGGAAATCGACGGCGGCCACGCCCCAGACCCGGCCGTCGAGCCCTTTGAGGCCGTGCACGAGCGTGAGCGCATAGTCGTCCGACGAGGCAGTGCGGTAGGGCGCTGTCCAGGTCGGCCGATCGGCGCCGTCTGCGGTGCGGAACCACGGGCGCGTGCGCGGATCGAAGTCGAAATCGGGTTCGGCAACGGCGGACCAGTTTTGGCGCGGCTCCGAAAAAAAGTACCAGGTCGAGCGGCGGCTGCCGGTTGCTGCAGGGGCCGCGGTTTCGAGAATCGTGCGCCGGTAGCCGCGCGCTTCGGCCTGGCCCGCGTCCATCCTGTTCTGGAGGAAATCCGGACGGACCTTGCGATGCTGCCAGAACTCGCCGCTCTCGAAGCCGATATAGGCCGAGCTGATTTGGTCCGTGCGCTGCACGGGGCCCTGCGCCAGCGCCTGGAACGTGCGCAGCGCTTCGTCGCGCACCAGACGCATCAAAAACGCGTCGGAAATCGTGCCGACGAGATCGAGGGCGGGCTGGAACAGGTCGCCCGCCTCGTCGCCAAGCTGGGCAATCGTGCGATCGGCTGCAGCGACCGCGTCGGCGCGGATCGTCTCGGCCCGCACGAAATAGACTCCGGCAACGGCGCTGCAGCCCAGCAGCACGGCGGCAAGGCCGATCAGAAAATCGCGTGCGCGGATCGTTCCCAAGCCCAAAGCCATTTTTTCGGTATTGCCCCCGTCGGCCCACGCCGACCGATTCGCCCCAGCCGAAAGCACAGGATTCAATTAGCACGCGACGGCGCGCGAATGAACCCCGTTGCCGGTCGGGGGGCGTATTGAAGGCGGCGCTCGGCAACCCATCTATCCCTGCGATGGCAAGGTTTCGCAAACACGGGCTCGCGGGGGCGGTCGCAGCGGCGCTGCTGCTGGCGGGCTGCGGCGGGCCGCAACCGCTCTACGACCGCGTCGGCGGGTTCGCGACCATGTCGCATATCGGCGATTCGCTTGTGGTCGATATCGGCCGCGATCCGGTCCTGATGCGTCGTTTCAAGGGTTTTTCCGTCGCCGATATCCAGCGCCAGCGCACCGCGAACGTCGTCTTTGCCTGCGAACTGGCTGGCGGCCCTTGCCGGTATCGCGGCCTTTCGATGGAGCGGATCCATCGCGGCATGGACATCGACGACGACGAGTTCGACCGCATGCTGGCGCTGTTTGCGGCGGCGGCAAAGCGCGCGTCGCCCGATCCGGGCGCCGCGGACGAATTGACGGCGCGCTTCGCAGGTTTGCGCAGTGCCGTCGTGACGCATTCTAAGTAGTTGCCGATCCTTTTTCCGTCGCCAGATCCTCGTATTGTTGGGTCGGTTGCAGAATTACCGTAGCCATTCCGCTTTTTTTGAAGGATGTGTCATGAAATATTTGACCTCGGCGATCATTGTTCTTGCGGCCGTCGGTGCGGCGGCCTGCACGGGCCCCGCAGGCCCGCCGGGCCCGCGCGGCGACCAAGGCTTCACGGGCAATACCGGCTATTCAGGCGCACCGGGCGTGCAAGGAAATACCGGCAATACGGGCTACACGGGCGCGCAAGGGGCGACCGGCAGCCAAGGGACCCCGGGCAGCACCGGCATGCCGGGCGTGCAGGGCGAAACGGGCGACAAGGGGGCCACCGGCAACCGCGGCAACACGGGTGCGACGGGCTCGCAAGGCGGCACCGTCGTCGGCACGCCGGGCACGGTCGTGGTCATCCCGGCGCGTTGATCCAACGGAACTGGCCGTCCGCCCGACAAAGCGGATGGCCGGCCGGCTTTGCGCGGGCGACAAAGACGCTTTGGAACGTTTGAAATCGGGGGAACTTCTGAAATCGGGCGAAGTCTGGTTGGGGGACTAGGATTCGAAATTAACTTGTTATGCGTTGATATCTATACAGAAAAAAATTTCTCAAAAATAATTTACTACGTTTTTTGCTACCCAGTTTTCCCAATTCATAAAACACCTCAAATCCGCGATTCTTGAAGACGCGTTCGAATCATGGGGCAGGACACTAACCTAGAAAATCACTTTGCAATTCGTCTACTCGATTCGATCTGAGCATATATCCAGGCTTCAATCTCGCTTTCGAGCCAGCCGACGGCGCCGCCGCCGATACCCAATCGAAACGGCTTTGGAAAAGTGGGGTCGAAACGCGGCGATTTAGGGTTGATTTTTTCGTATAACGTGGATCGACTAAGCTGCAGGCGCATCTCTAAATCCCGGCGTCGGAGAATGCTGGGTTTCGATCGTAAGTGGATATGATCTGCCATGTTGTGCCTCGAAATTGATGATGGGCGCTGGCAAGAACAGAACCACACGCGTCTTAAAATCCGGCGCGGCGTTATTGAGAACAAATCAAGATTTTGTGTTATAGGATCTTGTTTTATATATAATAAGCGCGATTCAGTTTATTTTTGTTTTGTGGGCGTTCTTCGTGCTTATGCACTATATATAGTGTGTCCTCCGAGCTGACTTGCGGGCGAAGCGACTTGGTCAATCGCGTCGGCGTGCGCAGTGGCGCAAACCCTTCGTTCCGTCCTCGCTTCACGGCAATCTTGCCGAGGGATCTTTCTTGGTCTGCTCGATAGTCGATAACGTGCCGTCCGGTATGCTCGTCGGTGCTAGGCTCAGCGGCTCGTCCGCGAGTGCCTCGCGTAACCAAGGTTTCCAGTAGACAGAAAATGTCGGGATTCCGGCCGGTGTGCACTTCAGCGAGCCATTTGGCGAATCGCTCGACGGCGCACTCGTAA
>JAIXXA010000034.1 GCA_027490975.1 Rhodospirillaceae bacterium
GTCGTTCGGGTTGCACGAGCCCTCGGATGCACTGTGCGCCGCATACGAGGAGTTAGGTTTGTTCGCTTCTCTAATGGCTCGACTCAAAATGTCAACATGATGCCCTAGACCATGGCAAACGACGAACATAACCTGCGCCAGATATTCTTCCTTGAGTGCGAGGAACTGGTCGCCAGTGCCGAGCACAGAGTCGAATCACTTCGCGCCGGCAATGCGCTCGAGCCGGAAATCAACGGGTTGTTCCGCGCTGTTCACTCCATAAAGGGGGGTGCGGGTGCTCTCGGATTGAAGAGCCTCGCAGAGTTCGCGCATGCCTTTGAATCATTCATGGACATGCTGCGCGCGGGCAACGCAGAAGCGGACGATACAGCCATCGAATTGATGTTCGAGTGCGTCGATGTGCTGCGATTGCTGGTTGACGAGGTAGAGAAAGGCACGCCGGCCCCCGCCGATCGTCGCGAGGCCGCCCTTTCCGCGCTGCGCAGCGCAGCAGGGGATGTCGAAGAACTGGTTGACGAAGAATTCTATGGCGATGACGACGGTTCGTGGGCCATGCCGGCTGGCCCACCCGCCGATGGAGATGTGAAACCCCTTCGCAAGTACCGTATTCGGCTTGTGCCGGGCGAACGGCTTCTGGCTGCCGGCGTGGAACCGTTGCGGATACTGCGCAGTTTCAGGGAAATGGGAAGAGTCAGCACCGACGCCGATGCAGGAACGTTGCCGCCGCTCAACGACTTCGATCCATTGATATGCCATTTCCGATGGACGGTCATTCTCGAGACCAGCGCGCCGCAATCCGATCTCGACGAAATCGTCGAAATGCTCGACGATCTAGCTTCGATTGAAGTCGACGAACTGACGCCGCCTCCAATCATGCCGGAACCTTCGGACACCGCGCCTGTCGCGGTTGCAGGACCACGCACGGATCGGGCTCAGCCAGAACGAAGTGACAAGCCGGGGGCGACAGTACGCGTCGATGTAAACAAGCTGGAAAGGCTTGGAAACATGGTCGGCGAACTGATCATCGCTCAAGCATTTCTCGCGCGGCAAACCGCCGGTATGGATCCGAAGAAGCAGCGGCCGCTCTTCCGAGCCATCGACGAGATGTCGCAGCATATTCGCGACCTCGCCGATGCCGCGACTTCGATCCGCGCACAGCCGCTCAAAGTCGTATTCCAGAGATTCGGCGCCTTGATCCGAGAACTGGAGAAATCGACATCTAAACAGATTCGGCTGAACGTAACCGGCGAAGGTACGGAAATCGACAAAACGGTCGTTGATCGCCTCACTGAGCCGCTGATGCATCTGATTCGCAACTCTGTTGATCATGGCATCGAACCTGCCCAGGTCAGAACTTCGATTGGCAAAGATCCGGTCGGACATCTTCGGCTTGTTGCGCGACAGCAAGGAACGCACGTCGTTATCGAACTGTCCGACGACGGGGGCGGTATCGATCGAACGCGTGTTCTCAACAGGGCGATCGAGCGCGGACTGGTTGCGCCAGGGACGCCGATGACCGATCAGGAGATCGACGAGCTTGTGTTCCTGCCGGGCTTCTCAACGGCGGCGGCCGTGACGTCGATCTCCGGCCGGGGCGTTGGCATGGATGCAGTTCGCCAAGCGATCGCCGAAATGGGAGGTCAGGTCAGACTATCGTCGCGACGCGGTGAAGGCACGACAATCCAACTTGTACTTCCGCTTTCACTTGCGATCCTCGACGCGATCGTTGCGTCCGTGGGAGTTCAGAACTACCTGATTGCGACAAGCTCGATTGTCGAAAGCCTACGACCCAGTTCCGGATCGATTCTTCGAATCGACCGTCGCGAAAATCTGCTGTCTTGGCGCGGCGCAATGCTGCGAATCCTTTCGCTTGGCGACGAATTCTCGGTCGACGGGTCTGTTGCTGACCCGACGCAGGCGATCCTCGTAATCGTGAAGCATGCAGGCGGCGAAATGATCGCCATCCAGGTCGACGATCTGATCGGCAAGGAATCGGTCGTCGTAAAGAGCCTCGAGAAGAACTTCCGGAAAGTTAGGGGGATATCAAGCGCCACAATTCTTGGCGACGGTCGGCCGGCACTGATACTCGATCTTCCGACTTTGGGAACGAAGCAAGGGCGCCGTCAATACCGCGATGCCGCAACCTTGGTCGCGTGAAAATGAAAACGGCATTTTCAAACGACGACAAGGGCGCGGCAATGGATCTGTCTGGTGGGCAGTTCGTGGCCTTCGAGGTCCAAACGCAGACTTATCTCATTCCGATAGACCACGTGGTCGAGTTTCGGACATGGCTCGAACCCACGAGAGTTCCTCAGTCGCCCGATTACGTTCTGGGAATCGTAAACATTCGTGGCGAGATTGTGCCGATCTACGATGTCGGCGCTCGGCTTGGGCGAGGGCCGACCGAGCCTAGTCCTCGGCATGTCGTTGTGATCGTAAAGAGCGATGATGCCCGGTCGGTCGGCCTACTCGTCGATACCGTAACCGACATCGTCAGCGCGCGGTCAGACGAGATGGCGACCATGCCGAAGATCGACGGAAGCAGTTCGACCCCTTTCATGTCCAGTGCGGTTTTCATCGACGACCGGATCTTGAGCGTGACCGACATCGCGAAGCTGGTTGAGGAGACGTTTCTGGCCGGTGCCGCTGCTTCTCCCGTTCCGAAAGAAACCGTCGCGTGACGACAACCGATGCTTCGCCGCCTGCCGCCGAACAGCGCCCTGTCCGTGTGCTGATCGTCGATGATTCGGCGATGATCAGACATCTACTTTCCGCCATTCTATCTGCAGACCCGGAGATTCAGGTCGTGGGAACAGCAGAGGACCCCATAGTTGCGCGTCAGAAGATAAAGACTGAAAAGCCGGATGTGCTGACGCTCGACGTTGAAATGCCTCGAATGAACGGGCTCGCGTTCCTCGAATTGCTGATGCGGCTTCGTCCCATGCCTGTCGTGATGGTGTCGACCCTGATGCAACCTGGCGCCGAAGCGACGCGTGAGGCCCTCGCGCTCGGCGCGGCCGACTGCGTCGCCAAGCCAACGGAGCGCCTGTCCGAATCGTTCGATTCCCTGAAGCTCGAGATATGCACAAAAGTGAAAAAGGCAGCGACATCTCCCGCAAGACTCAGGGTTTCTCTCGGCAAATCGCTCATCTCTTCAAAATGAATCGCGGAGTTTACAATGGTGATGGCTAGAACCCTTCGAGTTCTCGTTGTCGACGATCAGGAAAGCATGCGGTCGCTCTTGCGGAGCTTCCTCATAAAGCTGAATTTCGAAACGATCGGCGAAGCTGCGAGCGGAAACGCCGCCTTGGTCGAGTTGAATACGCGCCTCTATAGCCTCGTGATCTCCGATTTCAACATGGAAGACGGATCCGGCCTCGATCTTCTCAATGCCATGCGCGCACATGCGGTGCTCAAGAAGGTTCCGGTGATCATGGTCACCGGCGACTCCAAAAAGGCGACGGTGATGTCCGTCATGTCGGCGGGCGTCGATGCCTACCTCGTTAAGCCGGTGTCGCTCGAAGCGGTGCGGTCGCGTATCGCCAAAGTTTTGGGGCCGCTGAACTAATTGAAAACACGCGGCAACTTTATAGGGTCGAGGAAATGAAGATATCGGGCAAGCTTCTTGCGTTGCAGTTGTCGGCCATCTTGGCCATCGGCATTCTTTTCGCGTTCGACTTGCGCAACAATCTCGCCGATGTTCGCCAGCAGGAGAACACAAAGCAGGGCGTTGCCGCAGGGGCTGTGATTCACGAAATTGCAGAGGCCTTCGTCCACCATGAGCTGCTGTTCTTGAAGGGGCTCGCCGGCGGCAGCTTCGATAAGGAGCAGCTTAGCCGAGTCAAGAATCGAATTAGAGACGCAGTTCTTCGGGTTGAAGACATCGAGAAGTTCGCGCCCAACGCCAATGAAACAAGCCGCTCGGCATTTGAGGATTTCAGATCGGCCTGGAGGCGGCTGATCGATTTGCAGCCCGAACCCTCGCTAAGCATTGAAGCGGTTTCCGAGTCCCACGATCGCGCCGGCAGCGAACTTGCATGGTCTGCGTCGCGCATAGCCGCAATTTTCGAGGTTCTGGGCGATTCGGAATCTGACGTGGTCTTGGCGTCGATGAACGTTCTGGAGGTTTACCCGAAAGCCGTGGTTGCGCGTGCGAAAGCCCTCAATCAGGTTGTTGAGTTCCACACGTCGAGAAACATGAAAGATGCGACGCCAGAGGACGTCCAGAAGAGACTCACTGAGATAATCAAATCTATGGGCAGTATCGAGGAACTCGGCAGGCTTCAGGTCCGCAACGTCTCGCGTGCAACCAAATCGAATTCTGCGCGGGGCTGGCAACAGCGCGCAAAAGAGAGCGCAACCAATCTCGAAGCGCAGATAAGTTATCATGACTTTGTGAATGACGCTCTTGCCGTTGCGACAACTGCCCCCTTGTTGCCTTTGGTGATCGAGAGGGGTGGCGTTGAGATGCAACGGACCGCAGACGCGTTGCGCTCGCTTCTTGTAATGGTGGAAAGGATTCTTGACGAACGTCTTGAACGGACGAAAGCGTCAATCGCTGTCAAAACGGCTGCGCTTCTGATTCTCGTCGTGGTCACCTTTGTTTTGATGGTCTATGTCGCGCGCGGCGTATCGCGATCCATCGCCTCGGCGGCACAGATAACCGGGAAGGTTGCCGGCGGTGAATTCGATCTGGAAGTTGAGGGGACGGACAAGACGGACGAGATTGGCGAGCTGCTGCGCGCTGTCGATGTGCTCCGGAAGAACTCGCGTCGGCTGTCGATGACGGCGGCTGAAGTCTCGGAAGCAGTCGAAGCAATTCAGGCTGCGGCGAGCGAGATATCGCAAGGCAGCAGCGATCTTGCGGTGAGAACGGAGAGACAGGCATCTGCGTTGCAGGAGACTGTTGCGACCATGTCCTCGATTTCAGTAACCGTCGGCAGCAACGCCGAAAGTTCCGAAAAGGCGCGTCGCTGCGCCATGGACGCCGTTTCTCGTGCTGAACTGGGCGGCGCGGCCGTATCCAGCGTCGTCGCAGCCATGTCCGGAATCGAGGACTCGTCGTCTCGCATTGCCGACATTATTCTGGTGATGGAGGAGATCTCCTTCCAGACGAAACTCCTCGCTCTGAATGCCGCTGTTGAGGCTGCGAGGGCAGGTGAGTCCGGAAAAGGTTTTGCCGTTGTGGCCCAGGAGGTGCGTTCGCTCGCAGATCGCTCGCGTGAGGCTTCGCAGCAGATCCGCGATCTCATTGCGCAGAGTTCCCGAGAAGTTTCTCAAGGTGTGAAGCTCGCCGGAGAAGCGGGCGAAGCGCTATCGAGTATCATTGAATCGGTGCGCCGCGTGTCTGAACTTGCTCCCGAGATCGCCGCTGGCAGCCGCGAACAGGCGCGCAGCATCGAGGAGATCAACAAGGCGCTTACCGATTTGGATTCCGCTACGCAGCAGAACGCCGCTCTTGTCGAGGAGAGTTCGTCGTCGTCCCGCTCTCTCGCCGATCAGGCGCGGCGGCTGGTCGATGTCATCGCGAATTCTGGCGGCAGCGGTGCAGCGGCAGCCGCGCCCGCGCAACCCGGACTTCCGAAGCGCAAGACGGGCCACGCGAGGATTGGCGATGCCGATCAGAATAGAAGCGGACGAAGCGCATCTTTGCGCGCAAAAAGCTGGGATGACGATTTCTAAGTTGCAGCAGGTTGCTGCGCCGGTTCGCGATCCGGTGTTTGCCGGCCGCGATCGCCGAACGCGGCGGCCGGGCGATCCTGAGCCGCGAAGCCTATGCGGCCCTGGACGGGTTCTTCTGGATATCCGGCGAGACACCGCGCGTGACGCTGGTCGAGCGCGGCATGCGCTTTGTGTGGATGTGGCCGGGTCGGGCTTGGTCGTGCTCAGTGCGTGCTCGCATGCCGGCATCGTCAACGTGCTGCGGCACGCGAGCGCGCGATCTCCCGACCGGCCGATCCATTGCGCCATGGGCGGCTTCCATCTCGCCGGCGCGAACGAGGCCCTCGTGCCGCAGACAGTGGCGGCGCTGCAGACGTTTGCGCCGCGCTACGTTGCGGCAGGGCATTGCACGGGCTGGCGCGCGATGTCGGCACTTGCGGCAGGTTTCGGCGAGCAGGCGATGGCGCCGTTGGCCGTGGGCAAACGCTTCACCTTCGCCGCCTAGCGCTGCAGCACCGCTCGATTTTGTCTTTCGCCCGATGGGCTCGGTCCAGCGCCGACACACGTCGCGGCGCGAAGCCCAGGCAACAAGCGCGACGGGCCAGAAACCGCCACCCGCCTCTTGGCATGAATAGCTTAAATGCTCGGTCCCTATTGGCCGGGTATCTCCAGCAGGCTTGCCAAATGGTCTGGCCGTGCGCCATCAGCACGTCGTTCTGCCCCGGCTTCGTGACCAACTGCTCGGCGCTATGTCGCGTCTTGGGCATCTTCGGGCTTCATTTCCAAACTGACTGTCTCAATCCGTTTCACCCAAAAACACCGGTTCAGATCATTCCGCGCGTCCGCAAAACTCGAGCACCGGTGGGCGCTCAGGAACTCGACCCAGAAGCGCCCGTTAACGATCTCGATGCCTGCACTGTCCCGCGACATTGTCTCAATCTAATTACAAGTCAATTTGAACCGAACTGACCGGGTTGGCTCGTATTTTGAACCAGTCGAAGTTTGGATTGGCCGCGAAATTGTCCGATCATTCTCCATGAACGTCGAAATGTCGCTCCATGCCGAAAGCACGAATGAAGACATTGAGAGTCTTAGGTCTGACTTGTGCCGTCTGCGTGACGCTGGACGGGCAGTGCGGCTAGATGCACGTAGCGTTTGTGCGCCCACGACAGCGCTGATCCAGCTAATTGAGGTGGCCGCCGCTGACTTCGCCATGCACGGCGTGTCGTTCGGGTTGCACGAGCCCTCGGATGCACTGTGCGCCGCATACGAGGAGTTAGGTTTGTTCGCTTCTCTAATGGCTCGACTCAAAATGTCAACATGATGCCCTAGACCATGGCAAA
>JAIXXA010000013.1 GCA_027490975.1 Rhodospirillaceae bacterium
CACGGCATCGAGCAGATCCTGGCCGCCTTCGGCACTCGGCAGCGCGAAGGGCTGGCCCACGAGATCGCGCTTGGGCTTGCCAAGAAGGACTGCGGCACGCTCGCTTGCGAAGATCGCGAGCCTGTCTTCGAGCCCGACCACCAAGGCGCCGGACGGGCTGCTGTCGAGCAGGCCCACGAGGCGCGATTCGCCCTCTTTGAGGCGTGTGGTGAGCTGGTCGCTTTCGACCAGAGCCTCGCGGAAGGTCACGAGGCCGCGCGCGAGCTTGCCGATTTCGTCTTCGCGGCCCGTAAACGGGATCTGCGTCCGGTGGTCGCCGCCCGACAATTGCGCGAGCGTTCCGGTCAGCGAAACGATGGGTGTGGCCACGCTCTTGGCGAAAAACGCGCCGACGATGGCGAGGACCAGCGACAGCACGATCGCGAGCGCGAAATTGACCTTCAGCACGTCGAAAATCTGTTCGTGGAATTCGCTGAGATCGTTGGTCGACAGAATGCCCCAGCGCACGCCGTAGAGATCGATGGCGCCGATCGCCGAGACCACGACCTCGCCGCGGTAATTGACGTAATGCAGCCGCATGCGCTCGCCGCTCAAAGCGCGGCGCGCGCCCTCGGAGCTGATTTTTCGCACGAGGGCCGAACCTTCGGCAAAGCGCGGCTCGTTGCGCACGACGAAGTCGCTGCCCACGATCAGCACTTCGCCGGTCTGGCCCAAGGCGGGCGCTGCCTGCAGGGCCGTCTTGAAATTGGTGTCGGCAAGCTGGATCAGGATGGCGCCGATGGTGCTGCCGGAGCCGTCGACCATCGGCAGGCCCACGAAAGCCGCCGGTTCGTTGCCGTTGGGCGCGTAGAAGGCGATGTCGGAAAAGGCCGGCACGTAGGGCGGATTGCCGGCGACGGCGGCCACAAAGGTGCGCGCGGCGATCGTGTCGGGCAGAAGCGTGGGCAGGTTGACGCCGAAATCCTCGCGCTTGCGCACCGAATAGAACACCGTGCCTTCGCGGTCGACGAACAGCAGATCGGGCGCGCGCGTTTCCTGGGTGAAGCGCAGCCAGTGGCGGTGATAGGCATTGTGCAGCGTGTCGTAGGCACTGTCCGTGCCGCCCGTGTCGACGGCCGCGCGCAAGGCCAAGGGTGCGGCCTTGTCGCCCGCATAGCGCGCGATGAGATCGGCGCGCGCGTCGGGCGAAAGCTCGGCAAAGGCGGCGGCAAGATCGGCGAACTGCACGCGTGTGGCGGGGCTCAGGGTCGCGACGCGCAGCGTGTTCGCCGTGTCTTCGACGCCGTTGCGAATGCCGGTCATCACCGAATTGCGGATGTCTTCGACCCGCTGTTCGGCCGCACTCAGCAACTGGCGATAGGTTTGTGCGGCCGACAGGCTTGCAACGGCAAGGCCGGTGAGGCTGCACAGCGTCGCCACGACCGCGACGATTCGCACCGAGACTGAGCGTATTTTCATGCGTTTGGGACCGAAGTTTGAGCCAAAAGAGTAGTTTGGCGGCGGTCATAAAGTCAAAAGACAAACCGACTTAAGACAATTGTCCTGCATATTTCTGGAACAAGGCTTGTTGCCGGACCGGCATTGAGCGCATCATCGGGCGAACGCTCTGGGGGAATGCCTTTGTCCAACCTGCCGACCGCGCTGCTCGCGAAGCTGCAGCGCGATTTCCGGCTTCTGCCGCCCGATCTTTCCGCCTCGCTGCTGATGCTTGCGGCGATGTGCGTGTTCACCGCGACGGGCGTGCTGGTCCGCGTGGCGGCCGAGATGCTCCCCATCGTCGTGATCCTGTTCCTTCGCCAAATAATGTCGATGGCGATCATGGCGCCGCTCTTCTGGCGCCATCGCACCGCCATTCTGCATCCGCAAGGGCTGCGCCTGCATCTGCTGCGCGGCTGTGCGGCGATCGTGGCGATGATCTGCGGCAACACGGCCGTGGTCTATATCCCGTTCGCCGACGTGACGGCGATCCAGATGTCCGAGGTGCTTTTCATCACGGCCCTAGCGGCGATTTTCCTTGGCGAAAAAGTGGGCTGGCGGCGCTGGACCGCAACGGCGGTCGGCTTTGCGGGCGTGGGCGTGATGCTGCAGCCTTTTTCGGGGCCGATCGAGTTCTACGCGCTGCTTGCCCTGGCGGGCTCGGCCGCAGGTGCCGTATCGGTCGCAACGCTGCGTTTCGGCTCGAGCTACGACACGGCCGAGACGGTGATCTTTTTCCAGAGCGTCGTATTGGTCGCGTTCATGGCGCCGCTGGCTTGGTATTTCTGGGTGCCGCCCACGCCCAAAGCGCTCGGCGTCGTCGCAATCATGGCGGTGATGCTGGCGGCGGGGACGTGGCTGTTCACGACCGCGTTTCGCAGCGGCAAAGCCTCGTCGATAGCGCCCTTGCAGTATGTGCGCCTGCTGCTGATGGCGGGCGTCGGCTACTTGCTCTACGACGAAACGCCGGGCTTTGCCACGATCGTGGGCTCGGTGCTTATCGTCGGCGCCGCCCTCTACACGCTGCACCGAAACGCCGTGCGCCAATCGGCGATCCCGCCCGACCCGCGCCCGGATTGAGGGCGGTTCACGCGCGCGCCGGTTTCCAATTGTGGGTTTCGTGCTGCAGGCTGCGGCACCAGGCGTACAGCGCGTCGTAGACCGGCATGGCGGCGTCGAGCATCGCGTGGTCGTCCTCGGCATGCACCGCCGACAGACCCAGCGAAATCGCGAGCAGACCTGCGGCTTGCGGTGCAAGTTCGAAATGCCCCGTATCGGCGCCGCGTACGATGGCCGCAAGCCGGTCGAGCGCCGCATCGCGCAGGCCGAACACCTTTATGAAGGCATCGAACGAGCATAGATCGCCGTCGTGCGAAAACGGTTCGGCGCCCGGAATGTCGAAAGCGATGGCGTCGGTTTTCGCCGCGACGGCGAAGACGGCTTCGGTCGGCACGTACAAAAACGTCGCCATCGGATCCACGAAGCGGCGCACGAGCCACGGGCACGCAATACGGTCTATCTTGGGCCGTGCACGCGTGATCCATTTGCCGGAATTGGGTGCCGACCGCCGCCGCGTCGGCAGGCCCTGCTCGCACCATTCGGCGATGCCGCCTTCGAGATAGGCCGCATCGCGGCCGGCCGCGCGCAGCGCCGCGGCGGCGTTCTGGCTCACCTCGTGGCCATGCACGCAATAGACGACGACGGGTCGGTTCGGCGGCACGTCGCGCATCCATGTGCCGACCGTCTCGGGATCGCGGCGCACGGCACCGGCGATCAGCGCGTCGTCGGCCGCGTAGCGCGCTTCGCGCCGCACGTCGATCAGCAGCGGCCAAGCGGCCGTGCCGAGCCGGGCATAGAGAGATTGCGGTGCAAGAGCGGGGAGCGTTTTATCCATAGCGACACACCTCGGAAGCCGAGTTGTGCAGAGCTTGGACGGTCTTGTCTCACGGGGAGCCTGCGCCGTCCCCGAACAGCCGAAACTCTACGCCGGGCGGGCAAGGCTGCGCAAGATGCGGCCGTCAGAACTCCTCGTCCCAGTCGGCGTCGCGCTTTGCTGCGGTTTTCGCCGGCATCGGCTTGGACGCCTGTTTGGCCGTTTGCTTGGGTGCGCGTGCGGCCGGGGTGGCGCCTTGCGGATTTTCAGGCGCGGTCCCGCCGGTGCGAAAGCTCGCAACCACATCGACGAGCTGGGTCGATTGTTCGGCGAGCGACGCGGCCGAGGCCGAGCTTTCCTCGACGAGGGCGGCGTTCTGTTGCGTAGCGGCGTCGAGATCGGTCAGCGCCTTGTTGATCTCGGCGATGCTGCGCGCCTGTTCGCGGCTGCCGGCCGCGATTTCGGGCGCGATTTCGGCCACCTTGCGCACGATCGCGATGATGCTGGCAAGCGCTTCCCCCGCCGCCCCTGCGAGCTGCACGCCCTGGCCCACTTCGCGCGTGCTCTCGGCGATCAGATCGCGGATCTGCTGCGAGGCTTGGCGCGAACGGTCGGCCAGCGAACGCACTTCCTGCGCCACCACGGCAAAACCCTTGCCCGATTCGCCTGCGCGCGCGGCTTCGACGGCGGCATTGAGGGCCAGAAGTTTGGTCTGGAACGAGATCTCTTCCATGACCTGGATGATCGCGGCGATGCGCGCGGACGACGCTTCGATGCCGGACATGGCCGTGACGACGCTGGTGACGGCCCCGCCCCCGCCTTCGGCGCGCGCGAGCGCGTCGGCCGCGAGCTGGCGCGCCTGGTCGGAATTCTGCGCGTTGGTCGTAACGGTCGCCGAAATCTCGGCCATCGTCGCGACCGTTTCCTGCAGGGCCGATGCCTGGCGCTCGGTGCGCGCGGCAAGATCGTTGCTCCCCTGCGAGATCTCGCTTGCCGCGGCGCGGATCGCATCGACCGACTCGGCGACGAGAACGGCCGTCTGCGCCAGATGCTGGGTTGTCTCGCGTTCCTTTTCCTGCAGCACGCGCTGGGCCTGCGAGTTCTTGCGCAAGACCTCGATCGAGCGCGCGAGGCTGCCGATCTCGTCGGGCCGCACAGTGCCCGGGACCGTCACGTCGAGATCGCCCTCGGCGATGCGCATGGTGAGCGCATTCGTCGCCTCGATGTCGCGCGAAACGCCGCGCACGATCCAGCCCATGGCGCCGAACAGCACGATCAGGCTGAGCCCCAGAAGGGCCGTGTGCAGATAGAAGGCGCGCGCGTTCTGCGCGTAGCGGGCGTTGAGATTCGTCTCGATGAGTGTGCCCAGATTGCGCCATGCTTCGCTCAAAGCCGCTTGGAAGGCCTCTTCCTCAGCCACCATCGAAGCGCCCACCGGTGGGCTGCGCATGGCGGCAAGATAGGCCGTTTCGAGCCGCTGACCGCGCTCCTGCAGGGCGGCGACCACGGGCACGCGGACGCGCCAGCTGCGGCCGGCCGCTTCGATACGCGTCGCGCGCGCAATGTTGCGCACGAGACGGCGCAGATTCTCGGCGATCACGCCCTGCTGTTCGACCAGTCGGTCGAGCTGCGCTTGCAAGTCTTCGGGATTGGTGCCCGCACGGCCGTCCAGCGTCTCGTCGAACACGAAGGCGCGCCCGATCAGATAGGCGCGCGCCATCATTACGCCCGGATAGACGTCGAACTGGTTGATGAAGTTCAGGACGAAATCGACCTCCGCGTCGCCGAGAAAATTGAAAACGTCCGCGGCCGAAAAAGTGAGCTCGCGATACTGCGCGAAGACCGCTTCGTGGAACTCGATGACGTTGGCCGCATTCTGCGACGGGCCGTGGCGCAAGGCGAGCATGCGTTCGACCGCCGGCCGGAAGCCGGGCGCATCGGGAGCGACTCCCATCGATACGCGGCTGCTGCGGTCGAGCGCGTCGAGCCGGTCGAGGGCGCTGCGCACCGCGTCTTTGGCGCGGGCCAAGCCGTCGTTGTCGGGGTTTGCGACCCCGCTGTTCTTGAGCAGGTTGAGTTTGTGCCGGTAGACGGCTTCGCCCATCTCGCGCAGCGGCACCGAATAGGCAAGACCCGCAATGACGCGGCGTTCGTCTTCGAGTCCGCTGTGCGACTGCCAGGTCAGCATGCCGAACAAGGCCGTCGATACGGCGGCGGCCGCAACGATCAGGGCCGCCAGTTTCGTCGCAATCTTCATCGCCGCTGTCCCGTTCCTCGCTTCAGACCAGTTCGCCCAGAATATGCACGACGCGCGCTTTGAGCGCCTCGAGCGACACGGGCTTTACCACGTAGCCGTTGACGCCGGCCTGCACGACCGACGTCACGGTTTCTTTGTCGGCATTGCCCGTCACCATGATGACGGGGATGCGCTTCAGAACCGGATGCCCGCGCATGGTCTTGAGCAGGTCGAGGCCCGACCCGCCGTCCATGTTGAAGTCCGAGATCACGAGATTGAAGGGTTTGGCGCCGAGAAGTTTGGCGGCTTGGCTGCCGCTTTCGGCTTCGTCGATGCTTTCGAAGCCGAGTTTGCGCAAGTAGCTGCGGATGAGGCCGCGCATGCTCGGTTGGTCGTCGACAACGAGAACGCGCAGGCTGCGGGCGTTGGTGGGCATCGTTCTAGCGTCCTCCTGCATTGGTGGCGTTGCCGGCGGCCAGCATGGCGCCGGCGATGCGCGACAGCGGCAGTACGGCGGCAGCCGCGTCGAGTTCGACCGCAACTCTCGGCATACCATAGACAACGGAAGTTGCCGCGTCTTGCGCGATCGTGTGGGCGCCGGCCTCGCGCATCAGCTTCAAGCCCGCCGCCCCGTCGCGGCCCATGCCCGTCAAGATCACGCCGACCGTGCGGCTGCCGAGCTGCGCCATCGAGCGGAACAGATGGTCGACCGACGGCACGTGGCCGCTCTCGGCCGGACCCTCCGTCACGCGGCAAACGAGCTTGCCGCCGGCTTCGCGCGCCAGCGCCAAGTGCCGCCCGCCCGGGCCGATATAGACGCAGCCCGGCAGGATCGCCGCCCCGTCCTGCGCTTCGACCACTTTGAGCGGCAGAGTCGCGTCGAGGCGCGCTGCAAAACGCCCGGTGAAATTGCCGGGCATGTGCTGCACAACAAGGATGCCGGGCGCGCCGGGCGGCACGGCCGCCAGCAATTCGCCCAGCGCCTCGACCCCGCCCGTCGAAGCGCCGATGGCGATCGCGTCGAGATGGCTTGGTGCGGCCGGGCCGTCTTGTGCCGTCCGCCCGGCTTGCGCCGGCGCAGCGGCCGGCCGGCGCGCCGTGCCGGCCCCGCGTACGCGCGCGGTTGCGGCCATTTTGACCTTGCTGCAGATCGCCTCTTTGAGGGCGCCGAACGATTCGCTCAAACGCTGCGTGGGCTTGGCGACGTAGTCGACTGCCCCGAGCTCGAGGGCGCGCAAGGTCGTGTCGGCGCCTTCCTGCGTCAGGGTCGAGATCATCACGACCGGCATCGGGCGCAGGCGCATGATCTTCTCGAGGAACTCGATGCCGCTCATGTGCGGCATTTCGACGTCGAGCGTGATCACGTCGGGATTGAGCGCCTTGATCTTCTCGCGCGCGACCAGCGGATCGGGGGCGGTCCCCACCACTTCGATTTCGGGATCGGCCGACAGAATTCCGGTCAGCATCTCGCGCACGAGGGCCGAATCGTCGACGATCATCACGCGTACGCGCTTTGGCTTCTGTGCTTCAGAGTCGGACATAGCTGCTGGGAACCTCAAGGCGTGCTAGCGGCAACGAAGCGTCGCGCGCGATTTCGGAATGGCCGAGACACAAGATGCCGCCGACCGACAGCAGTCCTGCAAGCCGCGCCACGACCTTGGTCTGGTCGGCAGGCGCAAGATAGATCAGCATGTTGCGGCAGAAGATCGCGTCGAACGGGCCTTTCATGGGCCAGTCGGCACCGATCAGATTGTGCGGCTTGAAGCGCACAAGCGCGCGCAAGGCAGGGACCACGGCAAAGCGCCCGTCGTCGGTCGTCCGCAGATAGGGTTTGGCGAAGCCGGGCAGATGGCGCACGTCTTCGGCGCCGAACAGGCCCGCCTCGGCGGCGCCGAGCACGCTGCGGTCGATGTCGGTCGCGAGGATGCGCGTATCGTCCGTCACCTGCCCGTTGCCCAGATGCAGCAGCAGCATCGCCATCGAATAGGGCTCTTGGCCGGCGGCGCATGCCGCCGACCAGATGCGAAAGCGCGTCTTTCCCGCGTCGCGCCCGGCGCGCACATGGCGCGACAGAAGTTTGAAATGGTGAATCTCGCGGAAGAAGTGCGAATGGTTCGTGGTCAGAAGCTCGACGACGCGGTTCCATTCCTCGGCCGCTGGGTCTGCCAGCAGGCGCCGATATTCGGCGAATTGCGCGCAGCCCAACTCGCGCATGCGCGGGGCCAAGCGCCGCACCACCAGCGCCGCTTTGCTCGCTGCGAGCACGATGCCGGTGCGCGCGCGCAATTCGGCCGCGAAAAACGCCATGTCGTCGGGCGTGAAGTCGGGGGCGGCGAGCGTTGCCGCCGCCGGCGATGGCGCAAGCGCGTTCATTGCGGCGCAGGCTCTCCTGCGGCTTCCTCGGCCATCTGCAGGGCCCCGTCGGGCAGCGTTTCCTGCACGAGCCGGTCGACGTCGGTCACGCCCAGAATGCGCGCTTCGACGAACACCACGCCGCGCATGAACGGGGTTGCGTCGCCGCCCTCGATGCGCGGGATCGGCGCCATGTCGGCGGTCTGCGCGTTGACGATGTCGGTCACCGAATCGACGAGCAGCCCAACCGAGCGTCCGTCTTCCGAGCGCACGATGACCACCACGTGCCGCGCCGCCGCCTTCGTGAGCCCGCGCCCGAGCCGTGCGGCCACGTCGTAGATCGGCACGATCTCGCCGCGGATATTGACGATGCCGCGCACGAAGTCGGGTGTGTGCGGCACGGATGTCGGCTCCGACCAGGTGCGGAACTCGACGACCTTTTCGATCGGGATCAAAAACGTGTCGGCACCCACCTCGAAAGACACGAATTGGGTTTCGGGCGTTTCGCTCGCGACGGCGGTTTTGCGCGGTTGCTCCATCGGCGGCTCCCTCAGGCTTCTGTCGGTTCGGCGACGGTTTCGAGACGGCGGCGGCGCGCACTTGCGCTGCCGAGCGATTGCGGATCGAGGATCAGGGCCGGCCGGCCGTCGCCCAGGATCGTAGCGCCCGAAATGCCCGGCACTTTGCGGAAATTCTTTTCGAGGCTTTTGACGACGACCGGTTCCTGGCCGATCAGATCGTCGACCTGCAGGGCCAGCATTTCGCCCTGGGCCGCGCGCACCACCACAAGGATGCAGTGCGTGGGATCGTCGATCGCCCCCGCCACGCCGAACTCTTCGCCAAGGCTCAAGATGCGCAGCATCGCCCCGCGCCAAGCGAGCATCGCGCGGCCGCGGTCGAGGCGCACGATCGCGGCCTCGGCCGGGCGCAGGCTTTCCACGATGTCGCCGATGGGGACAAGATAGTTCTGGCGGCCGACCAGCATCGCCATCGCGTCGAGCACGGCCAGCGACAGCGGCAGATACAGCGAAAACACCGTGCCCTTGCCGGGCCGCGAAGACAGCGCCACGCGCCCGCTCATTTCGCCGATCGTCGCGCGCACGGCATCCATGCCCACGCCGCGTCCCGATACCGACGTCACCGTGTCGGCGGTCGAGAAGCCCGGCAGGAAAATCAGCTCGTCGATCTCTTCGTCGGACAAGGCAGCCCCTTGCGCCACGAGCCCGCGCTCGATCGCTTTGGCCAGCACGCGCTCGCGATTGACGCCGGCCCCGTCGTCGGCCAGTTCGATCACGACCTGGCTGCCGCGCTGCTCGGCGCGCAAACGCAGCCGGCCGACCGGATCCTTGCCGGCCGCCTCGCGCTTCTCGGGCGATTCGATGCCGTGGTCGATCGAATTGCGGATCAAATGCGTGAGCGGCTCGCTGAGCCGTTCGACCACCGTCTTGTCGATTTCGGTCGCCTCGCCCTCGACCTCGAGCCGCACGCGTTTGCCGGTATTCTTTTCGAGGTCGCGCACGATCGCGCCGAAGCGCGAAAACACCACTTTGAGCGGCTGCGCGCGGATCGCGGTCGCGGCGTCGGCCAAGTCGCGGATATGCTGCGACATGTCGTCGAGTGCCCTGAACAGCGGCCGGTAGGTCTCGGCGTCGAGTGCGGCGGCTTGGCGTGCGAGAAACGCCTGCGTGATGATGAGCTCGCCCACCATGTTGCCGAGACGCTCGAGCTTGGGCACGTCCACGCGCACGGTCGCGACCGGCTTGTCGCGTTTGGCTTCGGCGGCAGGTGCAGGGGCTGTCGCAGGGGCGGGCTTCGATGCTGCGGCCGTCGCCGCCGGCGCTGCAGTTTCGTCCGGCGGCAATGTTTCGGGCTCGGGTGCTGCGGCAGGCGCTTCGATCTCGAACTGCGCCAGATCGTCGATCATCTCGCGCACTTCGTCGATGTCGGCGAAGGGCGCGGCCGTTTCGAGCGTCAGGTTCCAGCGATAATGGCAAACCTCCGGATCGAGATTGGCGAAGGCGGGGAGTGCGCTCGCGTCGATCTCGGCGCTGAGCGAGCCCATCGCTTTAAGCGCGGCAAAGATGCGCAGCGGATCGAGCCCGGCCTTGATGAAATTCGGGCCTGGCGCAAAGCGAATGCGATAGGTGCTGGTTGCCGCCGCCGGTTCTGCGGCGGCCGGCGCGCTGTCGGCAAAAGCCGCCATCGGATCGAAATCGGCGGCCGTCTCCGCCGCCGGTTCGTCCTCGAGCCCGGCGGCCGCGCGCAATGCGGCAAAGGCGGTGGCATAGCGCTCGGCCGGCGCCGGCGTGCCGTTCTGCGATTCGTCGACGAGCAGGCGCAGCATGTCGACGCCGTCGAACAGCAGATCGACCGCCGCCGCGTCGAGCGCCGCTTTGCCTTTGCGCAGCAGGTCCATGAAGGATTCGAACGCATGCGCGAATTTGGCGAGCCGGTCCATGCCGAACGCGCCGGCCCCGCCTTTGATCGAATGCACGGCGCGGAACAGCGCGTTGATCGCCGCGTCCGACGCCGCGTTTTTCAGCGTTTCGACCGACTGCTCGGCGTTTGCCAGCAATTCCTCGCATTCGAGGAAAAAGATGCGCTGCAGGTCTTCTTCTTCGCCGCTCATGCGCCTGGCCCCGTCATGCGTCCATCACGAGGCGTTGCATGAGTGCCGAATAGAGGCCGATATCCTCGTAGGCCGCGCACAGCGCGTCGGATGGATCGGCAAAACCGAAGCGCAGATCGTGCGCGGCGAACGCCACGCTTGCCGCCTCGATGAGCTGGATCACCGCGACGGAGGGTTCGGCCACGTCGCTTGCATCGAGCACGAGCGGCGTGCGCGCGTCGAGTCGGGCGGCAAGCTCGGGTTTGAGCGCGTCGGCGGCCGTCGCATCGCACGTGGCGGGCAAGCGCAGCCGTTCGATCGGTGCGGGCGAATCCATGCGAAATCCTAGCGCGTTTCTCGACCCGTCTTTTATAGACGAAGCGGCGCAGCAGCGCCTAGGCCATTCGGCGGCGCCAAGCCCCCTTGGGTCCCGTCTCGGGCAGCCTTATATTGCGCGTCGATTCGCCCCCCCGTTCCGCCCCCCCCGGAGCCGCCATGACCGACACCGTTCTTGCCGCCCCCGCGCCCGAAGACGCCCCTGATCGCGCCTGGCGCGCCCGTCTGCGCCGCTGGGTCGAATCGGCCCCCGTCCAGCGCGCGGTCATGGCGCTCATCTTGCTCAATGCGGTCACGCTGGGCCTCGAAACCTCGGATGCCGTGATGGACGCGATCGGCGGCGTTCTCTCGGTTCTCGACATCGCGATTCTCGCGGTCTTCACGGTCGAAATCGCTTTGCGCATCGTCGCCCACGGGCTGCGGTTTTTTCGCGGCGGCTGGAACTGGTTCGACCTCATCGTCGTCGCGATCGCGCTCGTCCCGGCGTCGGGCCCGCTGTCGGTGCTGCGCGCCTTGCGCGTGTTGCGCGTGTTGCGGCTCATCTCGGTCGTGCCGTCGATGCGCTCGATCGTCGAAGCGCTGCTGCGCTCGCTGCCGGGCATGTCGGCGATCGTCGCACTGCTGACGCTCGTGTTCTACGTGTTCGCGGTCATGGGCACCAAATTGTTCGGCGACACCCAGCCCGAGCAGTTCGGCACGCTGGGGGCGACGTTCCTCACGCTTTTCCAGCTGATGACGCTCGACGGCTGGTCGGGCGAAATCGTCAAGCCGGCACTCGCCGACCATCCGGCGGCGATGCTGTATTTCCTGCCTTTCATTCTGGTGTCGACGTTCGTGGTGCTGAACCTGTTCATCGCCCTCATCGTCGATTCGATGACGCGCCTGCACGCCGAAAACGCCGCCGAAAAGCCCGATCCGCAGGCGGCGCTTGCGGCCCAGGTCGAAGCGCTGGCGGGCGAAGTGCGCGCCTTGCGCGAGAAGCTGGCGGGGAAAAGCTGAGCGCCGCTATCGGTCGTCGCGCGCGAGCTGTTTGTGCTCCATGGCACCGTAGGCTTTGCCGTAATGCGCTTCGATGCGGCGCTGCACATAGTCCCAGCACGTGGTCATCGCCAGATAGATGATCGCCACGACCATGAAGATTTCGAGCACTTCGAAGCGCTGCTGCATCAGGATCTGGCCGCGGCGCAAGAGCTCTTCCATCGAAATCACCGAGGCGATCGAGGTCGCCTTCAGAAGGCCGTTCACCGAATTGCCGAGCGGCGGGATGATCACGCGCAAGGCTTGCGGGAACACCACCAGGCGGAAAATCTGGTGCGGGCGCAGGCCCAGCGAGCGGGCGGCTTCCGTCTGGCCCTTGGCGACCGACAAAATGCCGCCGCGCAGGATTTCCGACAGATATGCGGCCTCGTTGAGCGCCAAGCCGATCAAGGCCGATTGCAGCACGCTCAAGCGCACGAGACCCAATTGCGGCAGGCCCGTGTAGATGATGATGAGCTGCACCAGAAGCGGCGTGCCGCGAAACACCCAGATATAGGTCTGGGCCGCACGGTCGAGGAATTTCGAGTTCGACATGCGCATGGCGGCAAGCGCCAAGCCCAGCAGAAAGCCGAAAAACAGCGTGTTGGCGGTCAACGCGACCGTCCACAGCGCGCCTTCGAGCAGATAGGGGTTGAGGAAGTAGCTCCAAAACCCGTCCCAGTTCCAAACCTTCATCGTGCGTTTTCCTGGGAGGGGAAGGGAAGGGCGGACGCGGCGTGCGCCGCATCCGCCGTCCGCCGCCGGCGCTTTAGGCCGGGCCGGGGCCGTTGATCGCGAAGGTCGGCTCGGAGATCTTCAGCACGCCGTATTTGTCGAACAGCTGGTCGTAATAGCCGTCGCGCTTGGTGTCGTTGAGCACGCCCACGACGGCCTCGGCCAGGTTCTTGTTGGCAAAGGCGAAGGTCGCGACCTGCGGGAACACGCCGCTGATCGCGCGCGTGAAGTCGCCGCGCTGCTGCATGAACATGGCCGTCGCGTCGATGCTCGTGGCGGCGTCCGCTTGGCCTGCGCGCAGCGCCTGGAAAGCTTCGGCGAAATTGTTGAAGGTGCGCACTTCGATCGGGCGCAGCCCTTCTCGCACCAGAATCTCGCTGACCTCGCGCGTGCGGCGCTCTTCGATGCCGCCGAGTTCGACCGACACGCGCCGGCCGGCGAGGTCCTGGATCTTCGAAATGCCGAGCGGGTTGCCGCGCGCGGCAAGGAAGCTCACGGCCGCCTGTTCGTAGGGCACCATGTACATGAGGCGCGAGCGCTCTTCGGTCCAGAAGATGCCGGTGTTGATCATGTCCCAGCGCTTGGCGGCAAGGCCCGGCACCATGGCCGCAAATTCGATGCGGATGTATTCGGGCGTGAGGCCGAGGCGCTTGGCCACTTCGTTGCCGAGCTCGACGCGCATGCCCTGCAGCTGGCCGCGGTCGTCGACGAACTGCAGCGGCGGCAGGGTCGGGTTGATCGACATGACCAGCGTGCCGGCCTTGATGATGTTGGGCGGGGCGATGCGGGCTTGGGCGCGCACGCGCTTGGGCAGGGCTGCGGCCGCACCGGCGGCAAGGCCGGTCGCGATCAGCGCGCGGCGGTCGAGCCGGAGGGCCTGGGCTTTGGATCTGTCGGTCATGTCGTGTCTCCCCTGGGGTCTGGAATCGTGTGGCTAAATGTATGCAAATCGGGCGCCAAATCGAACGCCGGCCGCCTCACTTGGGGGCAACAAGCCCCAAAGCGGCGAGATCTTTGCGCAGCACGGCGGCATCGGCCGCCGGAAGCGGCAAGCGCGGCGGGCGCGGCGGGCCGACGGGGCGGCCCATCATGCCGAAAGCGGCTTTGGTTGCCCCCACATAACGCTGGCCGCCGACCCAGCGCACGATCGGCAGGATGCGCTTGTAGAGCGCCAAGGCCGCCGGCTGGTCGCGTTTGTCGGCCACAAGCTCGAACAGCCGGGCCGAATCGCGCGGCAGCAGGTTCGAACACACCGCGACCCAGCCTTCGGCGCCAAGCCAGAAGGATTCGTAGCCGAGGATGCCTGCGAACACCGTCATGCGGTCGCCGCACAGGTCGATGATGTCGCGCACGCGCGTGACCTCGAGCGTGGACTCCTTGATGTAGCGCACGTTGTCGATCGCGCTGAGACGCTTCACCGTCTCGGGGCGCATGTCCACGTTGGCGGTGGCGGGATTGTTGTAGATCATGATCGGCAGTCCGATCGCCGCGCCGATGCTTTTGTAGTGCGCGAAGAGCTCGTCTTCGGTCGGCGTCGAATAGAAAGGCGGGATCACCATCACGCCGTCCGCCCCCAGTTTTTCGGCGCGTTTGGCAAGTCGCACGGCCTCGCGCGTGTCTTCGGCGCCCGTGCCGATCAGCACGGGCACGCGGCCGCGCGCGGCCTTGATCGCGGTTTCGGCGACGGCCGCCGCCTCGTCGTCGCTGAGCGACAGAAACTCGCCGGTCGAGCCCAACGGAATAAGGCCGTGGATGCCCTCGGCGATCTGCCAATCGACGAGATCGGCCATCGCTTTCAGATCGACTTTCTCGCCGCTTTCGTCGAAAGGCGTGACGAGGACGGTGTAGGTGCCGCGGAACTGTTTCGCCATGCAAAGATCCGATTGTATGATGTTGCGGACGATATTGCGCGCGTGCGGCGGATTTGCGCAAGGGTGCGTTTGGCGGCGGGGTGGAGATGGCGAGCGTAACCACGGTTCTGGGCCCCAGATCGGCCGATGCGCTGGGCTTGATTCTGCCGCACGAGCATGTTCTGTGCGACCTCACGCCGCTCGATCTGCGCGATTCCGCGATCGCGGACACGCCCATCACGCTGGAGACCGCGCACGCGGTCGCCTATCGCCCGAACGACCACAAGGGCAACCATCGCCTCACGCAGCGCGACATTGCCAAGGCCGAGCTTGCCGCGTTTGCCAAGGCCGGCGGCGGCACGATCTTCGAGCTGTCCACCGTCGGCATTGCGCCCGATCCGGCGGGTTTGCGCGACCTTTCGGCGGCGACGGGTGTCGCCATCGTCGCTGGGGCGGGGTTCTACACGGCCCCGTTCGTCGCCCCTGAATTCCGCGCCCACGATGTCGGCTTTCTGGCCGATTTCATCGAGAGCCAGATTCGCGTGGGCTGTGCCGGCAGCGACGTCAAAGCAGGCCTCATCGGCGAGGTCGGCTGCAGCTGGCCGCTCGTCGATTTCGAGCGCCGGTCGCTTGCGGCAAGTGCTATCGCGCATCGGCGCACGGGTGTGTCGATCAACGTGCATCCGGGCCGCCATCCCCAGGCGCCGCACGAAATACTGGACATTCTCGAAGCCAATGGCGCCGCGCCGGCCGGTGTTGCGATCAGCCATATCGACCGCACCTATTTCGACTATCCGGCGATGGCCGCGCTTGCCAAGCGCGGCTGCTGGCTCGAGTTCGATTTTTTCGGCATCGAGACGTCGAACTACTGGATGGGGGTCGCCGATTTGCCGACCGACTGGATGCGGCTGCGTTATATCCGCCAGGCGATAAGCGACGGCTGGGGCGACCGGCTGCTGCTCTCGCACGACATTTGCACGCGTTCGCGCCTGGCGGCCTATGGCGGGCACGGCTACGCGCATCTGCCCGCCAACGTGCCGGGCCTGATGCGCGACCGCGGCTTCTCGGCAGCCGAGATCGCGATGCTGATGTGCGACAATCCGCGCCGCTTCGTTTGCGGCGCTTGAGGGCGGGGACAGAAGACATGGCAAACGAACCGGTTCTCTATTGCGACGGCGCTTTTGTGCCCGAAAGCCAGGCGCGGCTGTCGGCGTTCGATTTGGGCGTGCAGTTCGGCGACGGCGTGTACGAGGTCGTCTCGGCCTGGAAGGGCCTCGTCTTCCGGCTCGATCTGCACGTCGCCCGCCTCGTCGACACGCTGCATGCCGCGCGCATCGATACCGGCATCGATGCGGCCGGTTGGTCGCACATCGTGTGCGAAACCGCGCGCCGCAACGGGCTTGCCGATGCCGCGATTAAAATCATCGTCACGCGCGGCATGCTCGCCCCCGGCAATGCCGATCCGCGCGCGGCCAAACCCTCGGTGCGCGCGTTTGCCACACCCTATGCGCATCTCGGCACGGCGCAGCAGCGCGAAACGGGCATTCGCCTGCAGATCGGCCATCAGCGCGGCATGGCGCCCGACACGCTCGATCCGCGCTACAAACACACGGCACGCCTGCAGTACCAGCTCGCTAAGATCGAAGCGCTCGATTCCGGCTACGACGACGTCGTGTGGCTGTCGGCGCAGGGTTTCGTCGAGGAAGCGCCGCGCTCGAACATCTTTCTCGTCAAAGACGGCGTGCTGCGCAGCCCCGCCCTTGGCGTGCTGCACGGCATCACGCGGCGCACGTTCTTCGAGCTTGCCGCCGAACTTGGCCTGCCGGTCGCCGAGGCGGCCGTCACGGCGTTCGATCTGTTTGTCGCCGACGAGGTTTTCACCTGCTCGACCTCGGGGGCGGCTTTGGGCGTGCGCGAGGTTGCGGGCCGCGCCATTCGCGGCGGGGCACCGGGCCCTGTCACGCGCGCCCTCAACGAACTCTATTGGCGCAAGCGCGAGGCCGGTTGGCACGGGACGAAGCTTTGAGGCTGCATCTTTCCGCCGCACGCACTGGCGCATCCATCGCGTTCCGCTTCGACGGCCAGCCCGTGCCGGCGATCGCGGGCGAAACGCTGGCCGCCGCCCTCGCTGCAGCTGGTTTGCGCAAGCTGCGCCAGGCGCGCTCGGGTGCCCCGCGCGGGCTGTGGTGCGGCATGGGCGCGTGTTTCGAATGCGTCGTCGCGGTCGACGGCAAGCCCGAACAGCGGGCCTGCCTCGTCAAAGCCGAAGACGGCATGGATGTGCGCTCGGCGGCTTCGGCCGATCCGGCGGCGCTTGCGCCGCCGCCTGCGGCACAGCCGGCGCGCCGCGTCGTGGACGTGCTTGTGGTCGGGGCCGGTGCGGCCGGGCTCAACGCCGCTCTCGTCGCGGCGCAAGCGGGCCTGAAAGTTGTCGTGCTCGACGAACGGCCGCAGCCGGGCGGCCAGTATTTCAAGCCGCTGGCACCCGCATACGAAGCCGCTTCGCCCGACAAACAATTCCGCAGCGGGGCGGCGCTGGTCGCCGCTGCCCGCGACGCAGGCGTGGAGATCGCCAGCGACGCGCATGTGTGGAGCGCATTTTCGCGCGATGAAATCGGCGCACTCGTCGAAGGGCGGGCGGTGCTGTTTGCGGCCAAGCATCTGGTGCTCGCCGCCGGCGCGTACGAGCGCCCGGTGCCGATGCCGGGCTGGACTTTGCCCGGCGTGATGACGACCGGAGCCGCGCAGACTTTGGCGCGCAGCTATCGCGTGGCGGCGGGTGCGGCCACGATCGTGGCCGGCAACGGGCCGCTCAATCTGCAGACGGCGGTCGAACTGGTGCGCGGCGGCGCCAAGGTCGTGGCCGTCGTCGAAACGGCTCCCCGACCCGGCTTCTCCGCCTTGCGCGATGCGCTGCGACTGGCGCTGGCGGCCCCCGATCTTGCCTTCGACGGCATTGCGATGTTGCGCACGCTCGCGGCCGCCAATGTGCCGGTCCTGTGGGGACGGCGCATCGCGGCCGCCGAAGCGGGCGCAGACGGTACGTTTGCCGCCGCGATCCTCGACGACGGCACAAGGCTCGAAGGCGACGCATTGGCGCTCGGCTACGGCTTCGTGCCGTCGAGCGAATTGGCGCGCCAATTGGGCGTTGCCCATCGCTTCGTCGACCGCCATGTCGGCTATCTCGCCGCCGATGCGGCCGACGACGGCAGTTGCAACGTGCCCGGCGTCTACGTCGTGGGCGACGGGGCCGAGATCGGCGGTGCGCGCATTGCCGCTGCGCGCGGCCGATTGGCGGGGGCTGCCATTGCGGGCCGCACGCCGCCGGCCGAAACCTTGCGCGCGCTTGCCGCCGCGCGGACTTTCCAGGATGCGCTGTGGCGCTTGTATCCGCAGCCTGCCTTCGATGCGCACGCACTTGCCGACACGACCATTGTCTGCCGCTGCGAAGAAGTAACGGCAGGCCGCGTGCGCGGCTGTTTGGATGAAGGGGCGTCGTCGCTGGGGGCGCTCAAGCGCATGACGCGTGCGGGCATGGGCCGCTGCCAGGGCCGCAATTGCGCCGCCACGCTTGCGCGACTTGTGCAGGCGCACACGGGCATCGCCCCCGGCATGTACGATTTTTTCGCCCCCCGCGTGCCCGCCAAACCCGTCCCGGTCGCAGCACTTGCGTTCGAGCAGGGCGAATGGGGCGGCCACAAAGAGGTCGAAGCGCCCTTGCCGATCCCGGCACGCACGCGGCTTGCGCAGGCAGGCCCCAGCTTCGACCGCGCGACCGACGTGCTCGTGATCGGCGGCGGCATTCTGGGCGCTTCGTGCGCGCTGGCCCTTGCCGGGCATGGGATCGAAACGCTGGTCGCCGAACGCGACGCGCCCAATCTGCAGGCCTCGGGCGCCAATGCCGGCAGCCTGCATGTGCAGCTGCTGTCGTTCGATTTCGGCAGCAAAGCGCAAGCCGGCGGCGGGCCCGCCGCACAGACGCTCGTGCTGGGCCCGGCCGCCATCGAACTCTGGCGCCAGATCGAACGCGAAGCGGGTCTCGATCTCGAGATCCGCACCACGGGCGGCCTCATGGTCGCCGAAACGCCGCGCGACATGGAATTCCTCGCCGCCAAAACGGCACTCGAGAAATCCTACGGCGTCGATTGTTCGGTGATCGGCGCCAACGAGCTGCGCAGCCTTGCTCCGGCGCTGTCGGACAAACTGATCGGCGCGGCCTATTGCCCGTCCGAGGGCAAGATCAATCCCGCAACCGCGACCTACGCCGTCGTGCGCTTGGCCCAGCAGCGCGGCGCGCGTTTCGAGACCGGCACCGAAATCCGCGCCATCGCGCGCGACGGCAACGGCTTTCGTGTGGCGGCCTCGAACGGCACGATCCGTTGCAAGCGCATCGTCAATGCGGCCGGCCCGTGGAGTGCCGCGATCGGGCGCATGCTCGGCGTGGCGGTACCCGTGAAAGGTGCGCCTCTGCAGATCGTCGTCACCAACCCAGGTCCGAAGATCGTTTCGCAGCTTGTGGCCCATGCCGACCGCCATCTCACGCTGAAGCAGGCCGACACCGGCGGCTTCATCGTCGGCGGCGGCTGGACGGCGGCGTCCGATCCTGCGACCGGCCTGCCGCGCGTGCTGCGCGCCTCCATGGAAGGCAATCTCTGGGTCGCGCGCCGCGTCGTGCCCGCCCTCGACGGCTACAACGTGCTGCGCGGCTGGGCTGCGATGAACGTCAATCTCGACGGCGCGCCCCTGGTCGGCGAAGTGCCGGGCGTGCCGGGCTTCTTCAACGCGGTCACGTCGAACGGCTACACGCTGGGGCCGATCGTGGGCAGAATTGCGGCCGATCTGGCGGCGGGCCGCAAACCCGATTTCGACGTCGCGCCGTTTTCGATCGAGCGCTTCGGCTAAACCGCCACGCGCGCCACGCGGCGGCGCAGCACGCGCAGGAGGCTGAAGGTCGTGTAGTCGATGGGATCGCCGCCGGGCGGAACCGCGCGCCCGCCGAGCTGCAAGCTTGCCGTGCCCGGTTCGGCCACGATCTCGAGCGTGTGCGTCGTGGCCGTGGCGGCCGGATCGGCGACCAGCTCGATGCGCGTGCGGTCGAGCCCGAGACCCGCGAGCGCCACGCCAACCGATACGTTGAGATTGTTCGGAAACTTCGCCGCGACTTCGCGCACGCTGCCGGCGAGGATCACGCTGCGCGCGGATACGGCGTCGAGATCGACCAGACTTGCCGCGGGCGACACGCGCCACGCCGCCACCGATTTCGATTGGCGATAGACGACGCTCGAAAGTCCCGCTTCGCGCGCGGCTGCCAACAGATCGAGCGTGCCGATCGCGCCCGGCGGAATCTCGAGCCGTCCGGGGCCGCGCGCGGCGGCTTGCGTCAAAGCCGCTTCGACCGCCGGATCGCAAAAGGCCGTCAGCGACAGCGGAACAAGATCGATGCCCGCGCCAAGCAGCTTGGGTCCCAGCGTCGCCAGCGTTTCGCGCGAAGCGCACTCGACGACGATGTCGGGCCTGCGCGCCAGAAACGCATCCCAATCGGCGCACGCAAGATCGCGCGGCACGTCCCCCGCATCGCGCCGCGCGAGAATTGCGGCCACGCGCAACCCGTCGCGCTCGTCGCCGAGCAGGCGCGCAAGCCGCGTGCCGATGCGGCCCAATCCCAGAATGCCGATTTTGACGCCCGCCCCGCTCATGCCGCCCCGCTCATGCCGCCGCCGGCATGCGCAGCCGGATTTCCGCCCCGCGGTCGGCGGCGTTGGCGATTTCGACCGCCCCGCCCATCAGCTCGGCCAAGCGCCGGGCGATCGACAGGCCGAGCCCCGAGCCGGCGATCGCCTGGGTGCGCGCCTGCTGCGCACGGAAAAAGACCTGGCCCACGCGCGCGAGGTCTTCGTTTGCGAAGCCGCGCCCCTCGTCGACGACGGCGATGTCGTAGAAGCGGCTTCTTAGCGATGCCTGCCCGGATACCCGCACATGCGAGCCCGGCGGCGAAAATTTGATCGCGTTCGACATGACATTGACCAGAATCTGGCGCACGGCGCGCGCGTCGCCTGCGATGTTGCCCGCCGCAAGATCGACCGCAAAGTCGATACGGCGCGCCTCGGCGAGCGGGCGCATGATCTTTAGCGCGTCGCCGATGCAGGCCGCAACGTCGATCGCGGCCACTTCGAGCGGCCGATGGCCCGAATCGATCGCCGAGAAATCGATGATGTCGTCGATGAGGGCGAGCAGATGCGTGCCCGACATTTCGATGTCGCGCGCATATTCGCCGTAGCGCGCATTGCCGATGGGGCCCAGCACTTGGCCCGAAATCATCTGCGAAAAGCCGATCACGGCGTTGAGCGGCGTGCGCAGCTCGTGGTTCATGTTGGCAATGAAAGCGCCGCGCGCGTCGGCGGCGCTGCGCGCACTGGCTTCTGCCAAGCGCAGATCGGCGTTCGATTTGCGCAAGGCGAGCGTGGCGCCGAGCGAGCGCCAGGCGAAAACGAACGCCGCCGCCAGGGCCGCCGCCGCAACCGCGATCAGCGGCCAGTAGCGCTGGAGTGCCGCCCAGGTGATGCCGCGGTCTTCGATCGCGTAGGCCAGCACGAGCGGCATCGGCGCCAAACCTTGGAACACGATCGTGCGCGATCTGCCGTCGGCGTGGGCGGCGGCGGAGAAACTTCCCGACCGCGCGGCGGGATCGTGCGCCCAGAGCGGTGCATTGAGAGACGGTTGGCCCTGCATTGCCGGACCGCGCGGTGCGCGCACGAGTATCGTGCCGTCGGTGCGCCACAGCGCGAAAAAGTCGCTGGGGTCGGCCAGCAGGGCCCGATAGAGATTGTTGAAAATCTCGAGCGGCACGGCCACGACGGCAACACCCGCCATGCGGCCGTCGGTTCCCAGGATCGGGCGCGAGACATTGACGATCCAGCTGTTGGTCTGGCGCCCCAGTACCGGCGCGCCGATCACAAGGTCGCTGCGCGCGTCGGCCAGCTTGGCGCGCTCGGGCAGGGCGCGGCCCGCATCGGTCTGGGCGGCGAAATAGTCGCGGTCCGCGACATTCACGTCTGGCCCCAGCAGCTTGCTGGTGCCGCCGGGCCCGTACAGATAGAGCCGCATCACCTGCGTGAGGCTGCCCACCGCCCCGCGTTCGATCTCGGCGAGTTCGCCCGCGTCGAGCGTGTCGGGATTGCGGGCGCGCAGGGCCGTCAGCGCGGTTTGCAGGATCGTGTCGGCCAGGGCGAGCGTCTGGTCGGCGTGGCTTGCCGCCGCGCGCAAGGTCCGCTCGACCTCGGCGATGCGAAAGGCGGTTTCCGCGTTGCGGATCCAATTCGCGGCGAACAGCATCGCCAGGGCAAAAACGGCGACGATCGCAAAGGGCCAGGAGGCAGAACGCATTGGGTATCGCTCGTATCCAGCGGCCAAAGCGCCGGCAACACCGCAGGCCTAACTTGGTCGCATATCGCATACAAAGCTGCACACAAATCGTTAATGTCCCGTAAACGGTCGGTCCCCGCCGCTTTTTGCGCCCCCACGCACCTTGCGATGGCCCTTTGCCGCTGGACCGCTTGCGGCGGTTCGGCTAAACGAAATGACAGCGCGTTTGCGGCAAAGCCGCGCCGATCCTTGTGGTGTGTTTCGCTTGGCTGATTTTTCCGCGTCATCCGCTCCGGCCGCTTCCTCCGTGCCGCTCGACCGTGCGCAGGCGCTGCACCGCCGCCCGGTTACCTATCTTCTGTTGGGCCTGGTCCTGACGCTGACCCTGACGGCCTTTGCCACGCTCGAGCGCCGCACCGACATCGAGACGCGTTTTGCCATCCAGACCGAACGGTTCGTGGCGGCCCTTGCGAACCATCTGCTGGTCTACGAAACGGCGCTGTCGAGCGGGGCTGCTTTGTTTGCAGCCTCCGACGACGTCACGCGGAGCGAATGGGCCACCTATGTGGCGACGGCGCGCGTGCGCGACACGCTGCCGGGCAACCAGGCTTTCGGCTTTGCCGCCTTCGTGCCGGAAGCGGATCGTGCGGCGCATCTGGCCGCCCTGCGTGCAGAATTGGGGCGCGCCGAAGCGGGATCCGACTACGAAATCCGGCCCGCCGGCACGCGTGCGGCCTACGTGCCGATCGTGTTCAACGAGCCCTATGTCGGCCGCAATCGCGGCGTTGTCGGGTTCGACATGTATTCGGAGGCTACGCGCCGTACGGCGATCGACGCGGCGATGGCGGCACGGCGGCCCACCATGTCGGGCAAGGTGGTGCTCGCGGGCGAGCAGGGCGATGTGCGCCCGCCGGGTTTCGTGATCTACGCGCCGGTCTTCAAGCGCGACGTGCCGCAGCCGTTGGGTTTTGTGTTTGCGCCCTTCCGCATGCCCGATCTGATGGCGGGGCTGCAGCGCAGCTGGGATTCGGGCCTCGCCTTCCGCATCTACGACGGCACCGAGAAGACCGAGGGCGCCTTGATGCATTCGGCCTGGCCGCAGGGCCTCGTTGCGCCGAGCAACGCGCGCGACGTCGCGTTCCAGGCGCTGGGGCGCAGCTGGATCGTCGAATTCGGCACGGGGACGGGCTTCGAACGCAAATACGAGATATGGGCGCCGTGGCTGGTGCTTGCCATCGGCCTGTCGGTGAGTTTGCTCGTGTTCACCCAGGCGCGCGCGCTTGCCAAAATCCAGGCCACTGCGCAAGCGCTAGCGGACGCCAAAAACGCCTCCGAAGCCGCCAGCCTTGCCAAGTCCAATTTCGTGGCGACCGTGAGCCACGAAATCCGCACGCCGATGAACGGCATCATGGGCATATCGGGGCTGCTGCTCGACACGCCGCTCGACGCCAACCAGCGCGAGCTGGCCGTCGCCATCCGCGATTCGAGCGAAAGCCTGCTGCTGATCGTCAACGACGTGCTCGATCTTTCGAAGCTCAATGCCGACCGGCTCGAATTCGAGCAGATCGCTTTCGATCTGAGCCAATGCGTGCGGGGTGCCCTCGAAGTCGTGCGTCCGCGCGCCGATGCCAAGGGTCTGGCGCTCGATTTCGAGGCCGATCCGGCGCTGCCGGTCGCGGTTTCGGGCGATCCGGGCCGGCTGCGCCAGATCGTGCTCAATCTCGTGTCGAACGCCGTCAAGTTCACGGAGACCGGTTCGGTGCGCGTCGAGCTTGCCGTCGATCGCGGCGCCGTCGCCGTTGCGGGACGGGTCGCGCTTTGTCTGGCAGTCAGCGACACGGGCATCGGCATCGCGCCGGCGTATCTGCCCAACCTGTTCGAGGAGTTCGTGCAAGGCGATGCGTCGGTGGCGCGCCGTTTCGGCGGCACGGGGCTCGGGCTTGCGATCGTGCGGCGTCTGGCCGAGCGGATGGGCGGCACGGTGCAGGCCGCCAGCACGCTCGGGCGCGGCAGCCGCTTCGAGGTGCGCCTGTCGCTGGCCGTCGCCGCGAGCGCCACGCCCAAGCGCGAGAATGTGGCGCTGACCAGCGCCATCGCGCGCGTCGAAGAAGCGGCCGAAGCGCTGGGCCGCCCGATCCGCCTGCTGCTGGCCGAAGACAACGCGACCAACCGCCTCGTCGCGATCGAGATGCTGAAACCCTATCCGGTGCGCGTCGATGCGGCTGCCAACGGGCTCGAAGCGGTCGAGGCGGTGCGCACAGCGCCCTACGACGTCGTGCTGATGGACGTGAACATGCCCGAGATGGACGGGCTCGACGCCACGCGCGCGATCCGCACGCTGCCGGGCGAGGCGGGCCGCGTGCCGATCGTGGCGGTGACGGCGGGCGCGTTCGACGACGACCGCGCGCGTTCGCTCGCCGTCGGCATGACCGGCTATCTCGCCAAGCCCTTCCGCAAGGCGGCCTTGCTCGACGAAATTGCCAATACGCTGCTGCTTTGACCGCCTAGCTCGGCAGCAGGATCTCGCGCTCGTCGAACGCTTCGAGGCTTGCCACCAATGTGTCTGCCTGTTCGAGGAACAGCGACCGCGCCACGCCGCGCACGAGGCGCGGCAATGCGAATTTGTGGCCGCTGATCGAGGTGCATTGCCCGCCATGGCTCGCCATGGCCGCGTAGCTGAAACAGAACAGATGTTTGAGGTAGGGGGCCGCCCCCGGCAGGCGTTCGCGAAATTCGAAATCGGGGCCGAGATAGGGCGACGCCCCCAGCCCCGCATGCGCAAGCTCGGGCGGCGGTGTGTAGCGGTCGGACCACAAGGCGATGTGTTCGCGCACATGATCGAGCTCGGGGCGGCGCGCAAGGTCGGTTGCAAGGCCCGTGGCGCAGATCAGGAAATCGGCGACGAGCGGCCCTTTGGGCGTATCGATGCGCACGGCATCGCCGTCGACAGCGACCGCCAGCCAGTCGCGGCCCGGATGTGCCGCAAAGTTCGCATAGGAAGTGGCGGCGGCAACGCCGTTTGCCGTCGGCGGTTGGTCCATGCGGCGGAACGCAACGCCGAGCTGCCAGCGCAGCGCGTCCGGCAGGTCGAAGAAATGGTCGAGAAACCCTGCCTGCTCGGCCCAGCGATGCGGATTGATCTCGGGCAGCTTGGCGCGCCGGAAACACAAATCGACGCGCGCCGCACCGTTCGCCAACGCCCAGGCCGCATTGTCGAAGGCCGAAGCGCCATGCCCCAGCACGGCCACGCGTTTGCCCGCAACCTGGTCCGCCGCGATCGGGCCGTTGGAATGCGCAAACGCGCGGGTGGGCAGGCTGTTTTTTATGTGCGAAGGCACGTCCCAGCCGCCGCTGCCTTCGAAGCCCGTCGCCAGCACCACGCGGCGCGCGTTGAGCGTGCGGGGGCCGTCGGGCCCGTCCAGCGCCAGGGCAAAGCCGCCCGCGACCGGGCGGATCGCCGCGACATTCGTGCGATAGCGAATACGGGCGCCCGTCGCGGCGGCGTACCAATCGAGATAGGCCGCCCAATGCACGCGCGCGATGCGGCCGAGGGCGTCCCACGCCGCTGCGCCGAATTGCGCCTCGTACCAGCGCCGGAAGCCCAATGCCGGCAGGCCGAATTCGAGGCCGACAAGGTCTTTGGGCGTGCGCAAGGTTTCCATGCGCGCATAGGTCTGCCAGGGCCCTGCTTCGTGGCGGTCGGCCGCGCTCAAACACAGCGTGTCGGCCACGCCCGCGCGCTTGAGGCCGAAGGCGAGGCCCAGCGCCGATTGCCCGCCGCCGACGATGGCGACGTCGCGCCAGTCTTCGTCCGCAGGCGCGCGCCGTTCGACCCAAGCGCGGGCGGGATAGGCCAGCGCCGCGATCTCGGCCTGCGCTTGTGCGGCCAGTGCCTGCAGCGCCGGGCTTGCAAGATCGATCGGGGGATAGCCGCTTTGTTCGTAGCGCATTGTATTCGAGCCAAAGGGTGTTCTTGCCAAGGGGGAAACGGACGGCCAATGATGTGCAATTCCCACGCCGGAGCAAGCGCGCCATGACCCCGAGCCGAACCGCCGAAATCGTCGATCTCGTGCCGCAGCCGATCGCGGCGACGGCGTTTGCCCCCTACGGCCAGCTTATCGCGGCCACGGAAGACGGTGCTTTGTTCGGGCCGCAGGATGCGCAGCTTGTGCTGTCGGCCGGCACGCCGCGCTTCTACATCATGGCGCTGGCGCGGCGCGAGGCGGTGATCCGCGGCATCACGTGCCATGTACGCGTCACGCAATGCTTGGCAAGCGTGGGCGGCGTGCCGTGGTATCTGCTCGTCGCCCCGCCCGGCGACGTGCCCGACCCCAAGCGCCTCGCGGCTTTCGCGATCCCGGGCAGCGTCGCGATCAAGCTGCATGTCGGCACGTGGCATGCGGGGCCGTATTTCGCGCCGGCCAAATGCGACTTCTTCAATCTCGAACTCGCCGACACGAACGAGACCGACCATCGCACGCTGCCGCTCGACCGCGCGTATCGACTCGCCTTCCCATCCGCTACGGCATGATCTCGCCGCCGTTCGGGTGCAGGAGCTGGCCGCAGAAATAGCGGCTCTCGTCGCTCGCCAGAAACACGAAGGCGGGCGTCATGTCGGCGGGCGTGCCGAGGCGCTGCAAGGGCAGCGCGTGCGCATGCGCGCGTTTGGCCGCATTCGACAGCGGATCGAAGCCCGTATCGACGAGGCCAGGGGCGACGCCGTTCACGAGGATGCCGGAAGGCGCCAGTTCCTTTGCAAGGGCGCGCGTGAAGCCGATGAGCCCGGCCTTGGCGGTGCTGTAGGCGAGATACTCCGCCCGCCCGATATAGCCGAGCTGCGAGCACACATTGACGATGCGACCCTGCTTTTGCCGGCGCATCAAAGATGCGGCCGCGCGCGAACACAAAAACGCGCCGCGCAAATGCACGGCGAGCATGCGCTCCCAATCGGCGAGGGTCGTCTTTTCGAGCTTCTGCGATTTCTGGATGCCCGCGTTGTTCACGAGGATGTCGAGCCGGCCGAAGCGTTTGCGCTGCGCGGCGAACAAGGCCGCCACGCTTGCCTCGTCGGTCACGTCGGCGCGCACGGCGATCGCCTGGCGGCCCAGGCGCGCGATCGCGGCGACGGTCGATTCGGCGGCTTTGGGATCGGCGTGCCAAGCCACGGTCACGTCGGCCCCTTCGGCGGCGTAAGCCAGGGCCACGGCGCGGCCGATGCCCGTGTTGCCGCCCGTGACCAGCGCCTTGCGGCCGTCGAGCTTTCCCGTCTTTGCCATCACACGCTCCAGGTTCTGTAGAGTTCGAGATCGCTTGCGCTGTCGACTTCGCCCCACGGGCCCTCGACCGCGACGGTGTGGATCGCCGTCCCTTGGGCGAGCAGTGCTTTCAGCAGGCCCGTCATGTCGAGCCGGTCGGCGGCGGCGGCGGGCAGGCTCGCCAGATAGGCCGCCACGCTTGTCCAGCCGGCGGGGGCGAAGCGCAGCAGGCCCATATACTGCCCTTCGATCTCGGCGGCGTTTTTCGTCTTGCCGCCGATCTCGCGCAGCTGCCCGTCGGCGCTGCGGCGGAAGGTTTCGGCGTCGGCCAGCGGATCGGCGAAGCGCTGCTGCCACAGCGTCAGCCAATGCGGATCGTAGGCGATGGCCAGGGGTGCGTCGCACGCCGCGAGTTTGGCGGCGGCCGAAGCTGGATAAAAAATGTCGCTGTAGCTCACGAGGCAAATGTCGGCGCCGAGCCACGCGGCCGCACATTCGAGCGAGCGGACCATGTTCGTCGTCTGCCAATTCGGATTGGCGAAGCGCACGAGTCCCTGTTGCGCCAGCATATGGCCTTGCCAGCCATGCACGATGCCGATCTCGACACAGCCCGCCGCCGTGAGTGCGGCGATCTGGCGATCGAGCAGGCTGCGCCCGCCGATCTCGACGAGACATTTGGGTTTGGCGTCGGTCAGCGCGCCCATGCGCGAGCCGCGCCCGGCGGCGAGAATCAAGCCTTTCATGGCTCCCCTCCGAAAAACGCCGCGATGGTTTGGATGTCGCGCGCCGCGAACGGCAGCTCGCGCTCCGGGTGCCACATTTGGCCCGCAAGCGCTGCGTCGTTGGCGCGCGCCGCCTCAAGCGTGCCGTCCGATGCGCGCGCAATTGCGGTCCAGCCCTTCGGCGGTTGCGTCGTGCCCCAATCGTGGAAGCTGTTCACGCTTGTGCCGTCGCTAAGCGCATGGCGCACCGCGACATGGCCTGCGACGCGTTCGAGCCTGGCGCCCGCGCGCTGCAGCAGAAACTGGAAGCCGCGGCACACGCCGTAGACGGGCCGCCGTTGCGCCAGCGCCCACGCAACCGCGATCTCTTCGGCTGCGTCGCGTTCGGGCGTTTGGCCCAGATCGCCGCCGCCGGTGAGCAGCACGCCAGCGGGTGCAAGCGTTTCGACAATCGCGGCGGCATTCCGCGGATTGTTCGGCAAAGCCACGCCCACGAATCCGGCGGCGGCGAGAAATTCGCTCCAGCGCTGGTCGAGCGCGTCGCGCCGTTCGCCGTGGCGCGGATCGACGACCACGCGCTGGCTCACCAGCAACACCTTCATTGGATCGCCACGATGCGCCGATTGGCGCAATCGAGATCGAGCGCGCGCGCGCGGCGATAGGTTTCGAACGCGCGCTCGCCCACGCCGATGGCCGCGGGCGTGCCGGTTTCGCCCGCCCGGATCGCCATGTGCGAATTGGCTCCGCCATAGGCCGTCACGAAACCCGCAATGCGCCGCGAGAACAGCCAGTCGAAGCCCGGATCGGCATTGGCCACGACCACGATTTTGCCGGCGAGATCGCTGCCGGCGTCGGCGGCACTCACCGTGCCCTGCGCGCGGCTGCGGCCGACGAAATTGGGCTCGCTCGGCGGAAAGTGGAAGGCGCGCACATGCGCTTGCGTGTAGATGAGCGGCGGCAGCACGATGCGCTGGGCAAGTTTCTGGCGGGCACGGCCCGCCGCCGCGCCGTCGCGCAGCGCAGATCCGATATCGGCGCTGCCGACATAAAGTTCGTAGATCGTGCGGATGTCGAGATGCGACGCGTCGTCGCGGTCGAGCCCGTGTGCCGCGGCAAGTTTGCCGATCTCGGCAAGGGCCAGCGACAGATTGCGCGAGAACAGAAACTTGGCGCGCTCGCGCCCGCGAATGCCGCCGGCCAGAAACGCGAACAGCCCGTCGACGTCGGTTTCGAGCCCGTGCCGCGCCAGCAATCCGGCGATCTTTGCGCGCATCGCGTCGTCGGGCGCAAAGGGTTTGTGCGGCGGCGGGACGGGGCCGTTTGCGGCTTGCGCAAAATCGAAATAGAGATCGGGCGCTTCGTCGTAGCGCGGCGACAGAATGTCGTAGGCGCCGGGGCGCAGATGGCCGTAGGTCTCGAGAAACTGCCAGCGCGGCATCGCGGCCAAATCGCGGCCGATGCGGGTGCCCACCGTGTCGACCGAGGCCATGAAGGCGGCAAGCCCGTCCTCGTCGAGCACGCCCACGGCCACGAGCGAGCGCAGGATCTGCATCGCGATGAAGCCCGCGCGCGCGAGCCCCGCAAACGGCAAGGTGCCGTAGCGCTTGCAGTCTTCGAGCAGCCAATAGATGCGCGCGACAGGATCGAGCTTGGCCAGCGCAAGCGCTTGGTAGCGCCTGTCGAGATCGACGAGCCGCGCTTCGTCCTGGCGCCACAGCCCGTCGGGCCGCAGGATGTTGTTGGTGAGTGCCCGCAGCGACTCCGCCAGAGCGCCGCGCTCGGATGCCGAAAAACCGCGCTCGTCGAGCCCTTCGAGGCGTTCGCGCAGCGTGAAATCGTAGCACGAAAAGACGATGTCGAACTCGACCTTGTCGTGCAGCACGGGGGCGGCGATGAGCCGCCCGATATAGTGCGCCACCAGCCGCTCGGCCAAAGCGGGCGAAACGTCGCGCGGCACGAAGCTGTTGAAGCTCAGCCGCACGTCGATATAGGGCAGGCCCTCGAACGATACCATCAGCGGAAAGCTGCGCAGATTGCGGTAGCCGTAATTGTCGCGCTGGTAGGCCCAGATCGCGTCGGTCACAAGCTCGCGATAGAGCGACAATGCGAGCGGCCGCGGCCGCAAGCCGATGATCTCGGCCGGGTTCCAGTCCGGCATCACCGCGAACACCGTGCGCGGCCCGAACAAAAACGGATGCGGCCGCAAGCCCGCCGCGACCTTATCCGAAATGCGGTCCAAGGCCGCGTGCAGAGCCTCGTCGACGGCCGCCCCCGGCGGGCAGGCAAGGGCACGCACCTGCAAGATGGCGACGGCACCTGCCTGGTCGATCGCGAATTCGACGTCGAGGGCAGGCACGCCGAACAAAGATTCGAGTTCGTCGAGGCAGCGGTCGAGCACGGCGAATTCCGCTGGGATCGCCTCGCCCGCACCCGCGATATAGACAAGCGTCTGCAACTCCGCACGCTTGCCCGCCGTCACCGCCGCCGTATCGGCGCCGATATGGTAGTTGACCGTGCGATAGGGCGCCCCCGTGGCCGGATCGCGCGTGAAGGCGACGCCGGAAAGACGCGGGGCCGACAGCATCGGCTGCACGAGCACGCGGCTCTCTTCCTGTGCCGCGGCCGGGCCATAGGCGGCGACGACGGCGTCGATCGCCTCGGCAAGCGCTTCGCTGTCGGCGACATTCGCGACCGACAAAAAACGCCCGGCTTGCGAAGCGCTGGCCGCATCTTCGCCCGCCGCACTCGAGCGCACGATCAGCGGAAAAACGAGTTCCGCGTCGCCGCCGAGCCGCGCCAGCACGGCCGCGCGTTCGCGGCGCCATTCGGCAACGGCAAAATGCTGCAGCGGCAGCACGTGCCCGTGCGCGAGCCGTCCGCGCAAGGCCGCGAGCGTGCGCGCCTTGCCGGCAAGTTCGAGGCGGGGTTCGGCCGCGCTCATGCGCGCCGACGGGCAGCCCAAGCGCGCGTGAGATACACGGCTTCGATCGTCTTGTGGCCTTCGATGCGCTTTTCGACCCAGCCGAGGAAATCGGCGAAGCCCGCTTCGCCCAATTTCGCGCGCACGTCGTTCACGCTGCGCCAGGCACCCATGTAGATCTCGGGCGACAGATGTGCGACGTGCCGGCCTTCGA
>JAIXXA010000062.1 GCA_027490975.1 Rhodospirillaceae bacterium
CTCTATCCTTCGCTGTCACTCGAAGGAGGCTTGAGCCCATGGATCGCCGTCTTTTCCTGACTGTATTGGCAACCTGTATCGTCGTTGCCCCGCTCGCCCAGGCGCAGATGCGCGACGATATGCGCAAGCGCTGGGACGACATGGACCATCCGGCCCGCGAGCGCGCGATGGATCGCATGCGCGGGCGACATACCGAGCCGTCCTACGAGCAAATGCGCGAGCGCTGGGACAAGATGTCGCCCGAGACGCGCCGCAAGATGATGGAGCGGCACACGCAAATGCACGGAGATATGCGCAGATAAGATAATTTTCTGTTTGTGTATATAAAAAGAACATGTTTCAATGAGCGCATCGTCGGCGACGGCGTGCGCTGTTTGAAAAGTGAAAAGGGAGGCGGGGGCAAGTGCGCCCCTGAAACAGCGGCGAGATTCGCTGTTCTGCACGCGACGTTTGCTTATCTCCCAAGGACTTGACGCAAAAAACGTCGCGTCTATGTCGCGTCCATGTTGCGCGGGCGGCGCATCGATGTCGCATCCATGTCGCGCAAAAATTTGCGGTGGCCGGCTGCGGCGGTGTGCCGCCGGGGCGTCAGCGCTCCGGCTTTATCGATTGTCGCGGATGAAGCCGCGCACCTGCGGCAGGATCTCGCTGCGCCACCGCTTGCCGTTGAAGATGCCGTAATGGCCGACATTCTTCTGCAGCCAATGGCGGTGCTTGTCGCTGGGCAGGTTGTTGCACAGCACATGCGCCGCGTAGGTTTGGCCCACGCCCGAAATGTCGTCGAGTTCGCCTTCGACCGTGAGGAGGGCCGTGTTGCGGATCGCGCTCGGATCGACCTTGCGGCCGCGCGAAACCCAGGTGCCGCGCGGCAGATCGTGGTCCTGGAAGGCGACCTTGATCGTCTGCAGATAGAACGCGGCGTCGAGATCCATGACCGACAGATACTCGTCGTAGAATTCGCGATGGCCTTGCGCGCTCAGGCCGTCGCCGCGCACGAGATGCTGGAACTGCTTCATGGCCGAGCCGACATGGCGGTCGAGATTCATGCTCATGAAGCCGCTCAACTGCAGAAAGCCCGGATAGACGCGGCGCATGAAGCCCGGATAGTTGGCCGGCACGGTCGACAGCACGGAGCGTTCGAACCATTCGATCGAACGTTCGGCCGCGAGCTGGTTGACCTTCGTGGGGTTCACGCGCGTATCGACCGGGCCGCCCATCAAGGTCATCGAGCGCGGCGCCAAAGCGCCGTCGTCGGCCGACATCAGCGAAACGGCGGCCATCACGGGCACCGAGGGCTGGCAGACTGCGATGATATGGGTCTCAGGGCCCAGTACTTCGAGGAACTCGATCAGATAATCGACATACGCGTCGAGATCGAAGGGCGGGCCTTCGACGAGCGGCACGAGTGCGGCGTTGACCCAGTCGGTCACGTAGACGTCGTGGTCGGGCAGCAGGGCTTCGATCGTGCCGCGCAGCAAGGTCGCGTAGTGGCCCGACATCGGGGCCACGACCAGCACTTTGGGATCGTTGCGGGGCGTGGGCGTGGCGCGGTCGAAATGCAGCAGATCGCAGAAGGGTTTCGTGTGCACGACCTCTTCGACGATCGGGCAGTCCACACCGTCGATCGTGACCTGGTCGAGGCGGAAGGCGGGCTTGCCGTAGCGCCGCGTGGCGCGCTCGAGCATCTCGGCCCCTGCGGCCATCGCGCGGCCGATGCGCGTGTACGACATCGGCATCAGCGGATGGCTGAACATGTGCTGGACGGTTTCGGCGGCCAAACGCACGGGCGAAAGCATCGTCTGCTGCATGTCGTAGAAATGGTAGAGCATGTGCGGGTTCAAGCCTCAGAGTCGTCGAATGGGGTGCGGTCGATCAGATGGAAAAACGACCCGGCGAAATTGTCGCGTCGCAGGCCGCCGGAGTCTAGCGCATGTCCGCGCGCGTCGCATGTTTCGAACAGCGCATCGGCCGGATTTTCGCCCGAAACGGTCGAATAGTGGAATTCGTGGCCGCGAAACACCGTTCCCGCGGTACCGAACGGCGTCGCGAAGCGCAGCCGCATCCTCCGGTACCCCAGATGCAGCTTGCGCTTCGCAAACGAGGTGTCGATCGGCAGTAGGTCGAGCATGGCGTGGCGAGTGCCCGAAGCGTCTTCGAGGCTGCGGCCGAGCGTCATGTAGCCCCCGCATTCGCCGTAGACGAAGCCTCGGAAACCACGCAGAGCGGCTTTGAACCGCAGGGAAGCGGCCAGCGTTCCGGCATGCAACTCCGGGTAGCCGCCGGGCAGGAACACGGCATCGGCATCGGGGGCTGGGGCCGCGTCGGCAAGCGGGCTGAAGAAGCTCAAACGTGCCCCCTGGCGGCGCCAGGAATCGAGCAGGGTCGGATAGGCGAACACAAAGGCGGAGTCTTTGGCGACCGCGATATGTTGGCCCAAGGGCGCGATCAAGTCGGGCGGCGCGGCGGCGGCGAGACGGCTCGGCCGGGCAAGGCCCACGATCGCGTCGAGATCGAGACCGGCCGCGCACGCATCGGCAGCACGCTCGAGGAAGGGTTCGAGATCGCTCCGCTCGCCTGCCGGCACCAGGCCCAAATGCCGCTCCGGCACGACGAGGTCGGCCTGGCGCTTGACCCCGCCCAAAAACGCGACGGACGGGCAATGGCGCTGGAGGGCTTCGCGCAGCAGCGCCACGTGGCTTGCACTGCCGACCCGGTTGGCGATGGCGCCGACGATTCTGAAATCTTTGGCGGCGTTCTCAAAACCCGCGACCAAAGGTCCAAACGACGCGGCAAGGCCGCGCGCATCGACGACGAGCAGCACGGGCCAGCCGGTTTCGGCGGCAAGTTCGGCGGTGGCGGCGGTCCCGGCGGCGTCGATGCCGTCGTAAAGGCCCATCACGCCCTCGCACAAAACGAGGTCGGCATCGCGGCCGAGTTCGGCGACGAGGCCCGCCCTTGTGGTCGCCCGCATCGCCCACGGATCGAGATTGGGGCAGGGCCGGCCGGCGGCCGCTGCGTGGAAGGTCGGGTCGATATAGTCGGGGCCGACTTTGGCGGGGGCGATGCGCAGGCCCTTGCGCACCAGGGCCCGTGCCAGGCCCAAGGCCAGGGTCGTCTTGCCGCTGCCCGAGGCGGGCGCGGCGAGGATCAGCCCCGGTGTTGGCGTCAAGAGCGGCGGTCGCCGGCGGTGGGCCCGCTCGATTCGGAGCCGCGTTCGCGCCGCCAGCCGCGCATCTCCATGCAGCGCCGATATTCTTCGGCCACCACCGATTGGCCTTGATTGCGGCCGGCGTCGGTGGAGTAGGAGGGGCCGCGCTCGATATAGCCGTAGTCGCCCGCCGTGCGGCGGCATTCGCGCTGGTCGTATTCGAGCTGGCCCGCCGGCGCACTTTCCTTGACCCAGGACGTGCGCGATTCGCAAGCGCCCAAGGCGAGGACCGCGAGAAGGGCTGCCGCAAATGTCGGACGCACCATGTGCTGTTTTCCTTTCATGCCGTTTCCGCCGTGTGGCGGTTGCCCAGACCCAGCGGGTCGGGATCGAGGATGCGGCCCAGCGCTTGGCCCTGCCAGTCGAGCCCGGCGCGCAAGCGCACGACCTCGCCGACCACGAACAAGGCGGGCGGTTCGATGCCGCTTGCGTGCGCATCGGCGGCCGCCTGGGCAAGCGTGGTTTCGACGACCCGCTGGTCCTTGGTGCTGGCCCGCACGACGAGAGCGGCGGGCGTGTCGCTTGCCCTGCCGGCTGCGATCAGCAGGCCCGCGATGCGGTCCAGATGTTTGAGCGCCATGTAGAACACGAGCGTGGGCGCGCCGTTGGCAAGGGCCCGCCAGTCCAGCCCGTCGGGCACGTCGCCGGTAACGCCGTGGCCGGTGACGAACGTCACGGCGTGGTTGGTGTCGCGATGCGTGACCGGAATGCCGGCATAGGCAAGACCGCCAATGCCCGACGTGATGCCCGGCACGATGCGGAACGGGATCGCGGCGCCGGCAAGCCCGAGCGCTTCTTCGCCGCCGCGCCCGAACACGAACGGGTCGCCGCCCTTGAGGCGCAGCACGCGTTTGCCGCTGCGCGCAAGCTCGATCAGGCGCAGCGTGATGTCGCGTTGTTTGGGGCTCGGTTTGCCGCCGCGCTTGCCCGCAAACCAGAGGCTGGCGCCGGCGCGCGCGAGTTTGAGGATTCGCGCATCGACGAGCGCGTCGTAGACGACGCAGTCGGCCTCGCGCAGCGCATGCAGGCCGTACAGCGACAACAGCCCGGGATCGCCCGGGCCAGCCCCCACCAGCCAAACGCTGCCGGGTTCGAAGACCGGCATTTCAAGACCGTGATCGTCCATCGCTGCCAGTCTATCCGGCCCGGGCTTGCGATGCTACCCTACTGAAATCATGGTCGAAGACGAACTTCCGCCCAAGCCTGCGGGGCCTTTGCGCAGCGGCTGGACGACCGGGGCCTGTGCCGCCGCCGCCGCACGTGCTGCCGCCGAAGCGCTCGCCACCGGCCGGCTGCCGTCGAGCGTGACGATTCGTCTGCCGCAGGGCCAAACGCCCAGTTTTGGCGTCGTGGGCGGTGTGGTGGGGGCCGACTATGCCGAGGCTGGCGTCGTCAAGGACGCAGGCGACGACCCCGACGTCACGCATGGTGCCGAAATCCGCGTTCGGCTCATGCGCAATGCCCCGGGCCGGGGCCTCGCTTTTCGCGCCGGAACCGGCGTGGGCACGGTCACGAAGCCGGGCTTGGCGCTGGCGGTCGGCGAGCCGGCGATCAATCCGGGTCCGCGGGCCATCATCGCAACGGCCTTGGCCGCGTACGGATCGGACTGGATCGTGACCGTGTCGATTCCGGACGGCGAAAAACGTGCCCTCAAGACCCTGAACGCGCGCTTGGGCATCGTCGGCGGGCTGTCGGTGCTGGGAACCAGCGGCATCGTCACACCCTATTCGTGTGCGGCGTGGATCCACTCGATCCATCGCGGCATCGACGTTGCCCGCGCCGAGGGTTTGCCCCATGTCGCAGCGGCGACGGGTTCGACCTCGGAGGCGTTTGTGAAGCGTTTCTACGCCTTGCCCGACTCGGCCCTGCTCGACATGGGCGATTTCGCCGGCGGCACCTTGAAGTATCTGCGGGTCCATCCCGTCGCCCGCGTGACGGTGGCGGGCGGCTTTGCCAAACTCGCCAAACTCGCGGCCGGGGCGATGGATCTGCATTCCGCGCGCAGCCGCGTCGATGCGCGCTATCTTGCCGACCGGCTGGGCACGTTGGGCGCCGCCGCCGCGCTGTGCGAAGCCGCATCGGCCCCCGACATGTCGGCCGGCGCGGTCCTCGGCCTTGCGCGCGCGGCCAATCTGCCGCTCGCCCAGCGTATCGCTGAAGAGGCGCAGCGTGTGGCAGCCGAGATCGCGGGCCCTGCCATCGCCCTCGACGTGCTGGTCGTCGACCGCGCGGGCGAATTGATCGGCCAGGCCGGGCCATGAGCAAGCGCGTTCTCGTTCTCGGCGGCACCGGCGAAGCGCGGCTGCTGGCCGATCGTCTGGCCGCCGAAGGCTACGATGCGATCCTGTCGCTCGCCGGGCGTACGGCCGCCCCGAGCCTCAGTGCGGCCCGGATGCGCAGCGGCGGTTTTGGCGGTGCAGCGGGACTGGGCGCCTATCTGCGCGCCGAAAACATCGCGGCCTGCATCGACGCCACGCATCCTTTCGCCGTGCGCATATCGGCCAATGCCGTTGCCGCGTGCGCGCAAGCAGACGTGCCGCGTGCGGCTCTGGTGCGGCCCGAATGGCAGCCGGTCGACGGCGACCGCTGGCTCTTCGTCGACGACGTTGCGGCCGGCGCGCGGCTGTTGCCGGCGATGGGGCGGCGCGTGTTCGTGGCCTTCGCCGACGGGCTTGCGCCGCTTGCCGTACTCGATCTCGACTTCTTGGTGCGGCGCGCCGAACCGGGTCCGGTCGATCTGCCGGGCGCGCGCATCGTCGTGACACGCGGTCCCTTCGAGCGCGAAGCCGAACGCCGGTTCCTCAAGACCGAAGGCATCGAGGTCATTCTCGCCAAAGCAAGCGGCGGCGATTCCGCCCGCGCGAAGCTCGATGCCGCCCGCAATCTCGGTCTGCCGGTGGTGCTGCTGCGCCGACCGCCGCCGCCGCCGGGGCCGACCGTTGCAAACGTTGCCGACGCGCTCGGATGGCTTGCGATGCCCTCGGGAACTTCCTAAATTCCAACGATGCGTCGTTTCTTTCTTGCCGCTGTCGCCGTGCTGCTCGCCGTGCCGGCGCACGCCCAGCTCGGCATTGAAGTGCTGATCCGCCGCCCCCTTGCCGAGGCGGCACGCGAGGGCAATGTCGATGTCGTGCGCCAGCAATTGCTGGCAGGCGCTCCGGCCAACCAGCTCGATCTCGACAATCGCCCGGCCTTGTCGCTTGCCGCCCAGAACGGCAATGCCGAGATCGCCAAGATGCTGCTCGATGCGCGCGCCACACCCGATCTGCGCGACCGCGAAGGCCGCACCGCCTTGATGTGGGCGAGCGAACGCGGCCATGTCGGCGTCGTGCAGACCTTGATTGCCGGACGCGCCAATCTCAATCTGATCGAGCGCAGCACAAGTTCGACCGCTCTCATGCTGGCTGCGCGCGAAGGGCATTTGCGGGTCGTCGAAGCGCTGGTCCAGGCCAAGGCCGACCTCACGCCGACCGATGCCACGGGGCGCACCGCACTTGCGATCGCCGAAGCGTCCAACCGCCGCAACGTCGCCGATTATCTGCGCCGCAACGGCGCTCCGCGCTGACGGTCAGCGCTTCGCTGCCGGGCGCAGCACGTGGCTATGGTCGGCCGCATAGAGCCGGCTGTCGGCGGCATTGTCGGCGCCGAGGCCCGGCCCCACCAAAATGAGGGCCGTGCGCGTGAAGCCCGCCGCTTTGACCTTGTCGCGAATGTCGGCAAGCGTGCCCGCAAGAAACTGCTGGTCGGGCCAGCTCACCCGGTAGCCGACCGCAACGGGACAGTCGCTGCCGTAGAGCGGCGCCAATTCGCGCACGACTTTGGCAAGGTTCGCGATCGAGAGATGGATTGCGAGCGTGGCGCCGGTCGCGGCGAAATTGGCGAGCGTTTCGCCGTTCGGCATCGCCGAAGCGCGCGTGGCCGTGCGGGTGAGCACGACGCTTTGCACGATGCCCGGGAGCGTGAGCTCGGTTCGCAAGGCTGCCGCCATCGCGGCATAGGCGGGCACGCCCGGGATCACGTCGTAAGGAATGCCGAGCGCATCGAGCCGGCGCATCTGTTCGGCGGTCGCACCGTAGAGCGACGGATCGCCCGAATGAACGCGGGCCACATGCTGTCCGTTGGCGTGCGCCGCCGCCATCGCCGCGACGATCGCGTCGAGCGCCATCGGGGCGGTGTCGATCGCGTCCACGCCCGCCCGCCGCTCGGCGACGATTTCGGCGGGCACGAGCGAGCCTGCGTAGAGCACGAGGTCGGCGCGCTGGATCGCGCGCAGGCCGCGCAACGTGATGAGGTCGGGCGCACCCGGCCCCGCCCCGATGAAATCCACACTCATGGCGTTTCCTTGGCCGCGTAGCCGCGCGGCGTGTAGAGCCGTTGCTGTCCGCCCATCGCAAAGGCGCGCGTGGAAGTGCTGCCGATCATGACGAGCGTCAGCATGTCGACGCTTTCGACCCATGCGTCGCCGAGGCGGAAAATCGACACGATCTCGCCGTCGCGGCCGAGATTGCGCGCACATGCCACGCGGCAATCCGCACCGCGCGCGGCCATGAAGATGTCGCGCGCGAGCGGCAGCAGGCTGCGCCGCCGTTCGGAGGCGGGGTTGTAGAGCGCGACCACGAAATCGCCGTCGGCGGCGGCGCGCAAACGCTGCTCGATGGTCGCGGTCGGGGTCAGCAGATCCGACAGCGAGATCGCGCAGAAATCGTGGCCGAGCGGAGCACCCAGCCGTGCGGCGGCCGCCTGCAAAGCCGAAATGCCCGGGCACACGCGCACGGCGATGCGTCGCCGCTCGGGCGCGCCGGCTTCCAGCCGCTCGAACGCCAAGGTCGCAAGCGCGTAGATGCCGGCATCGCCCGAACAGACGAGGGCGACGCGCCGTCCTTCGGCCGCCAGATCGAGGGCGCGTTCGACGCGGCCCGTCTCGTGGCCCAAACCCGTCTCGAAACGCTGTTTGCCGTCGATCAGATCGGCGACGAGATCGAGATAGAGCCCGTAGCCGACCACGCAGTCGGCCGCCGCAAGGGCTTCGCTTGCTTCGGGCGTGCGCCAGGCCGCGCTGCCCGGCCCGATGCCGACAATGTCGAGATGGCCGCGCGCGCGGCCGATCTTCGACGCGTCGAGCGGGACGGGCGATTGCGCGATCGCACAGGTCGCGCGTGTCGATTTGCGCTTGGGCGCCAGGAGCGTGCCGGCGGGCCCGACGGCTGCAAGTGCGGCTGCTTCGGCAACGGACGCGGTGCCGACCGTTGCGCGCACATAGTCGGAAGCTTGTGTTACGCGCGGCTCTTCGGCCGCGAGTATGGGAGCCGCGAAAAAGCGCGCAGGCGTGCCGAGCGTTTCGGCCGCTGCCAGCAAGCCGACCTCGTCGGATTTGACGTCGATCGACACGAGGCATGCGACGGCACCCGCCGCCAGGCCCGCTTCTTCGAGCGTAGTCGCAATCAGCGATTCGATTTCGGCCTGCGGCGTGCCGCGCTCGCAGCCGACGCCGACGGCCAGCACGGGCGGATGGTAGACAAGCGCGTTCGACCCGGCGGCGGGCTTGTGCGCCGTGACGCGGATCGTGGTTTGCGCGGCTTCGTCTTGCGGCAAGGCTTCGAGCCAAGGGGCAGCGCCGTCGATGCGCACGCTTTGGCCCGTGAGCAAGGCGGCCGCAACTTGCTTCACAGCGTCGATATTGGCGATGCGCCAGCCCGCCGGCGGTTCGTCGAGCGACAGACCGAGAGAAACGTCGCCCGCCGTCGTGACGGCCGCTTGCCCGCCGAGGACAGCGGCGACGTGGTGTGCCAGTCGGTTCGCGCCGCGATGCCCGCCCAGGAGCGGGATCGCGAATCTGCCGTCCGCACTGACGGCGACAACCGGCGGCTCGTCGCGTTTGTGCTCAAGCAAGGGTGCGACCGCGCGAACGAGAATGCCCGCTGCACAGAAACCGACGATGGACCGGCCGGCCGCAAACAAAGCGGCGAGATGAGCCGCTGCATCGTCGAAGGCCACGTCGGCACCGGCAACGCGCGGGCGATAGCCGTGCAGTTCGCCTTCCAGCTTTCGGGCAAGATCGGCGCCGGCTTGGGTGAGGCAGAAGAGAACGGGTTTCATGTCCAGGCCTTGCCGCGCCGATGCACGAGGATCAGCGAGAAATAGGGGGCAGTCGCGTGCGGGGCTTGCGCAAGCGGCATCGTGCGTTCGCCGTCGAGCCCGGCGCGTTCGACATAGACGGCGTCCGCGCCAAGACCGAGCCGTTCGAGCGTGGCGCGTAGCCGCGCGAAATGGCGACCGAGCTTGAGGAAGACCAACGAATCGTGCGCTGCAATGCGCCGTTCGATCGCGTCGTCGGGCAAGGTCGCGGGGATGACCGTCACGCTGTCTTCGCGCGCGGACAGCGCATGGTACGAGAGGGCCGCCGACGCGGCAAACGACGTGACGCCGGGCACGATGCGCGTTGGAAATCGTTCGCCAAGCCGCGCATGCAGATACATGTAGCTGCCGTAGAAGAGCGGGTCGCCCAAGCAGAGCAGGGCAACGTCGCGCCCGGCCGCAAGATGCTCGGCCAGCAACGCCGCGCCGGCATCGTAGGCGTCTTGCGCCGGATGGCGTTCGATCTCGATCGGCAGGCGAATCGGCAATTCGATCTTGCCGCTCGGGATATGCGGGGCGGCGATGCGGCGCGCCAAAGCCTCGCCCGACTCCGGGGCGGGATATGCGACGACCGCGCAAGCCGCGATCAGCCGCACGGCCTTGAGAGTCAGCAACTCCGGATCGCCCGGCCCCACGCCGATGCCGTAGAGCGTGCCGCTCATGTCTTGCGCCCGATCCATTGCGTGACCGGCATTGCGGCACGCCAGCCGCGATGCGGCCCGACAGGCTCGGCATGTGCGACCGCGAGGCGCATCATCTCGCCGCCTTTGCTGCGATGGAGCTCGGCCAGCGCGCTTTCGCCTTCGAGCGTGACCGCATTGCCAACGAACATGCCGCCCGGTTTCAGCGCAGCCCACGCCGCATCGACTAGGCCTGGCGTGGAGAGCCCGCCGCCGACAAACACGGCATCGGGGTTGGGAAGCCCTGCGAGTGCAGCCGGTGCCGAGCCCAGAACCGCCTGCAACTGCGGCACGCCGAGCGTTTTTGCGTTGTGCAGAAGCCGCGCATAACGTTCTGCATCGCGCTCGACGGCGATCGCATGTGCGTGCGGCACCGCGCGCAGCCACTCGATTGCGATCGAGCCATTGCCCGCCCCGATGTCCCACAGAAGCTGGCCGGGGCGGGGCGCCAAGGCGCCAAGCGGTGCCGCGCGCACGGCGCGTTTGGTGAGCTGGCCGTCATGCGCGAACGCGGCGTCGGGCAGGCCGGGCACACGCGACAGCGCAAGCGTGCTTGCATCGGCCACGCACTCGATCGCGAGCGTGTTGAGATCGGCATAGGGGCCGGGCGGCGGCGACGCGGCCGTGCCGACGGTGCGGCGCATCTTTGGTCCGCCCAGATGTTCGAGCACGGTCACAGCCGAATCGCCATACCCGTGTGCCGCCAGAAACGCCGCGATCGCGGCAGGGGCTGCGCCGTCGGCGGTGAGGGCGAGCAGCTTGGCGCCCGGGGCGAGATGCAAGGCGAGCGCTTCGAGCGGCCGACCGTGCAGGCTCAGTTTTTCGACCGCATCGAGCGGCCAACCCATTTCGGCCGCCGCCAAGCCAAAGGCCGAGATATGCGGCAGTACCGCCATCTCGTCGATGGAAAAGCGTTTCAGCAGCGTGGCGCCGATGCCGAACCACATCGGGTCGCCCGAGGCAAGCACGACGACGCGCATGCCGCGCCGTGCGGCAATGAGATCGAGCGTTGCGTCGAGCGGACTCGACCAGACGAGGCGCTCGGCGCTGGTTGCGCCGACAAGATCGAGATGGCGTTTGCCGCCGACCAGCGTTTGCGCCGAAGCGATCGCGCTCGAAGCCGCCGCCGACAAACCGCCATTGCCGTCTTCGCCGATGCCGACCACGGTGAGCCATTTGCTCATGGCTTGGCCTCGGGATTGCCGAAGATCGCGTTGATTGCGGCTGCGGCCATCGCACTGCCGCCGCGCCGGCCGGGCAGCGTTGCAAATTCGAGCCCGCGCGGATTGGCGACAAGCTCGGCTTTCGACTCTTCGGCCCCGACAAAGCCGACCGGAAACGCAAACAACGCCGCCGGGCGCTTGCCGCCAGCATCGATGTTTTCGAGCAGGCGGAACAACGCCGTCGGCGCATTGCCGATCGCCACGACGGCCCCGTCGACGTTCCAAAGATCGACGGCCGCCGCCGAGCGCGTGGTGCCGAGCGAGGCGGCGCGTGCGGCCGTCTCCGGTGCCTCTATCGTGCATTCGATCCGCGCGCCTGCGGGCAGGCGTTTGCGCAGTATGCCGTGCGCGACCATCTGCGCATCGCACAGCACCGCTGCGCCGTTTTGCAAAGCCGCGCGCGCGGCCGCAATCGCGTTCGGGCTTGCGACAAGCGTGTCGATCACATCGACCATGCCGCAGGCATGCGCGATGCGTGCCGCCAAGGCAGCATGGTCCGGCGGCAGGCGGGCCAAATCGCGCTCGCGCCCGATCGTGGCGAAGGAGCGGCGATAGATCTCGGCCGGGTCGCGCAGATACTCCATCTTCGGTCAGTCGTGTTTGTGCGGATGCGGGTGCGCGTGGTCGTGGCCATGTGCGTGGCCGTGACTATGCCCATGATCGTGCCCGTGCCCATGCGCGTGCCCATGCGCGTGGCCGTGGCTATGGTCGTGACCGTGCGCATGCCCGTGGCTATGCCCGTGATCCCCGTCGGTGCCGATGCCGCGCACATGCAGATGGTGCCCGGCCTGCAGGGCACCCACATCGGCCTCGTAGCCGATGATCTGCGTCCGGTATTTGCAGACCATGCAGTTCATCGCGTTCTGGCCGCTGCCGATTTCGCCGAGCCGTTCGAGGAAGGCGGCGACGACGTTGGGATGCGTGCTCAGATAGTCGGCCGTCAGGAACTCGACGTCGCCGTTGAGGCGTGCCACTTCGGCCGTCTGTTCGTAGATGCGCTTGATGAGGATGCCGTTGAACAGGAAGTACGGGAACACGACGATGCGCCGGAAGCCGAGGCGCACGGCGCGCGCCAGGCACTCGTTCGTGCGCGGGTGCGCGACACCCGAATAGGCCACCGTCGCCCAGCCGAAGCCCATGCCTTCCCACAGCATGCGCGCGACTTTGGCGACGTTCGAGTTGGCGTCGGGATCGTTGGTGCCGCGCCCGACGACCACGAGAAGCGTTTCGGCGCGCGTGGCGGGCCGTGCGGCTTTCGCCTCGGCCTCTTCAATGCGCTGCTTGGCCGCTTCGATGAGCTTCAGATCGATCGCAAGATCGCGGCCGAACTCGACCTTGATGCCGGGATTTTCCGCGGCCCACGTGTTGAGCTCCCACGGCAGGTCGTTTTTCACGTGGCCGGCGGCAAACAGCATCGCCGGCACGGCTTTGATGTGCGTCGCACCCTGCGCTTTGAGGCTGTCGAGGCCTTCGCGGATCATCGGACGCGCGAATTCGAGAAAGCCCGAGCCCACGGCGCGCCCCGGCAGCTGCTTGCGCAATTCGGACACGAGCGTGTCGAATTCGCGCACCGCGTCGAGGTCGCGGCTGCCGTGGCCGCAGATCATGATGGCGCTGTCGTTCATTTGGTGCTCCTGGTCGATTGATTTTCGCGGGCACAGCGGCCAAGGTGCCCGGCATGCCGATTCTGCCGGGCCCTGGTTTTGTCGATCCGCTGCTGATCCTGTTGGCGGCCCTTGCCGCCGATGCCGTGGTGGGCGAAATGCGTCCTGTTTTCGCGCGGATCGGCCATCCGGTGCAATGGCTGGGTGCGCTGATCGCGGCCCTTGAAGCCCGCCTCAACCGCCCGCAGCGCAGCCCGCGCGCGCGCCGCATCCGCGGCGGGCTCACGGTCGTGCTGGTCGTCGGGCTCGCCGCGATTCTCGGCTGGCTCGTGCTGCTCTATGTGCGGCGCTATGCGTGGGGGGCAGCCGTCGAAATCCTGATCGTCACGGTGCTGGTGGCCCAGCGCTCGCTCTACGACCACGTCGCGGCCGTCGCGAACGGCCTCGACAAAGGCGGGCTCGCGGGCGGGCGCTTGGCCGTGTCGCGCATCGTCGGCCGCGATCCCGAAAGCCTCGACGCACACGGTGTGGCGCGCGCCGGCATCGAATCGCTCGCCGAGAATTTCTCCGACGCGGTCGTGGCCCCGTGCTTCTGGTACGTGCTGTTCGGCCTGCCGGGGCTGATGGCCTACAAGGCCGCCAATACGCTCGATTCGATGATCGCGCACCGCAACGAACGCTATCTCGATTTCGGCCGCTATGCGGCCCGCCTCGACACGGCGATGAATTTCCTGCCGGCCCGCCTCAGTGCTTTGATCGTGGCGGCGGCGGCAATCGTGGCGCCGGGTGCGAAACCCTTCAAGGCCGTTGCGACCGCGATCGGCGATGCGCGCAAACATCGCTCGGTCAATGCGGGCTGGCCCGAAGGGGCGTTTGCGGGTGCACTCGACCTTGCCCTTGCGGGCCCGCGCCGCTACGGCAAGGAACTCGTCGACGATCCGTGGATCGGCAAGGGCCGTGCGCGCGCCACGCTCGAAGACATGCGCCGTGCCTTGTGGCTGTTCGTGGCCGCCTGCCTCGTGCATGCGGGCCTGCTCGCGGCCTTGGCCGTCGGCCGCCTTGCGCTGCTGGCCTAGCTGCATCGCGCAAACGCCAAAAGCCGGTCGAGGTCGAGCGACGCTTCGAGATGGGCAGCCAGCGCATCAAGCGTGCGGTCGACGGCAACGTCAGCGTCTTCGGGCATGGCGATGGCGGCGCCGAGGCGCGCAAACCACGCTTTGCTGAATTCGGCATTGCCGAACAGTCCGTGGATGTAGCATCCCATCGCGCGACCGTCGGAAGAGACGGCCCCTTCGCGCACGTCGCCAAGATCGAGGAACGCCGCTTCCGTGCCGGTCGTAATGCCGAGATGGATCTCGTAGCCGCGAATGCGGCAGCCCGACCGAGCGTCGGTCGCATCGACTGCGCGCAGCGTCTTTGCGGGGGCGAGCACGCTGTCGACGTCGAGCAGCCCGAGGCCCGCGACGGTCGCAGGCGGGCCTTCGAGGCCACCCGGATCGGCGATCGTTTTGCCCATCATCTGGTAGCCGCCGCATAAGCCCACGACGATGCCGCCGCGCCTGCGATGGGCCGCAATGTCGACGTCCCAGCCTTGCGCACGCAAGAAGGCGAGATCGGCGATCGTGGCTTTGGAGCCCGGCAGCAGCGCGATGTTGCAGTCGCCGGGCAAGGCTTCGCCCGGTTCGAGCAAAGCCAGATCGATCTCGGGCATCGCGGCCAAAGGATCGAGATCGTCGAAATTGGCGATGTGTTTCAAATGCGGCACGCGGATCTTGATCTTGGCGTCGTGTTTGCGCCCATAGCGCTCCCCAAGACCCGCACTGTCCTCGGCGGGCAACTGTGCCGCCGCGGCAAACCACGGCACAACGCCGAGGCAGGGCGCTCCCGTCCAGCGCTCGATCGCCTTGCGGCCGTCGTCGAACAAAGACACATCGCCGCGGAACTTGTTGACGATCGTGCCGACGATGCGCGCCCTCTCGCCCGCTTCGAGCACGGCGAAAGTGCCCGCGAAAGAAGCGATCACGCCGCCGCGTTCGATGTCGCCGATCAGCACCACGGACAGGTTTTCGGCTTCGGCAAAACCCATATTTGCGATGTCGCCCGCACGTAGATTGATCTCGGCGGGCGAGCCCGCACCTTCGACCAGCACGAGATCGCATTGGCTGCGCAAGCGCTGAAAGCTCTCGCGCACCTCGGCCAGCAATTGCGGCTTCAGCGCATGGTAGTCGCGCGCGTGCGCCGTGGCGCGCACCTGGCCGCGCACGACGACCTGGGCACCCGTTTCGCTCTGCGGCTTCAGCAGCACGGGGTTCATGTCGCTGTGCGGGGCCGCGAAACACGCGCGCGCCTGCAGCGCTTGCGCACGCCCGATTTCGCCGCCGTCGGCCGTGACGGCGGCGTTGTTCGACATGTTCTGCGGCTTGAACGGGCGCACCGCCAAGCCGCGGCGCGCATAGGCGCGGGCAAGCCCCGCCACCAGCAGCGACTTGCCGACGTCCGATCCCGTCCCCTGGAACATGAGCGCGCGCGCGGCCATGGCGGCTTCTAGAACTCCACGCCCGCTTGCGCCTTGATGCCGTCGCGGAACGGATGTTTGAGCAGCGTCATTTCGGTCGCAAGGTCGCACGCGTCGATGAGCGCTTGCGGCGCGTTGCGGCCGGTGACCACGCAATGCTGCAGCGGCGGCCGTGCGGCGAGCGTTTCGAGCACGGGTTCGAGGGCGAGATATTCGTAGCGCAGCACGATGTTGAGCTCGTCGAGCACCACCATGCGGTAGCTTTCGTCGGCGAGCATGCGCTTCGACTCTGCCCAAGCACGTTCGGCGGCGGCTACGTCGCGGGCACGGTCTTGCGTTTCCCACGTGAAGCCTTCGCCCATCGTCTTGATCTCGCAAAGCTCGGGAAACTTCGCGAGCAGGCGCGCTTCGCCGGTGTCCCAAGCACCCTTCACGAACTGCACGATGCCCACTTTCATGCCGTGGCCCAAGCACCGCATGACCATGCCGAAGGCGGACGAAGATTTGCCCTTGCCCTTGCCGGTATGCACGATCAGCAAGCCCTTTTCGCCGATCTTCCCCGCCATCATCTTGTCGCGCGCCGTTTTGATGCGGCGCATTTTTTCGTTGTGCTCGGTGTCGAGGGTCATGGCGTCTCCAGGAGGCTTGCGAGCAGAGCCGGCGCGTCGTTCGCACCGGGGCGCCACAGGCCGCGCTCGCGCGCTTCGGCAAAACGGGCGGCCATCTCGCGCAAGGCAGGCGCGTTGGATTCCGCCACGAAATCGCGCACGGCTTCGTCGCGCAAGTAGGCGTCGAACAGCGCATCGAAATGCCGGTCTTCGACCGCATCGGTCGAGGCGGCAAACGCGAAAAGATAGTCGACCGTCGCCGCCATCTCGAAAGCGCCCTTGTAGCCGTGCCGCATCGCGCCTGCGATCCATTTGGGATTGGCGGCGCGTGCGCGCACGATGCGCGCGATCTCTTCCTTGAGCGTGCGGATCTTCGGGCTCTCGGGGCGCGAATGGTCGTTGTGGTACACGGCCGGCGCAGCGCCGGAGAGCTTCTTGACAGCGGCGGCAAGCCCGCCTTCGAACTGGTAGTAGTCGTCGCTGTCGAGCAGATCGTGTTCGCGATTGTCCTGGTTGTGCAGTACGGCTTCGACGCGCGCGAGGCGCTTTTCGAAGAGCCTGTGCGCCGCTTCGCCCGTTGCCCCCGCACGATACGCATAGCCGCCCCAGGCCACGTAGGCGTCGGCAAGATCGCCTGCCGATTGCCAGCCCCCCTCGTCGATCAGCGCCTGCAGGCCCGCCCCGTAGGCGCCGGGTTTCGAGCCGAACACGCGTGTGGCGGCGTCCACGCCGCCGCCCTCGGCTGCGACGCGCGCGGCCAGCGGATTGAGATGGCCAGGCTCGTCGAGCTTGGCGACCGCCCGCACGGCCGAATCGAATAGGTCGATGAGATTGGCAAACGCGTCGCGGAAAAAGCCCGACACGCGCAACGTCACGTCGATGCGCGGCCGGTCGAGCAGATCGAGCGACAGGATTTCGAAACCCGTCACGCGCAGCGACGACGGCTCCCAGGTCGGGCGCACGCCCATCAGGGCCAGCCCTTGCGCGATGTCGTCCCCGCCCGTGCGCATATTGGCGGTCCCCCACGCGGACAACGCGACGGCGCGCGGCCAGTCCCCGTGCGTCTGCACATGGCGCTCGAGCAGCAAGGTTGCCGACTTCCAGCCGAGCATCCAGGCCGACGGCGTGGGGACGGCGCGCAGATCAACCGAATAGAAATTGCGCCCGGTCGGCAGCACGTCGGCGCGGCCGCGCGAGGGCGCACCCGATGGGCCGGGCGCGACGCGCCGCCCGTCGAGCCCGGCCAGCAACGCCGCCATCTCGGCAGCCCCGCTCGCATCGAATGCAGGGGCGAGGTGCGAGGCGATCCATTCGTGCACGGCCGCGCTTGCGGGGCCGCCGGGTGCTGCACCGTCGAGCAAACGCTCGGCCGCTTCTTCAAGTTCGGCGACTGCGTCGCCGTGGATGGCCATGTCGCAATCGAGCGGATCGAAGGTACAGCCGCGGTCGGCGGCAAGTGCGCGCAGTAGCGACGCGCTTGCAGGGGCCGCGCCGGGCCGGGGCACGCGTGCGATCGCGACCAGCGTGTCGCGGCGCTGCGTGCCGCCGGGCGACGTGCCGAACACGTGCAAGCCGTCGCGGATCTGGTGCTCTTTGAGTTCGCACAAGAGCCCGTCGAGCTTCGGCAACGCTGCCTTCGCGTCGTCGTCGGGGGCAATGCCGCATTCGCGGTCGAGCCCGGCTTTGCGCGCGAGATCGAGGATCGATGCCCCCAACGCGGGCAGGCGGCGCGGATCGAGGCGGGCGGCCTCGCCGTATTCGTCGATCAACCGCTCGAGGGCGGCTTGCGGGCCGTACGCACCCGCACGCGTCAAAGGCGGCGTCAGATGGTCGATCACGACGGCCGAAGTGCGGCGCTTGGCTTGCGTCCCTTCGCCCGGATCGTTGACGATGAAAGGATAAAGATTGGGCAGCGCCCCCAGTGCGGCTTCGGGGAAACAGTCGGCGGACAGCGCAAGCCCCTTGCCCGGCAGCCATTCGAGATTGCCGTGTTTGCCGACATGCACGACCGCGTGCTGCGACCGCAGCCACGCATGGAAGGCAAGATAGCCGTGCGGCGGGACGAGATCGGGGTCGTGATAGGTCGCAGCCGGGTCGATCTCGTAGCCGCGCGCAGGCTGGATCGCGACCGCGACATGGCCAAAACGATGCACCGGCAGCACAAACGCGTCGCCTTCGAGCCGTCGGTCGGCTTCGGGCGCACCCCAACGCGCTTCGACTGAAGCGCGCACTGAGGCGGGCAGCTTCGCGTAGAACGCAAGATAGTCGGAAAGCGAGAACCGCAGGCCGCCGCCCGCGATTTTGGTGCGGTTGGTGGGGCCGTCCAACAGCCGGCGCATCAATTGCGCAGAGTCGGCGGGTGCGTCTTCGACGGCGTAGCCGGCCTTTGCAAGCGCGCCAAGGATCGCGACAGTTGCGGCCGGCGTGTCGAGCCCAACGCCGTTGGCAAGCCGTCCGTCTTTGCCCGGATAGTTGGCGAGTACGAGGGCGATGCGGCGTTCGGCGAGATTTGTACGGCGCAGCTTGACCCAGTTGGCCGCAAGCTCGGCCACGAAGCCGCAGCGCTCCGTGTCGGCGGCAAAACCCATCAGATCGATCTCGCACGATGCATCGCGGCCCAGCGAATCTTTGAAGCCGATCGCGCGCGTCATGATGCGGCCGTCGAGCTCGGGCAAGGCCACGTTCATAGCGACGTCGCGGCTTGCAAGGCCGCGCGTGTCGGCCGCCCACGCGTCGCGCGTCTGGCCCGCCAGCACAGCCTGCAACACGGGCACGTCGAACGCGGCCAACGGATCAAGCACGCCGGCCGAAAAACCGGTGAGGTTGATCGCAATGTCGGGCGGTGTCGCGGCCAACTCTGCCGCAAGAAAGGCGCCGACGTTCGCGTCTTTGAGGCTCGTCGCATAGAAGGCGTGCACGTCGAGATCGCGGGCCGCGAGTTTCTCGATCAACGTATCGACGGGTGCCAGATCGCCCGCTTGATAGTGCGCGCGATAGAACAGCAAGGCTGCGACCGGCGCGCCGGGTCGCGCATGGCCATGCGCATAGCGCCCGGCGCGCGGGATCGCGAGCGGCGCCCAGTCGCGCGCATTCTTGCGGCCCTCGGCGAGATCGTCGAGGGCCGCAAGAATGCGCGCGAAGTTTTCGGGCCCGCCATGCACAAACGCCAGATGCAAACGGCGATAGAGCTCGGCATCGATGTTCGAGAACTGCTGGAGTTCGATGTCGTCGTTTGCGTCGCCCGGCAGCAATGCCAACTTAGCACCGCTGCGCTGCGCGGTTTCGACGAGGCGGTCGATGCCGTAGGGCCAGTAGCTGCGCCCGCCCAAAAGCCGCACGACGACGATGCGCGCATGGGCGGCCGTGCGCTCGACATAGAGATCGACCGAATAGGGATGTTTGAGCGCCGCCACGTTGGCAAGTCGCAAAGACTGGCCGCTGCGCGCGCGCGCAAGCCCTGCAAGGTCGCTGTCCGCCATCGATAGCACCACGATCTTGCCCGGCGTTTGGGCAAGATCGACCGCAGCGTCGGCGTCGAGGATCGTCCCCGGCGTGGCGGCCAGCAGATGCATCAGGCAAGGGCCGCGCGAATGGCGTCGGCGTCGATGCCCTTGCGGCCGATCACGACCACGCGCGAGCCGCGCGGCTCGTCGCTGCGCCAGGGCCGGTCGAAATAGCGCTCGATGCGCGGGCCCACGGCCTGGAGGGCAAGGCGCATCGGCTTGCCGGGCACGTCGAGAAAGCCTTTGGCGCGCAGGACGTCGTGGTTGGCGATCGTTTGCGCAAGGCGCGCTTCGAACGCGGCCGGATCGGCGATGGCCCCAGGCTCGACCACGAAACTGTCGAAATCGTCGTGGTCGTGTTCGCCGAGCGCATCGGCATGGCTCGGGCGCGTGGCGAGATCGTCTTCGGCGGCGGCCGAAATCCCGAGCAGCACGTCGAGCGATACGGCGCCGTAGGCCGCCGACACGAGCTTGGCGCCGTCGCGCAGCTTGCCGCCAAGCTCGAGACGCACGCGGGCGGCCGTCTGCGCGTCGATACTGTCGCCCTTGGTGACCACGACGAGATCGGCGCACGCCATCTGGTCGTCGAATACTTCGGCGAGCGGATTGTCGTGGTCGAGGGCGGGGTCGGCCGCGCGCTGGGCGGCGAGCGCTTCTTCGTCGTCGGCAAAACGGCCTTGCGCGAGCGCAGGCCCGTCGACGAGCGCGATCACGCCGTCGACCGTGGCGCGCGCTTTGACCGCCGGCCAGTTGAAGGCCTGCACAAGCGGTTTCGGCAGCGCAAGGCCCGACGTTTCGATGACGATATGGTCGGGGGCCGGATCGCGCGCGAGCAAAGCTTCGAGCGTGGGCAGGAAGTCGTCGGCGACCGTGCAGCAGATGCAGCCGTTCGCGAGTTCCACGACGTCGCCGGGCGCACACGAATCCTCCGCACAGCCGAGCAGCAATTCGCGGTCCATGCCGAGGGCGCCGAATTCGTTGATGACAAAAGCGATGCGCCGCCCCTTGGCGTTGGCCGCCATGTGGCGCAGCAGCGTGGTTTTGCCGGCACCCAGAAAGCCGGTCACGATCGTTGCCGGAATGCGTTTCATGCGGACTTTCCCTTCAAGGCAAGCGGCAGTCCTGCCGCGACGAAAACCACGTCGGTTGCGATGGCGCCGATCGCCTGGTGCAGGCGTCCGGCATGGTCGCGGAAATCGCGCGCCATTTTGTTGTCGGGCACGATGCCGAGGCCCACTTCGTTCGCGACCAGCACGATGGGGGCCCGGCGCTTGGCGAGCGTGCGGCAGAGTTCTTTGGCGGCGGCGGCGATCGGCCGCTCGGCCAGCATCAGATTGGTGAGCCACAGGGTCAGGCAATCGACCAGGGTCGGTTGCGTTTGCGCTGCGAGCGTTTGGGCAAGCTCGATCGGGGCTTCGAGCGTGCGCCACCGCTTTTTGCCGCGCTGCTTTTTGTGGAGCGCGATGCGCCTGGCCATTTCGCGGTCGTGGGCTTGCGCTGTCGCGACATAGATCGCTTGCGTGGCCGCAGCGCAGAAAGCGCGCGTTCGTGCCTCGGCATAGCGGCTTTTGCCCGAGCGCGCACCGCCCAGGACCAGAATAAGCGGATGATGAGGCCGCGCTTTACGCGCGGCTTTGTCGGCAACCATGGCGCACCAGTTCCTCCCGCCGAGGACGGTAGTTGGCAAGGGGAATGCCCTTGGCGTCCGGGAGGTCTCCTGGCTCGGGGTCGTCGAGGGCCGTCCTGCCTTCCCAGCCCCGTTCGACGGGGGCCAGTGGCGCTTCGGGCGGCCGATCTCGCCCTTACAGTTGCGGGGGCAGCGCCGGGATAGCTGTCGGCAAAAAACGCGATTCGGAGCGTTTTTTGCTTTGCTTCACCGGTCTTCCCTGTCCAGATGCAATGCCGTTACTATCACAGACAAGGCACGGCTTGCTAGACGGCGTTTGGGCGAGGGGACATGCGCGTTTTGTCGGGGGTTCTGGCGATTGCAGGGCTGGCATTGTCGGCGTACGCGGCGCCGGCGCATGCGCAAGCCGCGCCGCCAACGACGATTCTTAAACGTGCACAGGAGGCGATCCCGGAGCAGGTGCGCTTTGCCAGCCGCATCGGCGTCAGTCTGCGCGTCACGCGCGACGGCCGGCTTTTTGCTGCCACCTGGTCGCCCAACCCCAACCCGCGCGGCTGGATCGTGGTGCTGCCCGACGCCAAGACCTGGGCGCAGCAGGAGCTGGCGGTTTGGCATCCGACATTGGACCGCAAGCGGATCGGCATCGTCGCGATGCAATGGTGGTACGGCACCGGCGACGGGCCTGCGAACTATGCCAATGCCGAGCTCGTCTATCGCGAGCTCGAGCAGGCATTGCGCCAGATGGGCATGAAACCAGGCACGGCCATGCTCTACGGTGTCGGGCGCGGGGCTGAGATGGCCTATGCGATCCAGGCCTACGACCGCCATGCCGGCGGCAAGTTCTTCGGCGCGACATTGGTCAATTCGGGCGCGATGGCAGAAGACAATGCGGCCAACCGGCGCGTCGCCGAAGGCCAGTTCGGCTTGGGGCCGTTCGACGACACGCGCTGGATCTTCTTTTGCGGCGGGCGCGATGCCGAGCCCGAGCGCGCGGGCTGCCCGGCGATGCGCGGCGCGGCCAACGCCGTGCGCAGGTTCGGCGGCAAAAACGAACTCTTCCTCGAGGAACCGCGCGGTTCGCGCGCCACGCTTTTGCAGGAGCCGCGCCTCATCGACGCGGCCATCGACAAATATCTGAGCCTGCCGCGCTCGCCTTAAGCCGGCGGGCGGTTCACGAAGCCGACGCGCCAGGAATGGCCAATACCGCTGCCCGCCAGAAGATCGAGCCGCGTGACCGACAGCGTGTCGATCACGAGCGACAAGGCGGTTTCGGGCGGCAGCGCCAGCGCACGGGCGACGGCGGCGCGGATGGTGCCGCCATGGCACACGACCGTCACGTCGTTGCCCTTGTGCGTTTCGGCGAGCGCATCGAGCGCACCGGCCACGCGCGCGCAGACTTCCGTGAAACTCTCGCCGCCGGCCGGCTTGATGTCGGCCATCGACAGCCAATGGCGATGCGTCGTGGCCGGATCGCCGTGGCCGTAGGCGCCGATCTCGGCATAGGTGCGGCCCTGCCATTCGCCGAAACATTGTTCGATCATGTCTTCGGCAAGGCCCAGTGCGGGGATGGGCTTGCCCTTGGCGGCCCAGATCGCGGCGGCCGTGCGCTTGGTGCGCGACAGGCGCGTGGTGTGCCATGCGCCGCTGTCGGGCAGCAGGCGCGCGAGCCCCGCAAAGGCCGCTTCGTTGCCGGTGTCGCAATCGACGTCGGTGGTGCCGTAGCAGCGCCCGTGCTGGCCCACGACGGGCGCATGGCGCACGAGCCAGAAGCGCGTTTCGATCAGACCGTCCATGCTGCCACTCCGCTTGCTGCGATCAGAACCGCGATCTCGACCGATTGCTGCACCATGCCGAGTGCGTCGCCCGTCTGCCCGCCGAGCTGGCGGCGGGCAAGCGCGCTTGTATAGAGGGTAATGGCGCCCGCAAACAACAACGCGATCGCGAAGCCAAAAATCCCGAGCGGCAGCAGGAAGGCCGCGCCGATGGCGAGTGCGGCGATCGCATGTGCCGCACTTGGTCGTCCTGCGCGCACGGCCGCCCCGTCGCTGCGCGCAAACGGCAGGCGAAACATCGGATAGGCCATGGCCGCGCGCGAAGCGGCGGCCGCCCCGATCCAAGCGACGGCGACCGTTGCGGGATCGTCCAAGGCTGCGAGTGTGGCCGCGCGCAGCCCGAGCGACAGCAGCAAGGCCAGCACGCCGAACGTGCCGATGCGGCTGTCGCGCATGATCGCCAGCCGTCGTTCGACATCGCGCGCGCCCGCGGCGTCGGCGAAATCCGCAAGCCCGTCCTCGTGCAAAGCGCCGGTCGCCCAGATCGTCGCCGCCAAACCCAGCAGGGCCGCCAGCATCGGCGGCAAGCCTGCATACCAGGCGACCGCATAGAGCCCCGCACCCAAAACACCCACGGCGGCCCCGGCGGGCGCGAAGGCGCGCACGGCCGTTGCGAGCGGCAAGGCGGCGGTCGTCGGCGCCAGCGGGACCGGCAAGCGCGTGAGGAAGCCCAACGCCAGGCACAGTTCGGCAAAGGCTCCGGGGGCGGGCGCACCGGGGGCGGGCGAAACATGCGGCGGCGGCGGTTCGGTCATCGGCAAAGAGGGTGTGCTTGCAATTGCGGGAGGCGCAAGATAGGACGCCACGCTTTGCATTGCCAGCCGCACCCCAGACGAAACGAGTAGCGCCCATGCCGTCCTCCGCCCGCCAGCCCGTCGCAAGCTTCGCCGAGATCCTGGCTTTGCTGCCCGAATTGCCGGGCCCCGATCTTGAAGCCGCGACCAAAGCCGCGTCGCGCGAATCGCATCTCACCAAACCGCCGGGCGCTTTGGGGCGGCTCGAAGACATTTCGGCGTGGCTCGCCCGCTGGCAGGCCAAACATCCGCCCACGGTCTCGCATCCGCGTGTGGCGGTGTTTGCGGCCAATCACGGCGTTGCCGCACAGGGCGTGTCGGCGTTCCCTTCGGAAGTCACGGCGCAGATGGTGCAGAATTTCATTGCCGGCGGGGCGGCGGTGAACCAACTCTGCAAAACCTTCGATGCCGATCTGCGCGTCTACGAGATGGCGCTCGAAACGCCGACGGCCGACTTCACGCAAGGCCCCGCAATGGCCGAGGAAGAATGCGCGCGCGCCATCGCCTACGGCATGATGGCGGTCGAGCCCGGCATCGACCTTCTGTGCGTGGGCGAGATGGGCATTGCCAACACGACCTCGGCAGCGGCGCTTTGCGTGGGCCTGTTCGGCGGGACGGCAGCCGACTGGGTCGGGCCCGGCACCGGCGTCGCCGGCACCGCACTCGCGCGCAAGATCGCGGCGGTCGAAGCGGCTGCGGCCTTGCATTTCGCAAGCCCGCGCGCACCTCTCGACGTGCTCGCGCGCGTCGGCGGGTTCGAGCTTGCGGCGATCGCGGGTGCGATTCTCGCGGCCCGCTTGGCCCGCGTGCCCGTGCTGCTCGATGGGTTTGCGTCCACCGTTGCGGCCTGCGTGCTGCGCGCACTCGATCCGCATCTGCTCGACCATTGCCAGATCGCCCACGTCTCGGCCGAGCCCGGCCATCGCCGCCTGCTGGCCAGGATCGAGCGCACGGCTTTGTTCGATCTCGGCATGCGGCTGGGCGAAGCTTCGGGGGCGGCATTGGCCATCGGCTTGGTGCGCGCGGCGGTTGCATGCCACACCGGCATGGCGACATTTGCGGCGGCGGGCGTATCCGGCAAAAATTGACTCGAGCGCGCGGACTGCCCCACACTGGTTCCAAACGCCGCCCAGGAGTTCACGCGATGCCCGTCATCAACCGAATCGCCGCTTTCCACGAAGACATGAAAGCCTGGCGCCGCGACATCCACAGCCGGCCCGAGCTCGCCTACGAGGAAACGCGCACGGCCGATCTTGTGGCGGCCAAGCTCGCCGAATTCGGCATCGACGTGCATCGCGGCCTTGCCAAAACGGGCGTGGTCGGCACGCTGCGCGCCGGCACCTCCAACCGCGCGATCGGCCTGCGCGCCGACATGGACGCGCTGCCGATGGTGGAAAACAACGATTTTCAGCATCGTTCGCTGAATGCCGGCCGCATGCATGCGTGCGGGCACGACGGCCACACGGCGATGCTGCTGGGGGCCGCCAAATATCTCGCCGAGACGAAAAATTTCGACGGCACCGTGCAGTTCATCTTCCAGCCCGCCGAAGAGGGCGGCGGTGGGGGCGACCTCATGGTCAAGGAAGGGCTGTTCGAGAAATTCCCGATCGAAAGCGTTTTCGGCATGCATAATTGGCCGGGCACCGAGGCGGGCCGCTTCTCGGTGCGCCCGGGCCCGATGATGGCCTCGGCCGACCAGTTCGACATCGTCGTGCGCGGTCTCGGAACGCATGCCGCGATGCCGCAGCGCGGCACCGATCCCGTGGTGTGTGCGGCCCAGATCGTGACGGCACTTCAGACGATTTCCTCGCGCGAGACGAGCCCGCTCGATGCGGTCGTCGTCAGCGTCACGCAGATCCATGCGGGCGACGCCTACAACGTGATCCCGAACGAGTGCGTGCTGCGCGGCACGTTGCGCGCGTTCGAACCCAAAGTGCGCGACGGGCTCGAAGCAGCGATGAAGCGCATTGCGGGCGGCATTGCGGCCGCCATGGGCTGCGAGATGACGCTCGACTATCGGCGGGGCTATCCGCCGCTGGTGAACAGTGCGGCCGAGGTCGAAATCGCGGCCGTTGCCATGCGCGCCGTCGTCGGTTCGGACCGTGTCACGACCGACGGCATCGCCACGATGGGCTCGGAGGATTTCGCGTTTATGCTCGAGGCCAAGCCCGGCGCCTATGTGTTTCTCGGCAACGGCACGGGTGCTTCGCTGCACAATCCGCGCTACGACTTCAACGACGACATTCTGCCGATCGGCGCTTCGTTCTGGGCCACGCTTATCGAGCAGAATCTGCCGCGCCGCGCGGCGTGAGGCGTCACTCGCTCGATTGCAGCAGCTGGCCGCGCTGGCGCGCGCGCGCGAACGCGTAGAGGAACGCGCCGAAGCCCAGGGCCAGATAGAGAATATTGAGCGCAAAGGCCGACGCGAACAGGTCCCAGCGGAAGGTGCCGTTGATCAGCACCGCGCGCATGCCTTCGAACACATGCGTGGTCGGCAAGGCCCACGCGACCGGCTGCAGCCAGCCCGGCAGCACGTCGACCGGGTACCAAACGCCCGATACGGGCTGGATCAGGAAAATCGACGCCCAAGCGTAGGACTCGGCCGCAAGCCCGAAGCGGAACAGCAAGGCCGCAATGCCGAGCCCGATCGACCAGCCGAGCATGATCAGCATCGACCAGAAGGCGAGCAGCGGCAGCCCCATCTCGAAGATCGAATAGTGGAACAGCGGGATCGCGAGCAGGGCCGCCGGCACCACGCCGATCGCCGAGCGGATGATTCCCATCGCCATCAGCGACAGGCCGAATTCGTAGGGCCGCAAGGGGGCCACGAACAGATTGGCCAGATTGCGCGACCACATCTCCTCGAGCAGCGAAAGGGTGAAGCCGAACTGGGCGCGCACCAGCACGTCCCACAGCAGCACGGCCCCGATCAAAACGCCGGCAGCTTGCGCAAACCAGTTCGAATGCTGGTTCAAGAACACCGTGATGAAGCCCCAGATCACCATCTGCAGCACGGGCCAGTACATGAGATCGAAGATGCGCGTCCACGAGCCGCGGAACAGATAGTAGTGCCGCAGCAGCATGGCCGCGATGCGCGAAAGGCTTTCGGTCATGCTTCTTCTCTGCGCGCGATGTCGAGAAACACCTGCTCCATGTCGTTTCGGCCGTAGCGCGCGATGAGCGCGTCGGGCGTGCCGCGGTCGACGATGCGCCCGGCTTTCATCATCAGCACCTCGGCGCACAGCCGCTCGACCTCGCCCATATTGTGCGACGCGAGCAGAATCGCCGCCCCTTCGCGCCGCGCGTAGGTTTCGAGCAGGCCGCGCACCTGGTCGGCCGTGTCGGGATCGAGGCTGGCGGTCGGTTCGTCGAGCAGCAGCAGCGCAGGCCGGTTCACGAGCGCTTTGGCCAAGGCCGCGCGCGTCTTCTGGCCCGAGGAGAGCGAGCCGGTCTTGCGGTCGAGCAGGGACCCGAGCTCGAGTTCGCGCGCGAGTTCCGCAATGCGGGCGGCGAGGTCGCGCACGCCGTAGAGCCGGCCGAACACGGTCAGATTCTCGCGCACCGTGAGGCGACCCGGCAGATCGACATAGGGCGAGGAAAAATTGATCTGCGGCAACGCGCGAAAGCGGTGCCTTCGCATATCGTGGCCGAGCAGTTCGATTCGCCCCGAGGTCGGCACGAGAATGCCCAGCAACATCGAAATCGTCGTGGTTTTGCCCGCCCCGTTGCCGCCCAGCAGCCCGCAGATGCGTCCGGGCGGCACGGAAAACGCGATTGCGTCCACCGCAGGGGCGGCCCCGGCGACGAAAATCTTGGTCAGGCTTTCGACATTGATCGCAAGGGACGGCATAGGCTGTTATATGGCGCGTCCACAGGGGCGTGACCAGCCTTCTGTTTTGCCGCCCGGCACTTCGAGGAACGGACATGCCCGCGCCCGCAGCCCCGCCCGCACAGCCGTCGCCGCGTCTTCTGCCGCCGCCGGTCGGGCGCGTGCGGCTGCGCACGCTCGTGACGGTGCGCTGGATCGCCGTGTTCGGCCAAGCGTGCGCCGTCCTCGGCGTGCATTACGGCCTCGGCTATAAGCTGCCGATCTGGGCGGCACTGGGCGCTGTGGCCGTGTCGGCCATTCTCAATGCGGTGCTGATGCTCGATCGCCCGCGCGCCGGCCGGCTCGACGACCGGGCGGCGGGTGCCGTTCTCGCATACGACATTCTGCAGCTCGGCACGCTGCTGCATTTCACGGGCGGCCTGCAGAATCCGTTTGCGATCCTGCTGGTCGCCCCCGTTGCGGTGGCGGCGACTTCGCTCACGCGCAGTTCGACCGTCGCATTGGGCGTGCTCGCCATGGCGACGGCAAGCGTGCTGCCCTTCTGGCACGAGCCATTGCCCTGGGCGGAGCCGGGCCTGGAATTGCCCGCGCTGTTTTCGTTCGGCGTTTGGCTCGCGCTTGCGATGACGATCGTGGTCGTCGCCGCCAACGTCGCCAAGCTTGCCGAAGATGCGCGCCAGATGTCGGATGCGCTTGCGGCCGCCCAAACGTCGCTCGAGCGCGAGCAGCGCGTGAGCGCCGTGGGCGGGCTCGCCGCCGCCGCCGCCCACGAACGCGGCACGCCGCTCGCCACGATTGCCCTCGTCGCCAAAGAAGTGGCGCGCGACGCCCCGCCGGGTGCGCTCAAGATGGACGCCGAATTGCTGCTGCGCGAGACGATGCGCTGCCGCGACATCCTGGCACGTTTGGCGGCCAAGCCCGAGAGCGACGACGGGCACGGCGATCCGTTTCCACAGCCGCCGTTGTCGGTGCTGCTGCGCGAGATCGGCGCACGCTACGCGGCCGGCCCCATCGAGGTCGCGGTCACGATCGACTATGTCGACAATGTCGATCCGCCCACGCCGCGCCGCCCCGATCTTGTGCAGGCGTTGGGCACGTTGATCGAAAACGCCGCGAGTTTCGCGCATGCGCGCATCGACATCCGCGCCTGGTCGGATCTGCTGACCGTCGGCATCGACATTCTCGACGACGGGCCGGGCTTCGCGCCCGAGATTCTGGCGCGCCTCGGCGAGCCCTATGTTTCGAGCCGCGTCGGCGAGAGCGACCATATGGGGCTCGGCGTGTTCATCGCGTCGACGCTGCTCGCGCGCATGTCGGCCTCCGTCGCTTGGGACAATGCGCCGCGCGGCGGTGCCCGAATCGTCGTAACATGGCCCCGGTCGGCCTTTATCGCCTTGTCCGAGAAGAAGCTCGCATGATCCCAAGTGCTCCGCTCGTCCGCCGCCTGCTCATCGTCGAAGACGACGAAGCGTTTCGTTTGCGCCTGGCCCAAGCCATGGAGCGGCGCGGCTACGCCCTCGCGCTCGCCGAATCGTTTGCGGCCGCCGCAGCGCAGATCCGCGCCCAAGCGCCCGACTTCGCCGTCGTCGATCTGAAGCTCGGCGACGGATCCGGCCTCGATCTCGTCCCGCTCATCCGCGCCCAAGCGCCCGACGCGCGCATCGTGATCCTCACGGGCTACGGCAACATTGCAACTTCGGTTGCCGCCATCAAAGCCGGAGCGGTCGACTATCTGCCCAAGCCTGCCGACGCCGACGCCATCGATGCGGCTTTGCAGGCGACGAGCCGCGCCCTGCCGGCCCCGCCAGCGCATCCGATGTCGGCCGACCGGGTGCGCTGGGAGCATATCCAGCGTGTGTTCGAGCAGTGCGACCGCAACGTGTCGGAAACCGCGCGCCGCCTCAACATGCACCGGCGCACCTTGCAGCGCATCTTGTCCAAATACGCGCCGCGCGAAGTCCAGTAGTGGCCAATCCGCTCCGCATCGCCGGTGTGGCCCTCGCCCTCGCGTTTTTCTATCTGGGCCTCGCCCTGCGCCCGTTCGATGCGATGCTGGCGATGCCGATCGCCGAAGACGGCTGGTATGCGCTGACCGTCGCGCGCAACGTCGCCAACGGCCACGGCATCACGATCGACGGCACGGTGTGGACTAACGGATTCCAGCCTCTGTTCACGGCCCTGCAGGTGCTGTGTTTCTGGCTCTTCCCCACGCCCGAAGGCGAATTGCGGCTGTTCTATGGGCTTGCGTGGCTCGTGCATTGCGCGGGGGCTTTGCTCGTCGCAAGCCTCGCGCGCGATGCGGCGCGCGACGGCGCCGACGGAGCGCTCGCGGCGCCGCTTGCCGCGTTGCTGTATCTGGCGGCCATCAAGAACTTCAACGATTTCTACACCGGCCTTGAAACCGGCCTGCAGCTTGCGCTCTACGCGCTCGTGTGGCGGCTCTATGCCAACGATTGGCGCTTGCGTCCCACAATGATGGGTCTGGCGCTGGGCGCACTCGTGCTGGCGCGCATCGACGCGGCCGTGTTCGTGGCCGTATTCTGCGCGGCCGAATTCCTGCGCGGCGGGGCAAGCTGGGCGGTGCGCTTTCGTACCTGCTTCGTGGCCGGGGCACTCGCCGTGCTCGTTTCGAGCCCGTGGTGGCTCTACAACACGCTGCTGTTCGGCCATCCGATGCCAAGCTCCGGCTTCGCCCAACAGGACGCCGTTTTCGACGTCGAGCGTGTTTCGACGGCGCTGTGGGCTTTGCGCATCGTCGCAATGCCGTGGCTGTTCGCGGGGGCCTTCGAAACCCTATGGAGCGACATTGCGCGCGTTGCCGCCCTTGCCGGTGCGGCCCTGCTGGCCTGGCGCGCGCGCGATCTTCTGCGCGCTTCGCCGCTGCGGCGCTTCGCAGGCCTGCTGCTGCTTTGCTATGTTTGCCTCGTCGTCTACTACACGCGCACGTTTTTCGCCGACTGGTTCTATATCCGCTATTTCGCGCCGCTGTCGTTGGTCGCGTTTGTCTATCTGCCGGCGCTGCTCGCGGCACGCGTGCCGCGCACCGGGGCCGCGTTGGGGATCGCCGCTGCGGTCGTTGCAGCCGTGCTGCTTGCGGGGGCCTGGCAGAGTTCCGGCCTGTTCGGCGCCTCTGCCCATCACCGCCAGGCGGCCCTCGTGGCGGAGCACGTGCCGCCCGAAGACGTGGTCGCAGCGGGCCAGTCCGGGACGCTCGGTTTTCTGCGCGACCGTGTGGTCAATGTCGACGGCAAGGTCAATCCCGAAGCGCTTGCCTGGCGCGGGCGCATCTCGGACTATCTCGATGCGCGCGGCATTCGCTGGTTCGTCGATTCCGACTGGTACGTCGAAATCAATCTCGGCCTCGATCCCGCCGCCGCGGGCTGGCAGCTCGTGGCCGAGAACGGCGATTTCTATCTCTACCGCCGCGTGGGGCCGTGACTAGTAGGCGTTTTCCTTGCCCAGAATCGCGATGGGCGTGAGCGCCAGGATCTTGAGGTCGAACAGCAGCGACCAATTGTCGATATAGTAGAGATCGAACTGCACGCGCCGGCGCATCTTCTCGGGCGTGTCGGTTTCGCCGCGCAAGCCGTTGACCTGCGCCCAGCCCGTCATGCCGGGTTTCACGCGGTGGCGGGCGAGATAGTCGTCGATGATCGTGGCGTATTGTTCGTTGTGGGCGACCGCGTGCGGGCGGGGGCCCACGAGCGACATGTCCCCGCGCAGCACGTTCAAGAGCTGCGGGAACTCGTCGAGCGAGGAGCGGCGCAGGAATCTGCCGATGCGCGTGATGCGCGGGTCGTCGCGCTTGGCCTGCGGCACCGAGGCGTCTTCGACGCGCGCATGGAACATCGTGCGGAACTTGTAGACGACGATCTCGTTGTTGGCGAAGCCGTAGCGGCGCTGGCGGAACAGCGCGGGGCCCGGGCTGTCCAGCTTCACGAGCGCCGCGATGCCGAGCAGCAGCGGGCCCAACAGCAGCAGCAGGATTGCGGCGAGGATGCGGTCCTCGAGCGCTTTGAGCACGAGGCTCCAGCCCGACAGCGGCCGCTCCAAGACCGACAGCATCGGGATGCCCGCGATCGCGTGGAAGCCGCGTGCGGGCAGATAGGTGCCGATATAGTCCGGGCACAGTTTCACGTCGACCGGCACGATCTTGAGCTTCTTGATGAGTTCCTGCAGATCGGCCGAGGCCTGCCACGGCAGCGCCACGACGATCTCGTCGAGCGCATGGGTGCGGCAATAGGCGATCAGATCGTCGACCGTGCCGACCACGCGGTGGCCTTCGATGGTTTCGGGCAGGCGGTCCTTGCGGTCGTCGAACACGCCGACGATGCGGTATTCCTGCGTCGCGACGTCGGCCAGATGCTTGAGGAACGCGCGGCCCATTTCGCCCGCACCGATCACCGCAACATTCATCGCCAGGCGCCCTTGGCGCCGCCAGCGGTCGATCTGCACGAGCAGCAGCAGCCGCACGAGGATGAGCCCGCCGAAACCGAGCGCCAACCAGCCGAGCGCGAACGCGCGGCTGAAAGCAACCGAGGTCTGCGTGAAATAGGCAAGGGCGATCAGGCTCGCCATCACGCCCGTCCACGCCATCGCGACCTTGCCGAACTGGCTTGCGAGCCGCGACAGATTTTCGAACACATAGACGCGCGCGACCTGCAGATAATTGGCCGCGAGACCCATCGCGGCGAGGATCGCAATCAGATAGAGGTCGGGCACGGCAAGGCTGTCGTGGCGCGCCCAATAGGCGGCAAAACCAGCGCCTGCGACGACGCTTGCGTCCGCCACCCGCAGGCCGCCCAGCACCAAGGTCTGCAGATCGGCCGCGACGACGCTTGTTTTTCGTTTCATATCAGCTGTTTGCCCGAAAACTCGGGGTCTTTCAAGATGTGCGAGCATAGGCCACCCCGGGATTCGACGCAAAGTCCATCTCGGGACAAAACGGGGCAGGAGGGTGTAGCATTTCATCTATGGACGCGATGGATATCGATCCCAACATCTTGACGTGGGGACTGCTGCTGGTGGCGGCCGTGGCGGTGTTCGCGCGCGTGCGCGTGGCGTTCGATCGCACCCGCGAGGAGAAGCGCCCGTTCGAAGACGTCGTCGTGCGCGTGGCGCGCAGGGTACGCCCGCCCGCAGCGCCCGCCGGGGTTTCGCCGGCCATGGCAGTCCCGTTTGCGGCCAACGCGGCCGGCCCCGATCCCGAAGACGCGGTGCGCCGGATGGCGCGCACGCTGCTGGCTTTGGCCGACAAACGCGATCCCGTGGGGGCTGCCCAGGCGCGCCGCGCGGCTGCCCGCATCACCACGCTCGCCGCAAGCCGCGGGATCGGCGGCGAGGATGTGGAGCGTGCGGCGCTCGCCGGCATGCTGCTCAAACTCGGCCCCGGCGTACTGCCCGCAAGCCTGCAGCCCAAACCCGAGCGCGCCTTCTCGAGCGTATTGATGGAGACGGCCCATCTCGAAGGCCCGGTACCCGCGATCGTCAAGGCGATCCGCGACGGCAGCCCGGTCGAAAAACGCCTCGAGCCGCTGGTGGCGCTGGTGCGCGAGGCGGCCTGAAAAGCGGGCGGAATTCCCGGCGCATTGCAATCGTTGTGTCTTGGCGGGCGCCCTGCTATTCCGGCGTTCGGGCTCTTTTCGAAAGGTTGGGCGGTACATGTCGTTGCGCAAACGCATTCTTGTGACGGGCGGAGCGGGGTTCTTGGGCTCGCATCTGTGCGAGCGGCTCGTCGGGGCCGGGCACGACGTGCTGTGCGTCGACAACTACTTCACCGGCTCCAAAGACAATATCGTGCCGCTGTTCGGCAATCCGCATTTCGAAGTGCTGCGCCACGACGTGACGATGCCGCTCTATGTCGAGGTCGACGAGATCTACAATCTGGCCTGCCCGGCCTCGCCCGTCCACTACCAGTTCGATCCCGTGCAGACGACCAAAACGTCCGTGCACGGAGCCATCAACATGCTGGGCCTTGCCAAGCGCGTGAAGGCCAAGATCTTCCAATCCTCGACCTCGGAAGTGTACGGCGATCCGGAAGTGCATCCGCAGCCCGAGGAGTATCGCGGCAACGTGAACCCGATCGGCCCGCGCGCCTGCTACGACGAAGGCAAGCGCTGCGCCGAAACGCTGTTCTTCGACTACCACCGCCAGCACGGCACCAAGATCAAGGTGGCGCGCATCTTCAACACCTACGGGCCGCGCATGCATCCCAACGACGGGCGCGTGGTGTCGAATTTCGTGGTGCAGGCCTTGAAGGGCCAGGACATCACGATCTACGGCGAAGGCACGCAGACGCGCAGCTTCTGCTACGTCGACGACCTCATCGAAGGCTTCGTGCGCCTGATGGACAGCCCCGATGTGATCACGGGGCCGATCAATCTCGGCAATCCGCACGAATTCACGATCCGCCAGCTCGCCGAGCGCGTGATCGCGCTCACGGGGGCCAAGTCGAAGCTCGTGCAGCGCCCGCTGCCCGCCGACGATCCCCTGCAGCGCAAGCCCGACATCGCCAAGGCCAAAAACCTGCTCGGCTGGGAGCCCAAGATCCAGCTCGACGAAGGCCTCAAGAAAACCATTTCCTACTTCGACGATCTCCTGCGCCGCAATGTCGGCCCCGCCCCGGTGGGCGCCAAAATCTAGCGCATGGAGATTGTCGGCTTCATTCTTGCGGGATTGCTGGTCGGTGCTGCCGGCACCTATTTCGCGCTGCGCGGCCGCGGGCGCGAGGCGATCTACAAGGAAAAGCTGATCCAGGCGGCCGATCTCGAACGCGAGCTGCGCGAGCGCCTGGACGCCGCGACCCGCGCGCAGAGTGCGGCCGAAGCGCAGGTCCAGCGCATTGCGGGCCTCGAAGACGACCTTGCGCGCGTGCAAGGCGGCTTCTCCGAAATGCGCGCCAAAGCCTCTGGCCTCGAGGCCGAGCTCAAAGCCGAACGCGCGCAAGGGGCCGAAAAACAAGCGCTGCTGCTCGCGGCCGAAAAACGCCTCGTCGACACGTTCGACGCGCTCTCGGCCAAAACGCTGCAGGCGACGACCGCGCAGTTTCTCGAACTTGCCAAGGCGACCTTCGCGGGCGAGCAGGAAGTGGCCAAGGGCGATCTCGAAAAACGCCAGCAGGCGGTGGGCGAGATGGTGGCGCCCGTGCGCGAGGCGCTCGAAAAAATGGGCGTGCGGCTCGCCGAGATCGAGCAGGCGCGCGCCCAGAGCTACGGCGCGTTGACCAAGCAGGTCGAAAGCCTCGGCGAGCGCAGCGACCGGCTGTCGATGGCCACGACCAATCTTGCCGCCGCCCTCAAGAACCCGGCCGTGCGCGGCAAATGGGGCGAGAACACGCTGCGCCGTTCGTTCGAGCTTGCGGGTCTCAACAGCCACATCGATTTCGACGAGCAGTTCAGCGTGGCGCACGAAACAGCGTCGGCCCGCCCCGATGCGGTGGTGCGCCTGCCCGGCGGGCGCGCCATCGTGATCGACGCCAAAGCGCCGGCCGACGCCTATTTCAAGGCGCACGACGCGACCGATCCGGCCGAACGCGCGCGCTTCTTGAAGGAGCATGCGGCCCAGCTCAAAGGCCATGTGCGCGCCCTTGCGGGCAAAGACTACGGGGCGAAGATCGAAGGCTCGCCCGAATTCGTGCTGATGTTCCTGCCGAATGAAGCGTTGTTGAGTGCCGCCGTCGAAACCGATTTCGAGCTGCTCGAATTCGCGGCCAAACAGCGCGTGGCGCTTGCGACCCCGCTCACGCTGCAGACGATGCTGTGGGTCATCGCCTATGCCTGGCGCCAGGAAGGCCTCGCGGCCAACGCGCGCGAGATCCAGAAGCTCGGGGCCGATCTCTACGACCGCATCAAGACCGTGGCCGGCTACATCAAAGGCGTCGGCGACGCGCTCAACGACGCCACCAACGCCTACAACAAATCGGTGTCTTCGCTCGAAACGCGGCTTTTGCCGAGTGCGCGCAAGCTGCGCGATTTCGAAGCGGCCGGCCCCAACGCACCCGACATTCTGCTGCCCCCCGTCGAAGTGGCGACTAAGCCCTTCACGAAGGGCGAGCTGCTCTGATCATTCGGCCGCGTATTTTTTCTCCGCGTCCCAATAGGCGGGGAAGCCGACGGCGTCTTGCAGGGCCGCAAAATCGAGCTGCGGCGGATGCGCCGTGCCCGAGCCCGGCACCAGTGCCGCATAGGTCTGCCGCAGCGACGCGATGAGGCCCGACAAAGCCGCGATCGGATAGACCGCGAGGCGATAGCCGATTTCCTGAAGTTCGGCCGGCGGCAGCACCGGCGTTTTGCCCTGGAACACCATGTTGGCGAGGCAAGGGCGCTTCACCGATGCGCAAAAACGGCGCATCTCGTCGATATTCTCGGGCGCCTCGAGGAACAGAATGTCGGCGCCTTCGTCGGCGAAATCCTGGCAGCGCGCCAAAGCATCGTCGAAGCCGTTCACCGCGCGCGCATCGGTGCGCGCCAGCACGAGGATATCGCCGGCCCCTGCGGCGCGCAGCGCATCGCGGGCTTCGCACGCAGCCCGGATCTTGAGGCGCGCTTCGTGGCGCGAGACCACTTGTTTGCCTTTCGTGTGGCCGCATTTTTTGGGGCTCGCTTGGTCTTCGAGCATGATCGCAGCCGCCCCTGCGCGGGCGTATTCGCGCACCGTGCGCTGCACGTTCAGCGCATTGCCCCAGCCCGTATCGCCGTCCCCGACCACGGGGATATCGCCCGCAGCACCGATGCAGCCGCGCAGCTGGTCGAGCATTTCGCCCATCGAAATGAGGCCCGCATCGGGGGAGGCGAGGCGCACGGCCGAGACGCCGAAGCCGGTCATGAACAGCACCTCGTGCCCGGCTTCGGCCGCCAGTTTGGCGGAGAGCGCGTCGAACACGCCGGGCATCACGCACAGGCGTTTTTCCTCGAGGCGGCGGCGCAGGCGTTGGGCGGCGTTCATGGGCGTATTCCTTCGGGCAATCGGGCAGGCGGGCCGAGGCTTGACCAAGCCCGCAAGTCATCATAACTAACGTTTTATGGCACTGCGCGAAATTCTCGTGGCTCCCGATCCACGCCTCAAAATCAAGGCCCAGCCGGTCGGCCGGGTCGATCCGTCGATCCGCGAGCTCATGGACGACATGCTCGAGACCATGTACGCGGCCAACGGCATCGGCCTTGCGGCGCCGCAGATCGGCGTGTCCAAGCGCGTGATCGTGATGGATCTCGCGCGCGAGAAGGAGGACGCCCCGCCGCGCCCGATGCGCTTCGTCGATCCCGAAATCGTCTGGATGTCCGACGAGCGCGTGCCCGGCGAAGAGGGCTGCCTGTCGGTGCCCGAGCATTATGCCGACGTCGAGCGCGCGGCCAAAGTGCGCGTGCGCTACCGCGACGAAAACGACGCGGTGCAGGAGATCGAGTGCGAGGGCCTGCTGTCGGTGTGCATCCAGCACGAGATCGACCATCTCGAAGGCACGCTGTTCGTCGACCACATCTCGTCCCTCAAGCGCTCGATGATCTTGCGCAAGCTGCAGAAGGCCAAACGCATCAAGGCGGATGCGTGAGCGCCAAACGGCGGCGCGTCTGCTTCATGGGCACGCCGGCCTTCGCCGCCGCCGCCCTCGACGCGATCGCACAGGCAGGCCACGCGATCGCGTGCGTCTACACCCAGCCGCCGCGCCCGAAGGGCCGCGGCCACGGCATCCAGCAGAGCCCGGTGCATCTGCGCGCGCTCGAACTGGGCTTGCCGGTGCGCCATCCCGCGAACTTCAAGGACGAAGCGAGCCGCGCCGACTTCGCCGCCCTCGATCTCGACGTGGCGGTCGTGGCGGCCTACGGGCTTTTGCTGCCGCAGGCGATCCTCGATGCGCCCAAGCGCGGCTGCCTCAACATCCACGCCTCGCTGCTGCCGCGCTGGCGCGGGGCCGCCCCCATCCAGCGCGCCATCGAAGCGGGCGATGCGGAGACCGGCATCGCGATCATGCAGATGGAAGCCGGGCTCGACACCGGGCCGACGCTCCTTGTGCATAAAATCGCCATCGAACCCGATGCGACCGGCGGCCTGCTGCACGATGCGCTGATGGGCGTGGGCGCCAAAGCCATCGTCGAAGCGCTCGACAAGCTCGAAACGCTCGCACCCGTCCCGCAGCCCGACGGTGCGACCTACGCGCGCAAGCTCACCAAGGAAGAGGCGCGGCTCGATTGGCGCCGCCCGGCCGCCGAACTCGAGCGCCGCATTCGCGCTTTCGATCCCGTTCCCGGCACCTGGTTCGCGTGGGCGGGCGAACGCTTCAAGGTGCTGGCGGCGCGCGTTGCGGCGGCGCCCTTCGCCGCCGCGCCCGGCACGATCCTCGCGGCCCCCTTGACCGTGGCGTGCGGGCAAGGCGCACTTGCGATCGAGCGCGTGCAGCGCGCCGGCCGCAGCCCGATGTCGGCCGAAGAACTGCTGCGCGGGCTTGCCTTGCCGCCGGGAACCCAGCTCGATCCGGCGCCGCCAGGATGAACCGCTACCGGCTGACGCTCGAATACGACGGCAGCGATTTTCTGGGCTGGCAGCGCCAGGCGGGCGGGCCCAGCGTGCAGGAAGCACTCGAAACCGCCTTTGCCAAATTCTGCGGCCATGCGGTGGCGGTGGCGGGGGCGGGGCGCACGGATTCGGGCGTGCATGCGCTGGGGCAGGTGGCGCATGTCGATCTCGAGCGCGATTGGGACCCGCTCAAAATCCGCGACGCGCTCAACTGGCACCTGAAGCCGCACAAGGTGCAAGCGCTCGAAGTGGCGCTGGCCCCGGCCGAGTTCCACGCGCGTTTCTCGGCGATCCGGCGCGTCTATCTGTTCCGCATCTGCGACCGGCGCGCGCGCCCCGTGCTCGATTGGGGCCGCGTGTGGCACATCAACCATCGTCTCGATGCCGCTGCGATGCACGCGGCCGCAAGGTTGCTGGTCGGCCACCACGATTTTTCGAGCTTCCGGGCCGGCGACTGCCAGGCCAAAAGCCCGCTCAAGACGCTCGACCGGCTCGACATCGCCCGCGAAGGCGACGAGATCGTGACCTGGGTCGAAGCGCGCTCCTTCCTGCACCACCAGGTGCGCAACATGATGGGCACGCTCAAACTGGTCGGCGACGGGGCCTGGACCGCGGCCGACGTGGCCAACGCGCTTGCCGCGCGCGACCGCCGTGCGGCCGGCCCCACCGCCCCGCCCGAGGGGCTGTATCTGGCGCGCGTCGACTACCCGAAAGAATAGGTTACCAAACGCGACCAACAGCGACCGTCGCCGGTTTAACCTGTTGATTTTCCACACATGCAACCACGGCGAAGATTCGAGGTTACATGGTGCGCGGAACCGCTTTTGGGCGGATTCCTGCGCGTCTTTCTTCACATTTCAAACAGCGCACGAAGCCGGGCACGCCCCCGGCAGCGATGGCTTATTCGAGCATAAAAATGGGCCTATTTCCAGAATATTGTTAATATTCTTATATAAGAGAAATATCGATATGTCTGAACGACACGGCATGAGCAATCTGTGTTACCTCCCTGACTGTTGCAAAACAGAAGTAAGACGAGCCTACCTTTACGCAAAGTGAATCGCCCGGTAAGGTGGTTAAAGAGAAAACTTAGGATTTGGGGTGGCCAATGGCCAGTAAGCAACTGGACA
>JAIXXA010000142.1 GCA_027490975.1 Rhodospirillaceae bacterium
ACGCACCAGCGCGCTGTCCAAACTGCCGGCCCGTGTCGCGGCACCGCACACGTCCCAGACGGCGATTTTCGCCGCCAAAAGAGCCGCAATCCGCGTCGCGTACGGGGCGGCGGCATCGACCCCCAAATGGGCGGCCAGAATGGGCCAGAACGCGTTTTGCGGGTGCGCGTAATAGCGGCTGGCGGCAAGCGACGCCTGACCCGGCAGGGTTCCCAAGACCAGGAGCTGCGCATCCGCGCGCGCCAACGGCGCAAAACCGGTCGAAAGCGGTGCCGACGACCGCACTTTTTGCCGCATCGCAACCCCCTTGAAACACGGGCCAAATCGCAGGCATTTTGCCGGCACGCCGATTTCAGGACAAAGCAATAGGCGTTGGCGCCAAAAGACGTTAGAAAAACTTGTTTTCAGCTCCATTGCGAAAACAGGCTGGTTCGATGGTTCAGCGCTTCGCGGCAATCGCATTCGTGTTGATCGCACTCGCTCTCGGCGCGATCGTGCTGGCGGCCAATCGCTTTGCCGAATCGGCCGTCGTGCGCGCCGGCACGCATTCGGCCGAAGTCGTCGCCCAAGCCTTCACCAATTCGGTTTGGCCGCAGATCCGCAGCGACGTGCTCGGCCAAGCCGATGCAAGCGCCGAAATGCTGCGAACGCGGCCGCAGACGCGCACCATCGACGAGTTCCTGCGCGGTTTTCTGGCCGGCACCGATCTGCTCAAGGTCAAGCTCTACGATCTGCGCGGACGTGCGATCTACTCGTCCGAATTCGCCGAAATCGGCCAGGACAAGACGGCCCAGCCGCCTTATGAAAATGCCCGCCGCGGCATCGTCGGCAGCGCGCTCGACTTCCGCGAGCAGATGAACGGCTATGACGGGCCGCGCCGCAATGTCTACATTCTCGGCACCTACGTGCCGATCCGGGCCGCCGACGGCACGATCGAGGGCGTACTCGAATTCTACGCGGACCAGACGGAGGTGGTCGCCGAGTCGCGCGAGCGGCTGCTGCTGCTCGCGGCAGCACTTGCGCCGATCCTGCTCGTTCTCTACGGAGCCTTGTGCATCCTCGTTTGGCGGGCCGACCGCGTGCAGCGTCGCCAAACGGCCGCTTTGGCGGACCTTGCCGAACAACGCCGCGCGATGGCCGAGCGGCTGAGCCGGGAGCAGCAGGAACTCGTCGCCGCCAATCGCAGCAAGGAAACGCTTCTGGCCGAACTTGGCCACGCCAAATCCCAAGCCGAGGCGGCAAGCCAGGCCAAATCCTCGTTCCTAGCGACGATGAGCCACGAGATCCGCACGCCGATGAACGGCGTCGTGGCGATGATCGATCTGCTTTCCAAAACGCCGCTCGATCCGGTGCAGACGCGCTATGTCGAAATCGTCAGCCGGTCGGCCGACATTCTGCTCGCCGTGGTCAACGACGTGCTCGACTATTCGAAGCTCGAGGCTGGCGCCATGCGCGTCGAAGCCGCCGCATGCGACGTGCGCCAGATCGTCGATCAGCTCGTGGCACTGATGAGCGGGGCAGCCGCCGGCAAGAATATCGGCGTGAGCGCGAACTTCGCCCCCGACCTACCGCCGCAGGTGCGCACCGATCCCGCGCGCTTGCGCCAGATCCTGCTGAACCTGCTCGGCAATGCCGTCAAATTCACCGACCACGGCGCCGTCACGATCGAGGTCGCCGCAACGCCGGCCGAGAACGGGCGCTTCGAGCTTTCGATCGCGGTCGCCGATACCGGCATCGGCATCCCGGCCGAGTCGCTGCCGTCGCTGTTCAACCGCTTCAGCCAAGCAGACAACTCGCTTACCCGCCGCTATGGCGGCTCGGGTCTCGGCCTTGCGATCGCGCGCCAGCTTGCGCGTACGATGGGCGGCGACATCGAGGTCGTCTCGACGCATGGCCTGGGTTCCACCTTCACGCTGCGCCTGCCGGTCGATCCGCTGCGCCAGCGCACGGCGGACGTGCAGTTCGACGTGCCGGCGGCAACGACCGATCTTCTTGCGGGTCCGGCAGCGGGGCCGAAGCTCGACGTGCTGGCGGCCGAAGACAACGAAGTGAATCGAACGGTTATCAAGTATTTGCTCGCAAGCCTCGGCCACTCCGTGACGTTCGCGGCAAACGGCGCCGAAGCGCTGGTGCTGTGGCGGCAGCACGATTTCGACCTGATCTTGATGGACATCCAGATGCCGGAAGTGGACGGTGTCACCGCCACGCGCCATATCCGGGCGGCCGCCGGCCCCAAAGCACGCATTCCGATCGTGGCGCTGACGGCACACGCGATGGACAACGAACGCGCCGAATATCTCGCCGCCGGCATGGATGCCGTCGTCACCAAACCGATCAAAATGGGCGATCTGCGCGCCGCCCTCGAACTCGGCATCCGCCACGCCGCAAGTGCCGCGGACTGAGCGGAAAAAGGGCCGCGCGGTTCGGCGGCGACCCTATTCGGTTTGCGGCGTTTGCAGAACGACGCCGTACCAGCCGAGGCCTTTGTAGGTTTCGTAGCCCGGCGTCAGCGCGAAACCGACCATCGTGCCGTCCGGCATCTGATAGGCGCCGCTTGGCTGGCCTTCGGCCTTCAGCGCGAACGTTTCGTCGAGCACGCCGCGCCCGTCCGACGCCGCGATGACGCGGCCGTGCGAATCGACCAGCAGGCAGCGCGTGCGGTTGCGCTCTTCGGGCGCCACGCGCACCCCGTCGACGACGGCTTTGGCCTGCGGCTCCCAGTCGAAGAAAATGCCGATGGCCCCCAGACTTTTGCCGTCGGCCCGGCCGTTCGCGCGGATGGCCGTTGAATAGGTCGCAACGGCACGCCGGTCGAGCATCGCGTTGCGCGCCACGTCGAGGGCCGCATAGTCGTTGCCGCTGTGCGTTGCCATCGCCTGGCGGAACCAGCTTTCGCCCGCCACGTTCGTGCCCGCGGCGTGGAAACGGCCCGGGCGTCCCGACGCCACGACATTGCCGTTGGCGTCGGCCACCCACAGATCGAGATAGACCGTGTAGGCGTCGAGGATGACGCCGAGGCGCCGGCTCGCAAACGCCGTCGCATCGGGCGTGGCCATCTCGAGAGCGGCCACCAAAGCCGGGTCGGTCGCCCACCAGCGCACGTCGCACGAACGTTCATAGAGATTGCGGTCGATCACGTCGATCATCGCGAGCGACAGATCGGCAAGGCGCTGGCCGCGCATATTCGCCACCATGCGCGAGCCGAGCGTCACCAGTTCGTCGGTCGCGGCAGCCAGATCGCGCGACAGCGCCTGCGAAATGCGCGCGACCGCCTCGGAAACCTCTTTGACCTCGTTTGCGACGACCGCGAAGCCGCGCCCGGCTTCGCCTGCGCGCGCTGCCTCGATCATCGCGTTCAGGGCGAGGATCTTGACGCTCGCGGTGATTTTGTTGATTTCGCCTATCTTCGCGGCGGCGATTTTGCCCACATTCTGCGACAGCGCGACGATACGTTCCGGTTCAGCCATTTCTCCTCCTCGCAAGAGCCCGCATACGGTGCGAAACAACACACGAGCGCACTTTCACAAGCAAAACGTGCGCCAGGAAATAGAAGCCAACGTCGCCGAGTACGGCGGACCCGAAAAAACGCGCTGTGGGGTCTTTTAGACGGCCGCGAGTTTCGCGGTTGCGATCTCGATGCGCGCGGCAATGCCGCGGCGTTCGCCGTCCTCGGTGGCGGCACCGAGCTTGGCGCGCAAGGACTCGATTTCCTTGCCCACGACCGCCTTGTCGATGTCGGCGAGGCGCGTCGCCTCGTCGGCCAGCACCGTCACGCGCTCGGCCGAGGCCTCGGCGAAGCCGCCGGCCACGAAAATGCGATCGGTGACGGTCCCGCCGTTCCACACGTCGATCGTGCCGATGCGCAAGGTCGAGATGACGGGCGCATGGCCCGCCATCACGCCGAAATCACCTTCGGTGCCCGGAACCACGACCATGTCCACGTCGAGCGACGCGAGCAGGCGTTCGGGTGCGACCAGTTCGAACTTCGTCTTGTCGGCCATGGGACGGCGACGCCTCTTCCGGTTAGGCCGCTTCCGCGGCCATCTTGCGCGCCTTGGCGCGGGCTTCGTCGATCGTGCCGACCATGTAGAAGGCCGCTTCCGGCATGTCGTCGCAGTTGCCCTGGACGATTTCCTTGAAGCCCTTGATCGTGTCTTCGAGCTTCACGAGCACGCCCGGCGTGCCGGTGAAGACTTCGGCCACGTGGAACGGCTGCGACAGGAAGCGCTGGATCTTGCGCGCGCGCGCCACGACGAGTTTGTCTTCTTCCGACAATTCGTCCATCCCGAGAATGGCGATGATGTCCTGCAGCGACTTGTAGCTCTGCAGCACTTTCTGCACGTCGCGGGCAACCTGGTAGTGCTCTTCGCCGATGACGCGCGGGTCGAGCATACGCGAGGTCGAGTCGAGCGGGTCGACGGCCGGGAAAATCCCGAGCTCGGCGATCTGGCGCGACAGCACGGTCGTGGCGTCCAAGTGCGAGAACGACGTGGCGGGAGCAGGGTCGGTCAAGTCGTCGGCGGGCACGTAGATGGCCTGCACCGAGGTGATCGAGCCTTTCTTCGTCGAGGTGATGCGCTCCTGCAGCGCGCCCATGTCGGTCGACAGCGTCGGCTGGTAGCCGACGGCCGAGGGAATGCGGCCCAACAGCGCCGACACTTCGGCGCCGGCCTGGGTGAAGCGGAAGATGTTGTCGACGAAGAACAGCACGTCCTGGCCTTCTTCGTCGCGGAAATACTCGGCGACCGTGAGGCCCGACAGGGCGACGCGCGCGCGGGCACCCGGCGGCTCGTTCATCTGGCCGTAAACGAGCGCCACTTTGGAGCCCGGACCGTCGGTCTTGATGACGCCCGATTCCATCATTTCGTGGTAGAGGTCGTTGCCTTCGCGCGTGCGCTCGCCGACGCCTGCGAACACCGACACGCCGCCATGGGCCTTCGCGACGTTGTTGATGAGCTCCATGATCGTCACGGTCTTGCCCACGCCTGCACCGCCGAACAGGCCGATCTTGCCGCCCTTGGCGTACGGGGCGAGCAGGTCGATGACCTTGATGCCCGTGACCAGAATTTCGGCTTCCGTCGACTGGTCGATGAAGGCCGGCGCCTGGCGGTGGATCGGCAGCGTGCGCTTGTTGCCGATGGGGCCGCGCTCGTCGATCGGCTCGCCGATCACGTTGATGATGCGCCCGAGCGTTTCGGGGCCGACCGGCATCGCGATCGCGTTGCCGGTATCGACGGCTTCGTTGCCGCGCACGAGGCCGTCGGTCGTGTCCATCGCGATCGTGCGGACGGTCTGTTCGCCGAGATGCTGGGCCACTTCGAGAACCAGCTTCTTGCCCTGGTTCTGCACTTCGAGCGCGTTCAGAATCTTGGGGAGTTCCCCTTCGAAACGCACGTCGACGACGGCACCCGTGATCTGGACGATGCGGCCGACATTGTTGTTCGCCATTGTTGCTGCTCCTGGTGAATCAGACGGCTTCGGCGCCGGAGATGATCTCGATCAGTTCCTTGGTGATCGAGGCCTGGCGCGAGCGGTTGTAGTTGAGCGTAAGTTTCTTGATCATGTCGCCGGCGTTGCGCGTGGCGCTGTCCATCGCCGACATGCGCGCGCCCTGTTCGGAAGCGCCGTTCTCCAAAAGCCCGCCATAGACCTGGACCGCGAGATTGCGCGGCAGGAGAGCCGCAAGGATTTCGCCTTCTTCGGGCTCGTATTCATAGGAAGCGCCCGTGTCGTTGGCCGGCGCTTCGCTCGGCACGAACGGAACGAGCTGCAGGCGCGTCGGCACCTGCGAAATCGCCGACTTGAAGCGCGCATAGTAGAAGGCGCACACGTCGAATTCGCCCGCGTCGAACATCGCCAGCACCTTGTCCGACACGCGCGTGGCATCGGCGAAGGAGAGGCGCTTGCGGTTGAGTTCGTCGATCGAACCGACGATCAGATTGGCGTAGTCGCGGCGCAGCTGCTCGCGGCCCTTGCGGCCCACGCACAGAAGCTTCACGGTCTTGCCTTCGGCCTGGAGCTTGCGGATGTCGCTGCGCACGAGGCGCACGATCGTCGAGTTGAAGCCGCCGCACAGACCGCGGTCGGACGTGGCGACGACAAGCAGATGCACCTTGTCCGCACCCGTACCTGCGAGCAGCTTGGGCGCACCCGCCCCCGCCGTCATCGAGGCCGCGAGCGAACCCAGCATGCGGCCCATGCGCAGCGCGTAGGGGCGGGCGGCTTCGGCCTGCTCCTGCGCGCGGCGCAGCTTGGCCGCCGCCACCATCTTCATGGCGGACGTGATCTTCTGCGTCGACTTGACCGACGCGATCCGCATCCGAAGTGCTTTGAGAGTGGCCATTGCTTGCTCTTCTAGCCCTGTCGGATCAGGCGGCGAACGTCTTGGCGAAGGCTTCGAGCACGCCGCGGAGCTTCTTGTCCGTGTCGGGCTTGATTTCGCGGTCGTTGCGCACGGCGTCGAGAATGTCGGCGTGCTTGGCCTTGATCGCGGACATGAACTGGGCTTCGAACTTGCCCACGTTCTTGACCTCGATCCCGTCGAGATAGCCGTTGACGCCCGCGAAGATCGAAACGACCTGCTCTTCGACCGGCATCGGCGAGTATTGCGCCTGCTTGAGGAGCTCGGTCAGGCGCGCACCGCGCGCGAGCAACTTCTGCGTCGATGCGTCGAGGTCGGAGGCGAACTGCGCGAACGCCGCCATTTCGCGATACTGGGCGAGCTCGAGCTTGATCTTGCCGGCGACCTGCTTCATCGCCTTGATCTGCGCGGCGGAGCCGACGCGGCTCACCGACAGACCGACGTTGATGGCAGGGCGAATGCCCTTATAGAACAGGTCGGTGTCGAGGAAGATCTGGCCGTCGGTGATCGAGATCACGTTGGTCGGGATGTAGGCCGACACGTCGCCCGCCTGGGTCTCAATGACCGGCAGAGCGGTCAGCGAGCCGTTGCCATGCGCGTCGCCCATCTTGGCGGCGCGCTCCAGCAGGCGCGAGTGGATGTAGAACACGTCGCCGGGGTAGGCTTCGCGACCGGGCGGACGACGGAGCAGCAGCGACATCTGACGGTAGGCGACGGCCTGCTTGGACAGATCGTCGTACACGATCAGGGCGTGCATGCCGTTGTCGCGGAAATACTCGCCCATCGCCGCGCCCGTGTAGGGAGCGAGGAACTGGAGCGGCGCGGGCTCCGACGCGGTGGCGGCGACGACGATGGAGTATTCCAGCGCGCCGGCGTCTTCCAGGGTCTTGACGATCTGGGCGACGGTCGAACGCTTCTGACCAATGGCGACGTAGATGCAATAGAGCTTCTTGCTCTCGTCATCGCCCTGGTTGATCGGCTTCTGGTTCAGGAAGGTGTCGATGGCGATGGCGGTCTTGCCGGTCTGACGGTCGCCGATGATCAGCTCG
>JAIXXA010000102.1 GCA_027490975.1 Rhodospirillaceae bacterium
CGCCTGTCGCCGACGACCGCACAGGCCGTGCGGCTGGGGCTGGGGGCGCGCGTCGATCTGGTGCTCGACGGGGGCCCGTGCCGCGTGGGGCTTGAATCGACGATCGTCGATCTCAGCACCGCGCGCGCGACGCTGCTGCGCGAGGGCGGCATTGCGCGGGCCGCGATCGAAGCTTTGATCGGCAAACTTGCGCGCGCCGGCACGGCGATCAAAGCGCCCGGCATGCTCAAAAGCCACTATGCGCCGCGCGCGCGAATGCGCCTCGACGCAACGGATGCGCGGCCGGGCGAGGCGTATCTCGGTTTCGGGGCCCTGCCGAAACTAAGGCCCGACATCCCGGCCTTGAGCCTGTCGCCCGCGCGCGATCTGGCGCAAGCAGCACGCAATCTCTTCGGCTATCTGCAAACGCTCGACCGCGCGCACATCAAAACCATCGCGGTCGCGCCGATTCCGGCGACGGGCCTGGGTGCGGCGATCCGCGACCGTCTCGCGCGCGCCGCTGCGCCGCGCTAAGGATCGCGGCGCATATAGAGCGCATCCGCGCCGTAGCTCGCGGCAGCACCCGGAACTTCCACAAAACCGAAGCGGCGCCACATCGGTGCGGAACCGTTGACCGCCACCAGGGTGAGCGGCAGATCGCCCGCAACGCGGCGCAGATGGGCGACCGCTTGCGCCACCAGCCCCTGCCCGCGCGCCGACGGCGCAAGAGCGAGATCGTGCAGATGCAGACACGCGCGCATGCGCGGCGCGTAAGCCGCGTCGTCGAGTTGCGGCGGCCGGCCAAGCTCGGCCCACAACGCCACGCAGTAGCCCACGCGTGCGCCGTCCTCGGCATAGGCGACGCGGCACGCTTCGGGTGCGGCCGCAAACTTCGCCGCAAAAGACGAAACGCTCTCGGGCAGAAGCGGATAAAGGGCGAGCCCGAGCTCGGCTGCAAAGGCCGCGTCGTCCGCCGTCATCGCGCGCCAAACCGCCATAAATGAATCCTTCTGTTTGTCCACCCGGCACTTTACAAGGCCGCCTATGTCCGCGCACCCCCCGGAACCGGTTTCGAAAGACCTCTGGCGCATCGGCGCCTCGGGTGTCGCCTCGGTCGTCGGCTTCTCGTCGATGATCCCCTACACGGCGATCCGGCTCGAAGCGCTCGGCTATTCGGCGACCGCGATCGGCGTGTTCTCGGCCCTGCCCTGGCTTGCCGTGCTGCTGACGGCGCCGTTCGTGGAAACCTGCGTCAAGCGCTTCGGCGGCGACCGGCTGTTCGTGGGCGGCGCGTTTGTGGCCTTCCCGATGCCGCTGGTCTTCGCGTTGAGCGACGACTACGCGCTGTGGTGCGTTGCCAATCTTGCGATGGGTTTTTCGGGCGCGTTCCGCTGGATTGTGTCGGAGGCCTGGGTCGCCGACATCGCCCCCTCCGACCGCCGCGGGCGCGTGGTCGGGTTCTACGAGACGTTCATGGGGGCCTCGTTCGCGATCGGCCCGCTCATCCTGCTGCTGTTCGATCCGGCCAGCGACCTGCCGGCCTTCGCAGGTTGCGGCCTGTGGTTTGCCGCTTGGCTTTTTTCGATCGGCCTCAAGCCCACGCCGCGCGCGCATGACGGGCGCCGCAACGAGCCGGGCTTCGGCCCCGTGCTCGCGGTGGCCTCGGCCGCCCTCATCGCCGCGACGGTCGGCGGCGCGTTCGAAGTGGGCCTCTCGGGCATCGGCAGCTACTGGGGCGTCACACTCGGCCTCAGCATCAACGCGGCCGCGATGTTTTCGGCCGCGTTGGGGCTCGGCTCGTTCGCGGCGCAGTATCCGGCCGGCTGGCTGTCCGACCATATGAAGCTCGCGCATGTCGTGCGCGGCGGCCTGGGACTTCTGATCGTCGTGTCGTTTGCGGCCCCCGTGCTGGCGACCGATGCGGCCGGCGCGCTGATGGTTGCGGTCGTGTGGGGCGGGGTCGGCGGCATGCTCTACACGCTCGCGATGATCCAGGTCGGCCACGGCTTCTCGGGTGCCGCCTTGATGCGCGCCACGTCCGCGATCGTATTCGGCTACACGCTCGGCGGCACGCTGGGGCCGGTGCTGATCGGCGCCGCACTCGAGTTCGCCCCGCGCGACGGCTTGCCGCTGACCTTGGCGGCCCTTGCGAGCCTCACGCTCGTGGCACACATGGTCGCGGGCCGAACGAAAAAATAGCGGCCGGAAAATCAAAGGGCCGTCGCACCCCCCGGAGCGACGGCCCAGATCGCGCGCCGTCGACTCGAAAGCCAACTAGCACACGAAAGCGATTTCGGTCGGCGAACCTCCAACGCAGTCTGGCTCGCCACTGGAAAAGAGTATAATTTTTCGTACCGCGATACGCCAGTGTGAAATGCAATCGACCGCGAGAAATTTTATGAGCCCGCCGCCCGACGATTCCCGCCCCACTTCGCCCGCGCCCTCGGACGACAATCTGGCACGTTTGCGCGCCATCGTCGGCCCCGGCGGCTGGATCGAAAATCGCGCCGACATGGTGCGTTTCGAAAAGGAAGAACGCGGCCTGTTCGTGGGCCGTGCGGCGGCCGTTCTGCGCCCCGCCGGCGTGGCCCAAGTTTCTGAAATTCTTGCCGAATGCAATGCGTCGGGCATCGCTGTCGTCCCGCAAGGCGGCAATACGGGGCTGGTTGGCGGCGGCATTCCGCATGCAACCGGAACCGAGATCGTGCTGTCGCTGCAGCGGCTCAACAGGATCCGCAGCCTCGATGCCGCCAACGACACGATTACCGTCGAAGCCGGGTGTATTTTGGCCAACATCCAAAACGCCGCCGCCGCCGCCGACCGGCTGTTCCCACTATCGCTGGCCGCCGAGGGGACGTGCCAGATCGGCGGCAATCTTTCGACGAATGCCGGCGGGATCGGCGTGCTGCGCTACGGCATGGCGCGCGACCTCGTGCTGGGGCTCGAAGTCGTGCTGGCCGACGGGCGCGTGTGGTCGTCGCTGAAGGGCCTGCGCAAAGACAATACGGGCTACGACCTCAAGCAGCTCTTCTTGGGAGCGGAAGGCACGCTCGGCATCGTGACCGCGGCCGTTCTCAAACTCTTCCCGGCACCGCGCGAAACGCAGACCTGCTTCGTCGCCGTCCCTTCGCCCGAAGCCGCGATCGAATTGCTGCAGCGCGCCAAGAGCCAGAGCGGCGGAAGTTGCGTTGCCTTCGAGCTCACGCAGCGCCGCCTCCTCGACTTCGTGCTTGCCCATATTCCGAGCACGGTCGATCCGCTGGCCGAAAAACACGCCTGGTACGTGCTGATCGAATTCGCGTCGGGCGACATCGGCGGTGCCCTCAAAAACATGGTCGAGCGCCTGCTCGAACGCGCCCTCGAAGACGGCCTCGTGCTCGACGCGGCCGTCGCGAGCTCGGACGCGCAGCGCAAAGCTTTGTGGAAATTGCGCGAGAGCATGACCGAGGCGCAGAAACACGAGGGCGGGTCCATCAAACACGACGTGTCGGTGCCCGTTTCGGCCGTGCCGACGTTCCTCGCGCGCGCAACGGCTTTGTGCGAAGCGATGGTGCCGGGCGCGCGCGTGTGCGCCTTCGGCCACGCCGGCGACGGCAACATCCATTTCAACGTGAGCCAGCCCGCAGGCGGCGACCGCGACGCGTTCATGGCGCTGCGCCACACGATGAACGATGCGGTGCACGATCTCGTCGCCGAACTTTCGGGATCGATCTCGGCCGAACACGGCATCGGCCAGCTCAAGCGCGCCGATCTCGTGCGCTACAAAGACCCCGTGGCGCTCGAAATGATGCGCACGCTCAAACGCAGTTTCGACCCCAACAACATTCTTAACCCCGGCAAAGTCGTGCCCGGAATCGATTGAGTTCGCGCGGCGGGGCAATGGGGGCTGGGCCGGTCCCGCCGAAAAGCCAACATTAGAAAAAGTGCTTGAAACGGCCTTGAGAATTTGCTAGCGTAATCCTGCTGGGGTTCTGTTTTCGTCGCAAAACAGGTAGCCGCAATGCCGGGGAAACCCGCAGAACGGCCGAAAACAGGAGGCCCCGGTCTCGACAGAAGTCGAGGATGCGCTTGACCAGAAGGGACCGGTTCGATGGCGAACTCCGTCAATACCAATGCTGCGGCGTATGTCGCATTGTCGTCGCTGCGAACGACGCAGACAACTCTCGATACGGCCTCCAAGCAGGTCCAGACCGGCTACCGCGTTGCCGACGCGTCGGACGACGCCTCCACTTTTTCGGTCGCGCAGGGCATTCGCGCCAATCTGCAGGCCTACACGGCCGTGCAAGGCTCGCTTGCCAACGGTGCGGGCTTGGGTGCGGTCACGCAAGCCGCCCTCACCAGCGTTTCGGATCTCGTCGGCAACCTGCAGGCCAAGATCACGCAGCTGTCCGACGGATCGATCTCCGCCGCCCAGCGCACAATCTACACAAGCGACTTCAACGCGCTGACCTCCCAGGTCGCGAATTTCATCGGCCAGGCGAACTACAACGGCAGCAATCTTCTCTCGGCGGGTTCGGCCGCCAAGACCTTCCTCAGCGACACCAATGCGACGACGCTGACCTTGTCGGCGCAATCTTCGGTCGATGCGGCCTTCACGACCTTCACCGGGGCCGCAAGCGTCGCAAGCGCATCGGATGCGGCGGCCGCCCTCGGGTCGCTGTCCACCTTCCAGCAGGCGGTCTCGACGTCGCTCGGCGCCAACGCCTCGGAAGTGCGCACATTGACGCTGCAGTCGAACTTCATCAACACGGTCGTCGATTCCGTCGCGACCGGCCTCGGCGCCAGCGTCGACGCCGATATCGGGCGCGCCGCGGCCGCCGTCCAAGCCCAGCAGGTGCGCCAGCAGCTCGGCGTGCAGTCGCTGTCGATCGCCAACCAGCAGCCGAGCGCCCTGCTCGGCCTGTTCCGCTGAGGCGAAGCGGCATAATCTGAGCTTGCAATAGGCTTTCGTCGTCGTCGCACGAGCGGCCGCAGCCGCCTGTCCATTTTAAAGGTCGGCACGACAGAAAAAATCTGAGGTTGCGGCAAAAAACTGCGAGTCAATGCCGATTTTTCTTGATCTATTCTTAATATTGCCGCAAAGTATGAATGTCTGGTTTCCTGCGGGCTTGGCGAAGCCGGCGGATAGTCCAGGATCTATCCCTGGATTGTACGAAGCGCAAGAGATCGGATTCGGCAGAAGCCGAACCGCGACGACCAGAAAGGGACCAGACCTATGGCGAATTCCGTCAACACGAACGTTGGCGCGTATACGGCACTTGCGTCGCTGCGCGTCACGCAAACCGCCCTCGATGTCGCCTCCAAGCAGGTGCAGACCGGCTACCGCGTCGCCGACGCGGCGGACGATGCCTCGACCTTCTCGGTGGCGCAGGGCATTCGCGCCAATCTGCAGGCCTATACGGCCATCCAAGGCTCGCTTGCCAGCGGCGTGGGCCTCGGTTCGGTCACGCAAGCGGCGCTCACGAACATTTCGGACCTGATCGGCAATCTGCAGGCCAAGATCACGCAGCTTTCCGACGGTTCGATCTCGGCCAACCAGCGCACCATCTACACGGCCGACTTCAACGCGCTCACCTCGCAGGTCAGCAACTTCATTGCCCAAGCCAACTACAACGGCGTGAATCTGCTTTCGACCGGGTCGGCCAGCAAAACCTTTCTGTCCGACACCAACGCGACCACGCTCACCATCTCGACGCAGGCGGCCGTCGGCACGGCGTTTACGACCTTCACCACCGGCGCCGTCGTCACGTCCGCGTCGGCGTCGGCGAACTCGCTCAACGATCTGTCGACTTTCCAGCAAGCGGTCGCAACTTCGCTCGGCGCCAACGCGGCCGAAACGCGCACGCTGGCCCTGCAGTCGAACTTCGTGAACGCGATCGTGGACGCGACCACAACCGGGCTCGGCGCCATCGTCGATGCCGACATCGGCAAGGCGTCGGCCCTCGTGCAGGCCCAACAGGTGCGCCAGCAGCTCGGCATCCAGTCGCTTGCGATCGCCAACCAGCAGCCCACCGTGCTGCTCGGGCTGTTCCGGTAAGGGATGCGGGCGGCAAACGCGCGCGGTTTTCCGGAATCGCGCGCGTTTCCGCATCCCGATTTGCGATTCGAGGCGGTGGATTATTTGCATTATGCGACTTTAGGTTATTAACTATATTATGTGTATTTTTTTGCTGCAAATTTTGCGGTTTTGCTTGAGTTGCATTCGAGAATAGTTCATTCTGGTTGCAACCGATTTTGCGCGGACTTGGCGAAGTCGGCGCGCCTGGCGGGGCTGATGCCCTGCCGAGTGCGAAACGCGCAGAACCGGCGTCGGCAGAAGCCGACAACGCACCGGCCAGAAAGGGACCAACCAAATGGCGAATTCCATCAATACGAATGTGGGGGCCTATACGGCCCTCGCCTCGCTGCGATTGACGCAAGCCTCGCTCAATTCAGCCTCCAAACAGATGCAGACCGGCTACCGCGTCGCCGACGCGGCGGACGATGCCTCCACTTTTTCGGTGGCCCAGGGCATTCGCGCCAATCTGCAGGCCTATACGGCCATCCAGGGGTCGCTCGCGAGCGGCGCGGGTCTTGGCTCGGTCACGCAAGCCGCCCTCACCAACATCTCCGATCTGATCGGCAACATGCAGGCCAAGATCACGCAGCTTGCCGACGGCTCGATCTCGAACGACCAACGCACGATCTACACCGGCGACTACAACGCGTTGACCTCGCAGATCAGCAACTTCATCGCGCAGGCCAACTACAACGGCGTCAATCTTCTGTCGGCCGGCTCCGCAAGCAAGACGTTCCTCGCCGACACGAACGCCGCCACGCTCACCATCTCGAGCCAATCGTCGGTCGGCGCAGCCTTCACCACCTTCACGGGGGCGGCCGCCATCACATCGGCATCGGCATCGGCAACCGCGCTCAACGATCTGTCGACCTTCCAGCAGGCCGTCGCGACCTCGCTCGGCGCCAGTGCGGCCGATACGCGCACGCTGTCGCTGCAGTCGAATTTCGTGAACGCGATCGTGGACGCGACCACAACCGGCCTTGGCGCCATCGTCGATGCCGATATCGGCAAAGCTTCGGCCCTCGTCCAAGCGCAGCAGGTGCGCCAGCAGCTCGGCATCCAGTCGCTTGCGATCGCCAACCAACAGCCGACCGTACTGCTCGGCCTGTTCCGCTGAGGGGCGCTCTGCGGTCGGGCCGGGGCTGGAAATTCTACGTCTGTTCTGCTATGCTTTTTGTCGGCTGGTCGGCGGCAAAAAAGGATCAAACGACGTGGTTTTGGCGACAGCGGAATTGCGGTTACGGCGCCCCCATTTTCGGGGTTTTCTCGTGCGGAATCAGCAGCTTGATTATAGGTTGCAAAGGTCGCCGATGGTCGCCTGCCGTCGCCTGATGTCGCCTATTTCGGACAGCGCGGCATGAGCTATCGCGCGCCCGTTGCCGAGATGCGTTTTGCCATGGAAGCAAGTGCCGGCTTGGAGGCGCTCGGCGCCACGCCGGGCGGCATGCCGGACGGCGAAACGCTGACCCAGATTCTCGACGCGGCCGCCGATTTTGCAGGCCGCGAAATCGCCCCGCTGAATTGGCCGGCCGACCGGGCGGGAGCGGCGCTCGAAAACGGCGTGGTGCGCACCGCCCCCGGTTTCGTTGCGGCCTATCGCCGCTATGTCGACAATGGCTGGAACGCGCTGCCCTTCGACAGCGCCTACGGCGGCCAGGATCTGCCGTGGAGTGTGGCCGTCGCGGTTCAGGAAATGTGGCAGGCGGCCTCGTTGTCCTTCAGCCTGTGCCCGCTGCTCACGCAAGGGGCGGTCGAGCTTCTGGCCCACCATGGCAGCCAGGGCCAGAAGGACGCGTATCTGGCCAAGCTCGTGTCCGGCGAATGGACGGGAACGATGAACCTCACCGAGCCGCAGGCGGGCTCCGATGTGGGGGCGCTCAAAACCCGCGCGCGGCGCGATGCCGCCAACGACGGCGCGCTCGGCGACGCCTATCGCATCGTCGGCACCAAGATCTTCATCACCTACGGCGAGCACGACATGGCCGAGAACATCGTGCACATGGTGCTCGGACGTGTGCCCGACGCCCCGCCCGGCCCCAAGGGCGTGTCGCTGTTTCTGGTGCCGAAGTTCCTGCCGAACGGCCGGCGCAACGATCTGCGCTGCGTGTCGCTCGAGCACAAGCTCGGCATCAATGCTTCGCCCACCTGCGTGATGGCGTTCGGCGACGACGGCGGTGCCGTCGGCTGGCGCATCGGCGCGGAAGGGCGCGGGCTCGAATGCATGTTCACGATGATGAACAATGCGCGCCTCACGGTCGGCCTGCAGGGCATTGCGATCGCCGAACGCGCCTACCAGGCGGCGCACGCCTATGCCCATTCGCGCGTGCAGGGGCGTGCGGCGGACGGCGCGTCGCACGAAGCCGTCCCGATCGCGCGCCACGCCGACGTGCAGCGCATGCTCCTCGACATGAAAACGAAGATCGAAGCGGCGCGCGCGCTTGCCTACAGCGCGCATCTGTCGCTCGATCTGGCCGCCCGCGCGCAAGACCCGGCGTTGCGGCACGCGCACCAATTGCGCGTCGATCTGCTGACCCCGGTCGTGAAGGCGTGGGCAACCGACATCGGCGTCGAAGTCGCGTCCACCGGCGTGCAGATCCATGGCGGTGTGGGCTTCGTCGAGGAAACGGGGGCGGCCCAGCATTATCGCGATGCGCGCATCCTGCCGATCTACGAAGGTACGAACGGCATCCAGGCCAACGATCTGGCCTTCCGCAAGGTGGCCCGCGACGGCGGGGCAGCCGCCCACGCCTTTGCGGACGAAGTCGCAGCCATCGAAGCCGTGCTGGCCGCAAGCGGCGATGCCGATCTTGCCGCGATCGCAAACCTCCTCGGGCCCGCGCGCGAAGCGCTCGGCCGGGCAACCGCGTTTGTCGTCGCGAACGCCAAGCACGACGTGTCGGCCGTGGGTGCCGTCGCGGTCCCCTATCTCGAGCTGTTTGGGATCGTCGCCGGCGGGGCTCTCCTCGCCAAAGGGGCTGCCGAGGCCAGCCGGCGCCTGCGCAGCGGGGCCGACAATGCGCCGTTTTTCGCCGCACGCATCGCCGTGGCGCGGTTTTTCGCCGACACGGAACTGGCCCGCGCACCCGCTTTCGTCCACACGATCGAGGCCGGGCGCGGCGCGGCCGCGCGCATGGCGGCAGCACTTGCATGAATTTTTTTGAACGGGGGGCAAAAACTTCTTGCGCCCACGGCCGATTGGCCCCAAATAAGCGGCACGAGAATGGCGCGGGGCAGTCGATGGAGAGTCGGCCGCCCCTTTTTCCGTCTAGGGCTATAGGAAAGGTGTGGGCAAGGAATGGCGAACAAATCGGCGATGCGCAATTTGAAAGTGGTCGATGGCGAAAGCCGGATGCCGGTCAGCAAAGCTCTCAAGAGTGCGGCGCACGAACGTTCGTTCCAGGTCCAGAACAGCGATACCACGGTCGCCAAAGACCATTTCATCGAGCGCAACGGCATCAAGTATGCCGGCACGCATCTGCTCGTCGAATTGTGGGGCGCCAAGAATCTCGGCGATAGTGCGCTCACCGAAGCCGCCTTGCGCGAAGGGGCCGTCACGGCAGGCGCCACGATCCTGCACTGCCATCTCCACCATTTCGGCCCCAATGCCGGGCTGTCGGGCGTGCTGGTACTCGCCGAAAGCCACATCTCGATCCACACCTGGCCCGAGCGCGAATACGCGGCCATCGACATCTTCATGTGCGGCGTGTGCGATCCCTACCAGGCGATCCCGGCGATCAAGCGCGCCTTTGCGCCCACGTCGGTGCAGATCGTCGAGAGCCGCCGCGGCGTGATGGCCTGACGATGGCGCTGGGCTGGTTCGAGGAGAAGCTCTATCGCGAGGTGCGGCAGAGCTTCGCTGTCTCGAAGATCCTGCATCGCGCGCAGAGCGAACACCAGGACGTGGTCGTGTTCGAGAACCCGGTCTACGGCCGCGTTCTCGCGCTCGACGGCGTCGTGCAGGTCACCCAGAAAGACGAATACGTCTACCACGAGATGATGAGCCACGTGCCGATCCTGGCGCACGGCAAAGCGCAGCACGTGCTCATCGTCGGCGGCGGCGACGGCGGCATTCTGCGCGAAGTGCTGCGCCATCGCGCCGTCAAAACCGCCACCCTCGTCGAAATCGACCGTTCGGTCGTCGACATGTGCCGCAAATGGATGCCGTCGGTCAGTGCGGGTGCCTTCGACGACAAGCGCGCCGACATCGTGATCGCCGACGGTGCGGCGTTCGTCGCCAAGACCGACAAGCGCTTCGACGTGATCATCGTCGACAGCACCGATCCCATCGGTCCCGGCGAAGTGCTGTTCGCCGAGCGCTTCTACAAGGCCTGCAAGCGCTGCCTCAAGCCGGGCGGCATTCTCGTGAACCAGAACGGCGTGCCGTTCCTGCAGCCAGGCGAAATCCCGATGACCGTGCGCCGCCGGCGCAAGGCCTTCAAGGTCGCGAGCTTCTACATGGCGGCCGTGCCCTCGTACTATGGCGGGCTCATGGCGCTGGGCTGGGCCACCGACGACGCCAAGGCGTCCGAGGTGCCACTTCCCACGCTCAAAAAGCGCTTCGCCGCCGCACGCCTCAAAACGCACTACTACACGCCGGAATTGCATCGCGCGAGCTTCGCCCTGCCCGCCTTCGTCGCCGATCTCGTTCCTTAGCGCCCGGCCCTAGCGCCGCGTATTGGCGCCGGCGAGGTCGGCCCCTTCGCTTTTGGCGAGCGTGAGATCGACGTCGGCCAAGTTCGCCTCGCGCAGATTCGCATCCGAAAAATCGGCGTCGAGCACGTTGGCGCGGTTGAGATTCGCGCCCGTGAGGTTGGCCTTGCGGAAATTCGCATCCGCAAGGTTCGCGGGCCAAAACCGCCCCGACGGCTGGCCGTTGGGCAGCGGCATGTTCACGGGAGCGAGCGAAGCGCGCACGAAAACGCCGGCCATCGCGTTGATGCGGCTCAGATTGGCGCCGTTGAAATTGGCCTCCGTGCAGTCGGCCTCGGCGAAATCGGCCCCCACCATCTCGCACATCACGAACTGCGTTTTGACGAGCTTGGCGCCGCGCAGAACCGCGCCGTTCATCGCAGCGCCCGAAAGATTGGCGCCCGAAAAATCGAGGCCGGCGAGATCGGCCTTCGTGAAATCGGCGCGCCGGCCGAGTTTGCCTTCGGACTTGATCCACAGCTGATGGTCGCGCAGCTGGATGCGCACGGCGTCGCTGAGCGCTTCGAGCTGCTCGGCCATCGCCGCACCTTCGGTGTTGGCGCGCGCAAGATCGACGCCGACGAGAACGGCGCCCACCATGTTCGCGTCGCGGAAATCCGCGCCGTCGATCAAAGCGCCGGTCAAGTCCACGCCCTTCAGATTGGCGCCGACGAGGCTTGCGCCCATTATGTTGGCGCCCTTGAGATTGGCGGTCTCGAGATTGGCGCGGGCAAGCGTGGCCATTTCGAGATTGCAGCCGGTCAGGCGCGCGCCGAAACAATCGGCCTCGGTCAAATTGGCTTTGGAAAGATCGGCCCCCTGCGCGTTCGCGCGCGCGAGAATCGCCTGCTCGAGATCCGAGCCCTGCAGATCGGCCGACACGAGCGCAATGCCGTCGCCGCGCCGCGACTGCATCAGCGTGCCGCCGCGCAGATCGGCCCCGCGCAGATTGGCCCCGCGCATGCGGCAGCCGCGCAGATAGGCGCCGCGCAGGTCGGTCTTGGAAAGATTGGCCAAACTCAGATCGGCGCGATCGAGATTGGCCGCGAACAAATCGGCTTCCGACAGATCGGCCCCGGCCAGAACCGAGCGCGAAAGATTGGCGCCAGGCATCTTCGCCTGGCGCAGATTGGCGCGCGTGAGCGAGATGCCGTGCATGTCCGCCAAGGTCAGGTTGGCGCGCACGCCGCCCGGCTTGCGGTTCAAGAACTTCTCGTGATCCGAGAGAATTTTGACGATTTCCTGAGGAGTCAACGTAGCGGTCATCGCCCTGCTTTGCGGCTTGTTTTTTCGACGCTCAAGCAGGGAATCCTACGTCACTCCGGCACCTTGGGCAAGTCGCGCCGACCGCGCCGGGCCGAACCGGTGCCGAGCCCCCGCCCTTTTGCGATCGCCGAACGGCCGAATTTGCCGCGCACGGCATCCATCGCCTTTTCGACGGCGGCCGATTTGGGATCGTCGACCGTAGGTGCAGCCGCGGCAAACAGATCGCTTTGGGCCGCCGGCCCGCCGGGGGGACCAAGCTCGGCCGCGCCGATGCCGATGAGCCGGTAAAGCTGGCGCGGATCGCGCTGCACCTCGGCCGCGAGCAGCTTCTGGCCGGCCTTGAAAAGCGTCTCGGCAAGCTGCGTGCTGCCGGGCAAAGTCGTGCGGCGCGTGAGCAGCTTGAAGCTGCGCGTCTTGAGCTTGAGCTGCACCGTGCGGCCGGCGAGGTGATGGCGCTTGAGCCGTTCGGCCACCTCTTCGGCAAGCGGCCACAATTCGGCCTCGAGATCGACAAGGGTCGCAAGGTCGCGCGCAAACGTCGTCTCGGCCGAAACGCCTTTGGCGTCGCGCTCGGGCTCGACCGGCCGCGCATCTTCGCCCACGGCAATGCGCGCGAGCCACGCCCCCGTCTCGCCGTAGCGTGCCGAAAGTTCGCGCCCGCCCGCGCGCTGCAGCGCGGCCACGTCGGCATAGCCGTCGCTGGCCAGACGCTCGGCCAAACGCGGCCCCACGCCCGGCAGCACGCGCAAAGGCCGCGCGGCCAGAAACGCGCGCGCCTCGTCCCGGCCGACCACGCCGAACCCGTTCGGCTTGTCGAGCTCCGAAGCAAGCTTGGCCAGAAGCTTGTTGAACGACAGCCCGATCGACACGGTGATGCCGATCGTGTCGGCAATGCGCTTGGCGATGCGCGCGAGCACGAAGGCGGGCGCCGCGCGATGCAAAGTCTCGGTGCCGCCGAGATCGAGGTAGGCCTCGTCCAACGACACGGCTTCGACGAGCGGTGTGGCTTCGGCGAATATCGCCTGGACCTGGCGCGAGACGCCCGCGTATTTGGCCATGTCGGGGCGGATCACGACGGCCTGCGGGCACAGCTGGAGCGCCTTGAACATCGGCATGGCCGAGCG
>JAIXXA010000078.1 GCA_027490975.1 Rhodospirillaceae bacterium
AGAGCGCAACCGCGCCAGTGCCGACAAGATCAAAGCGCTCATGTTCAAGTTCGAGGATCTCGGCCGCCTCGATCCGGGCGGCGTGCAGACGCTGCTGCGCGCGGTCGACAAATCGAAGCTCGCCATCGCCATGAAAGGCGCCAACGAACAGGTGCGCGACCTCTTTTTCTCGAACATGTCGGAACGCGCCGGCAAGATGCTCAAAGAGGAAATCGAAGCGTTGGGCCCCGTGCGCGGCAAGGACGTGGCCGAAGCGCAGACCGCGATGGTCGCCGTCGCCAAGGAACTCGCCGCCAAGGACGAAATCGTGCTGTCGAAGGGCGGGGCCGGCAGCGAAGACGATCTGATCTACTGAACGCCCGACTCCGGGCGCGCGCGCCGCAGTGGCACCGCCCGGCAAAGTGCCGCACAATGCGGCGCGTGGACAGCGATCTTTACGCCGACAAGACGATTCTGGTGACCGGGGCAAGCGGGCTCTACGGCCGCGCCTTGATACCGCGCCTGCTTGCGCGCGGCGCCCGCGTGCGCGCGGTCGCAAGCCGCAATCCCGCGGTGCGGCTGCCGGACGAAGTCGAGTTGCGCTTGGGCGATCTCAAGGACCCGGCCTTTGCCGATGCCGCCGCTTCAGGCGCCGACGGGCTCTTCCATCTTGCCGGCAAGCGCGGCTCGGTCGGCATCCAGATTGCGCAGGCCGCGACGATGCTGGCCGACAACACGCTGATCTGTTTCAACGCGCTCGAAGCGGCCCGCCGGGCGCGCGTTGCGCGCATCGTCTATGTGAGCACCGTCTCGGTCTATCCGCCGCTCGACCGCTACGCGGAAGATCTGGCGTGGTCTGCCGCCCCGCATCCGGCCAACCAGTATGTCGCATGGTCCAAGCGCATGGCCGAAAAACTCGTCGAGGCGTACGGCGTGCAGTACGGCCTTGCCAACATCGCCGTCGTGCGGCCGGTCAATACGTTCGGGCCGTTCGACGATTTCGATCCCGCAACGGCCCTCGTGGTGCCGGCCTTGATCGCGCGCGCGGCGGCGGGCGAAACGCCGCTGCGCGTGTGGGGCGACGGCACGGCCGTGCGCGATTTTCTCTACGTCGAAGACGCCGTCGACGGGCTGCTGGCGGCCTACGAAAAAGGCCTCGGGGCGGGGCCCGTCAATCTCGGCAGCGGGCGCGGCTACGCGATCTCCGAAGTCGTCGAGACGATTCTGCGCCATGTCGGGGGCGGGCCCGCGCACGTGTTCTGGGACGCGTCGAAACCCGCCGGCGAAGCGCGCAAAGTGGCCGACACGGCGCGCGCGCAAGCGATTCTCGGCTTTGCGCCGAAGATCGGCCTGTCGGAAGGCATTCGGCGCACCGCCGCGTGGTATCGCGCGAACAAAGCGGCCGGGCTCGAGCGCGGCCGCCGCTAGTTCGCGTAGCTGTAGCCCGGCAGCGCCTTCAGCGATTCTTTGGTGCCGCCGCGCAGAACCATGCGCGCCCCGTCGACTTCGAGCGCGCTCATTGCGACGACCACATAGTGCTTGTCGATGCCGAGAAAGCCGCCGACCGACAGGATCGCGTAGGGCACGCTGTCGTTGGTCGTGACGATGAGGTCGTCGATGCTGCCGATCTGCTCGTTCGCTTCGTTGTAGACGGCGCTGCCGACCACTTTCGAACTGCGATAGCCGCTTGCGAGGGTCGCCGGGTTGATCTGCGCCAGGCCCACGGTTTGTTTGGCGCCCTGCGCACGGACGGGGGCCGCATTTGCGGCCGCGATCGCGACCGCGGCGATCGCGATCAGTTCGGCGAGGCGATTCATGGGGCTTCCTTTCGCGGTTCAAAGCGCGGGGGTGCAAAGCGCGAGGGCCGAAAAGCGCTCGCACGCGAAACCACGCTTTGGAATTCTAGCCGCCGCTGCCGCCGCCGCGAGCCTCGGAAACTACCCATGCAACGGACGCACGCGGCCCTGCTTCGGTTTGGCCCGCTTCAGTTCGGCCCGTTTCGATTCGACCCGCGTCAGTTCGGCGCCGCCGTATCCTCGTAGCCGCAGCTCGTGGTCTGCAGCGTGGTGGCGACGCGGTTCGAGTTGGGTTCGAGCACGTAGTCTTTGCTCATGCGGCAGCGATAGGTTTGGGCGATGCCCGTGCTGCGCGCGTCGGGCACGCTGACCGCAACGCCGTCGACGACGGCAAGCGTGTCGCTCGTGAGCAATTCGGGATAGCGCGTGACGACGTAGCCGAGCGCCCCCATCGCGCACACGAAGGCGAGCGTGGTCAAAACGAGACGCAGAATGACGTTTTTTTCGCCCACGGCGTTCCCCCTTTTGCAGCGGGAATTGTAGAGATTTTAGCGAAGAAGCAATCTTGAGTCAATCTCGTCGGAATCTAGAATATTGAAAAAATTGAGTTTTCCAGTCGCAGGCCGGCAGGCAGCCTGCCTAAGCCGCAAGGCCAAAAACACAGAAATCCCATTTCATGGCCGCGCTCGAAGCGCGCCGATTGCGTTGGCGACGGGACAGGCCATCGCCGCGTTCCTTGTTTGGCGCAGACCCTGCCGAGCCAGCTGGGGCGCAGCGAATCACGCGCCGGCGCTGTTGTTCCCGTGGATAATTTTTTATTACAAACGGTTGCGATGTCTTGTCGAGAGACCCACATTTATTCTACATCTCTAATCTCTGTTTCCGGTTGAAAGCGATCGAGTGATCTTCTCGGGACTGTAGCACGCTGCAACGCAAAATGCGGACACGTAGATAAAGTCAGTGGAAAAAACCGAGTTTTCCGACCTCGTCAAACGGCACAGCGGCTACTTGTTCGGACGCGACGGCGGCATGCGGCTCGACGTGGCCGGCGCGCAACTCGACGGATTCGAAGTCAGCGATCTCAATCTTTCCGGCGGCCTGTTCCAGCGGACGTCTTTCATCAGCGCTGCCTTTCTGTCCTGCGACTTCTCGCTTGCCGATATGCGCGGGGTCGTTCTGATCGATGCCGATCTCTCCGGCAGCAGTTTGCGCAGCGCCGATCTTCGCGGTGCGCAGATGCACCAGGTTTGCCTAATGCATTGCGATTTGCGCGAGGTGAATTTCACCGGCACCCAAGAGACGCCGACGGCGCTGCTGGGCGCGAATCTCGACAATGTCCGCTTCGCGCGCGGCAAAGCCAGCGGTGCCCGTCTTGCCGGATGCTCGCTGCGCGACGCCGATCTGAGCGAGGCGGAATTCGAGAACGCCAATCTTGCGGGCGCCGACCTTTCGGGTGCGAAGCTCGACGGCGCCAATCTTCGCGGCGCCTATCTCAACGGCGCGCGTCTTTGCGGCGCGTCGCTGAGCGGCTGCGACCTGCGCGGCGCGCAGATCGCCGGCGCCAATACCGCCGGCGCCAAATTCGACGGAATCGTGCAGGACGAGTGGAACCGGATATTCGCGCAATCCTCGGCCCTCACGGCCTCGGAGGTGCAGTGGATCGCAACCCAGCACGCCCAATGGCTCGAGACGGCGGGAAAGAAGGGCGAGCGCGCTGTGTTCGACAGGATGAAACTCGCCGGCGCGAAACTGCAATGGCTCGATCTGCGCGGCGCGCGCTTTGAAGAGGCGGATCTCTCCGGTGCGCTGCTGCGCGGCGCGAATTTGCGGTCGGCTTCGTTTTTCAAAGCGCGCCTCGACGGCGCCGATCTCTCCGAGGTCGATCTCGCCGGCGCAAATCTGTCGTACGCGACGATCGCCGGCACAATCATGGCGGGCGCAAGGCTTTCCGAAGCCGAGCTCATCGACGATGGCGGCAAGGTCATCGGCAAGGCGCCCGCCACAAAAGTTCTCGGTGCCGAAATGCTCGGCACCGACTTTACGCAAGCCGATCTGACGGGGGTCGATCTTTCGAGCGCCACGGTGATCGGCATAAAGACCGACGCCAAAGCGGCGACCACAATCGGCCAATGGGGCGACGCCGTTCGCCGCCAGCGCCCGTAGCGCCGCGGGCGCGTGACGTTTGGATTCTGAAAGCTTGTCGCCAGGCTCGCTGGATGGCCCTCTCGGCGGCAAGCGCTGCCGTCGGACGCCAGGACGCGCCATTTCCAAGATAGACCGGTGGTAGAAACAAACAAAGGGCCTAGCCGTTCCCGGCTAGGCCCTTGTGTCAAATGGTGGAGCCAAGCGGGATCGAACCGCTGACCTCCGCAATGCCATTGCGGCGCTCTCCCAGCTGAGCTATGGCCCCGAAATTCGTCGCCGGCGGGGTGGGTCGCGCTGGCGTGCAGGCGGTTATTTATGCCGAACCGGCGCGGCGGTCAACGTTCCTCGTCTTCGACGTTCTCGATGACCTCGGCGACGTCCTCTTCGTCCTCGCCCAGTTCCGAAGTGTCTTCGATGACCGCATCCTCTTCCTCGGCCTCGTCGCCCACCGCGGGCTCGATCGCGTCGACGTCGTCGGCGACGGGGACCGGCACGGGCTTCGGCGCTGCGACCGGCGCTTTGCCGCGGCGCGACTTCAGCAGCACTTCCGGATCGTACTCCGCACCGCATTTCGGGCACTCGATCGGGCTTTTCGCAAGGTCGTAGAAACGCGCACCGCACGATTGGCACGTCCGCTTCAAACCCCATTCGGCTTTCGACATACCTGGAAGCTCCCCGAGAAATCGCCCGTCTTGGAACGGGCGCGGGACATGCCACGTCCGGCCCGCCCTGTCAACCGGGGTGCGGCAGCGGCCGAACCGGGCCGTTTGCTGCCGTGCGGGTTGCCGTCCGGGGGGCTTGGTTGCTAAAACCCGGCGCCTGCCCGGAAATTCGAGGTTTTGCCAATGTCAGCAGCATCCAAGCCAACGCCTGCCGTCGCACGCCGCGGTGCGTCTTTGTCGGGTGCGATCGCGGTGCCGGGCGACAAATCGATCTCGCACCGCGCATTGATGCTGGGCGGTTTGGCGGTCGGCGAAACGGTCGTGCACGGGCTGCTCGAAGGCGAGGACGTGCTGCGCACCGCCGCCGCCATGCGCCAGATGGGGGCCGAAATCGCCAAAGACGCCGCGACCGGCATTTGGCGCGCGCGCGGCCGCGGGATCGGCGGCTTGCTCGAGCCTGCCGACGTGCTCGATCTCGGCAATGCGGGCACGGGCGCGCGGTTGCTGATGGGCCTCGTGGCGGGCCATAACTTTGTGTCGGTGTTCACGGGCGATGCCTCGCTGCGCCGCCGCCCGATGGGCCGCATCACCGCACCTTTGATGCAGATGGGCGCGCGCTTCGTGGCGCGCGGGGCCGCCGACGGCAAGGTGCTGCTGCCGCTGACCGTGATCGGCGCGGCCGCGCCGATCCCGATCGAATATGCGCTGCCGGTTCCGTCGGCGCAGGTCAAAAGTGCCGTGCTGCTCGCCGGGCTCTCCGCACCGGGCCAGACGATCGTGATCGAGAAGGAACCCACGCGCGACCACAGCGAGCGCATGCTGCGCCATTTCGGCGCCACGCTCGACGTGCGCGAAGAAAACGGCGTGTCGCGCATCGCGCTCGCGGGCCAGCCCGAGCTTGCCGGCTGCACGATCCACGTGCCCGGCGATCCGTCGTCGGCGGCCTTCCCGGTCGTTGCGGGTCTGATCGTGCCGGGCTCCGAGCTCACGGTGCGCAATGTCGGCCTCAATGTGCGGCGCACGGGCCTCTACCAGACCTTGCGCGAAATGGGCGCAACCCTCGAGATCGGCGACCGGCGCGAAGCGGCCGGCGAAGAAGTCGGCGACATCCATGTGCGCGCGTCTTCGCTCGTCGGCGTCGATGTGCCGGCCGCCCGCGCCCCCTCGATGATCGACGAATATCCGATCCTGGCGGTCGCGGCTTCTTTTGCGCGCGGGCGCACCGTCATGCGGGGGCTGGGCGAACTGCGCGTCAAGGAAAGCGACCGGCTGGCGGCCGTGGCGCGCGGGCTTGCCGCGTGCGGCGTGGAGGTGCGCATCGACGGCGACGATCTGATCGTCGAAGGCTGCGACGGCGCACCGCCCGGCATGGCGCCGAACACGCCCGCCATCGCCACGCATCTCGACCATCGCATCGCGATGAGCTTCCTTGTGATGGGGCTGGCCAGCCGCCAGACCGTGTCGGTCGACGATATCGGCGCCATCGCCACGAGCTTTCCGAACTTTCTCGCCCTCATGGCCGAGCTCGGCGGCGACATCGCGGCGGGGCACGCTTGATCATCGCGCTCGACGGCCCGGCGGCAGCCGGCAAGGGCACGCTTGCCAAAGCGCTTGCGGCGCATTTCGGTGTGCCGCATCTCGACACGGGCGCGCTCTATCGCGCGGTCGCGTCGAAGGTGCTGCGCGAAAATCTCGCCCCCGAAGCCGCGGCCGAACGGTTTGCGCACGCCGATCTTGCGGCCCTCGATCTGCGCAGCGAGGCGGTCGGCAAACATGCCTCGGTCGTCTCGGCGATCCCGGCGGTGCGCGCCAGCCTGCTGGAATTCCAGCGCAATTTCGCGCGCCGGCCGGGCGGGGCGGTGCTCGACGGGCGCGACGTGGGCACCGTCGTGTGCCCGTGGCCCGAGGTCGCGAAGATTTTTGTGACCGCGAGTGCAGAGGCGCGCGCCCAGCGCCGATTCAAAGAGTTGCTTGCGCGCGGCGAAACCCCTATATACGAGCGCGTTTTCGCCGATTTGACCGAGCGGGATCGACGCGACAGCGAACGCGCTGCCGCACCGATGAAACCCGCAGACGATGCCGGGCTTCTCGATACCTCGGATCTGGACGCCGCCGCCGCCTTCCAAGCAGCGCTGGCCATCATCGCGGCGAAAACACGCGGCTAGGGATGGTCCCTGGCATGCGAACCCCGACCCCGGCGTCGGCCGAAAGCATCGCGCTTTACGGACGACCGGCGCTGAAAGACCCAAAGGAACCTCGCTTACATGGCTAAAACATCCAAACTGACCGGCCACGAAACGGCCGCATCGGGCAGCGCTGGCGCAGCCGGCGACAGTTTCGCAGCCCTGCTGCAGGAATCGCTCGGCGAAAGCGGCTCGTTCGACGGCCGCGTCGTCAAGGGCCGCATCGTTTCGATCGAAGGCGATTTCGCCATCATCGACGTGGGCCTCAAGGCCGAAGGCCGCGTGGCGCTCAAGGAATTCGGCACCGCCGGCGCCCCCGCCGAGCTCAAGGCCGGCGACACGGTCGACGTGTTCGTCGAGCGCATGGAAGACAAGCACGGCGAAGCAGCACTCAGCCGCGACAAGGCCAAGCGCGAAGAAGCCTGGGGTGCGCTCGACAAGAACTTCAAGGACAATGCCCGCGTCAACGGCATCATCTTCGGCCGCGTCAAGGGCGGCTTCACGGTCGATCTCGGCGGTGCGGTCGCGTTCCTGCCCGGCAGCCAGGTCGACATCCGCCCCGTGCGCGACATCACGCCGCTCATGGGCACGCCGCAGCCCTTCCAGATCCTCAAGATGGACCGCAGCCGCGGCAACATCGTGGTCTCGCGCCGCGCGGTTCTCGAAGAAACGCGCGCCGAGCAGCGTTCGGAACTGGTCGCTTCGCTGAAGGAAGGCCAGATTCTCGAAGGCGTGGTCAAGAACATCACCGACTACGGCGCGTTCGTCGATCTCGGCGGCGTGGACGGCCTCCTGCACGTGACCGACATCGCCTGGAAGCGCATCAACCATCCGTCGGAAGCGCTGACGATCGGCCAGCACGTCAAGGTGCAGGTCATCCGCTTCAACGCCGAAACCCAGCGCATCTCGCTCGGCATGAAGCAGCTCGAAGCCGATCCGTGGGAAGGCGTTGCCGCCAAGTATCCGGCCAATGCGCGCTTCAACGGCCGCGTGACGAACATCACCGACTACGGCGCGTTCGTGGAGCTGGAAGCCGGCATCGAAGGCCTCGTGCACGTCTCGGAAATGAGCTGGACCAAGAAGAACGTCCATCCGGGCAAGATCGTTTCGACCTCGCAGGAAGTCGAAGTGATGGTGCTCGACGTCGACAGCGCCAAGCGCCGCATTTCGCTCGGCCTCAAGCAGTGCATGGACAATCCCTGGGACGTGTTCAAGACGAAGTTCACGGCCGGCAGCGAGATGGAAGGCGAGATCAAGAACATCACCGAGTTCGGCCTGTTCGTGGGTCTGGTCGGC
>JAIXXA010000118.1 GCA_027490975.1 Rhodospirillaceae bacterium
ACGCGACCGTCAGCCCGAGCACGATGTCTTTTGCAAGACGCACGAGTCGGGATTTCATGGCGCAGGCCTGGCAGAGCTTCGCAGAACGCCCGCCGCAAGCGCACCCAGCGCCAGCCACCAGATTCGCTGGAAAGCGACGTCGTGAACCATCGAAAACACCGCGAAGAACAGCAGCAGCAGCTGTATCGCCACATGCTTGGGCAGCACCAAAGACGCGAAGCGCGCGCGGTTTCGCCACAACAGCCACGCGGGCAGGCTGGCGAAGACGGCTGCGCCGACCAGTCCAAATTCGGCGAGAACCCAGACCGGCGTCGAATGGGTTACCAAAGGCGCGCCCGTCGCGCTCAAGTTGAGACGCACGACCGCTCCGAGGCCGCCGCCGAACAGCGGATTGTCGCGCCACATCGAAAGCCCGCCGACGATGCTGCTCCAGCGCTCGGCGGTCGACGAGCCTGCCAGAATTTCGCTCGGATCGAAGACGGCGCTGTTTTCGGAGAGGAGGCGTGCGACCGGCGGCGACAGCCAGTTCGGAATCGCCCACCAGACGGCCGCCAGCACGAGCGCGACCGCGACGGCGGACAGCACAAAACCGCGCCGTTCCGGCCAGCGCCACAGCGCAAAAGCCAGCAGCACAAACGTCGCGGCAAGCCCCGCGATCGAACCCGCCTGCCAGACACCCAAAGCGAGCACGCCGACAAGCGCCGCTCGGCAAGCGCCCGCTTTGGCGCGAAGCTGCACGCCCGCATAAGCGAGCGCCAGCGCGATGCAGACAAGCAGTTGGAATGACAGCGTATTGCGATTGCCCGAATATCCCTGGAAGTTGACGGCCATGAAATAGTTGATTACCCCGAAGCTCAGTATCGTGCGCTCGATCGAGTACACTACGATCACGACGACGGCCGTCGCGATTAAAGACTCGACCAAACGTCGACGCCCTTGCGCGCCGAAGGATGCGACAATCAAGGCGCCGCAGGCGGCGTAGCCCAGCAGAACCAGCCAGCCGACCAGCCGGTTTCCGAAAGCCCAGCTCGAAAACCCGAATTCAAAAAATCCGCGCGCGAAAGCAAACGCGAGCAGAACGCTCAACGCTACAAGCCAAAGCGCGAAGGGCCGCGCCAGCACGATCGGCGCGCGGCGGGTAAACGCGAATTGCACCAACACCAAACACAGCGCCAGCACCGCCAGCGAATCGGCGAGATTCAACGAAATCCAGCCGTCCGTCACGGGCGCTTGGATCTGGAAAAAAAGGAAAAAAGCGGCCAGATGCGCAAGCAGCAATCCCGCCAGTCGGTCGAAATCGGGCAACGAATTGTCCGGCTCCGGCACGCGCGCGATCGCGGCGACGATCCTTTCTCTGCGCGCAAGCAGCGGGGCTGCGGCCAGCACCACAAAGGTGGCGCACAGCCCAACCAGCACCGATGCCGCGACCGCATCGTACGACGACACGCCCAACGCGCCGAACACGTAGATCGCGGCGAGCTCGCGCACGCCCCACCCGTTGACGCTGATTGGCAAGCTCGCGGCTAAGGTCACGATCGCCGCCGCGCCCATCGCTTGCCACAACGGCAAATCGACCCCGACCGCTTCGAGGGCCGCCACATAAGCCGCGAACACAAGCAGATTGGCGCCCGCACTTATCGCCGCGATGGCCGCGAACCGCGCCAACGCGGTCCCGGTAAGCAACGTGCGCAGCATCGCCATTTCATGGCGACCGCCCCCCATGCCCAAACTCAACGCGACCGCCAGAGGCACAACGATCGCCGCCTGCAGCAACGGCGTGCGCGCGATCGCGTCGCCGACCGTGTCGCGGCCGAACACCGCAACGAAACCCGCCGCCGCCGCCGCCAAACCCACCAGCGCCATCACGAAGCGCTCGTAGCCCGAGGCGACGACGAGTGCCGGTGGGGGAACGTTGTGCCGACGCAGCACCAATTGTCGGCCCAAGATTGAGCCGAAAAGATTGAACACGAACAGGCTGGAGACGAAGCCCGACACGCTCGCGCGCACCGTGACGGCCCAGGGGACCGCACAGCCGAAATGCGCCAGCACGCGATGCAGGCGGAAAATCACCGCGCCGAGATTGACCGCCATCAGCGCCAAGACGGCGGCCGTCCAGCCCCAATCGAGATCGGCATAGCCCGCGACGATCTTGTCGAGCCCGACCCACCACGCGATCGCGAGAATCGCCAGCACCGTTCCGAACAGAGACAGAAGATGCTTCATCGGCTCAGCCGATCGTTCAAGACTATGGATGCAATTGATTGCACTTGCCGCTTGCCATCGCGCCCTTCAGCGATTTCGACTGCTTGGAGGTCTAAAAAAACTGTAATTCGGCATCGGGCGCATATTTGGGCGGCTGGAGCGGGAAAAGGGATTCGAACCCTCGACCCTCACGTTGGCAACGTGATGCTCTACCACTGAGCTATTCCCGCCCGCGCGCCCATGCGAAAGCGGCGCGATAATAGGCCGGGTCGCTGCAATTGCAAGACAAAAACGTGACGGGGGCCGCGGCAGAGCTGGGCCCCGGCCAGGGGGGTTGTTTTGGCGCCCGAAACGCGCCATTTTCCCCCTATCTCGACAAACCAAGCACGGACAGAACCCCCATGGACCAACTGATCGGGGCCGCCAAGGCCAATGCGGCAGGCGGCGACCTCGTCGTCGATTCGACCGACGAAGCCTTCGAAAAGGACGTGCTCGCCGCGTCGGCCAAAACGCCGGTCATCGTCGATTTCTGGGCGCCGTGGTGCGGGCCGTGCAAACAATTGGGCCCGGCGATCGAGAAGGTCGTGCGCGAGGCCAAAGGGGCCGTCAAGCTCGTCAAAATCAATATCGACGAGCATCCCTATTTTGCCCAGCAGCTGCGCGTGCAGTCGATCCCGGCCGTGTTCGCCTTCAAGGCGGGCCGCCCGGTCGATGCGTTTTTGGGCGCGTTGCCCGAAGGCGACATCCGCAAATTCGTAAAAAAGCTTTTGGGCGACAAGGGCCCCTCGCCGATCGAACAAGCGCTCGAGCAGGCCAAAGAAGCGTTCGATGCGGGCGATGCGCCCACGGCCGCCGCCCTCTATGCGCAGATCCTGCAGCACGAGCCCGCCAACGCCAAAGCGGTTGCGGGCCTCGTGAAGTGCCAGATCGCCGCGGGCGATCTGGATGCCGCCGCCGCGATGCTGGCCGACCTGCCGCCCGAGCTTGCCAAGGACGCCGAAATCGCCGCCGCGAAAACGGCCCTCGACGTGGCGCGCCAAGGCGAAAAGGCCGGCGACGTCGCCCCGTTGCGCGCCAAGCTCGAAGCCAACCCCGCCGACCACGAAACGCGCGTGGCGCTGGCGCTCGCTCTTTTTGCGGGCGGGACAGCCGAAGAGGCGATCGACCAGATGCTCGATCTCTACAAGCGCGACCGCAACTGGAACGACGGGGCCGCCCGCGCCCAACTCGTCAAATTCTTCGAAGCCCTCGGCAACACGCATCCGGCGACGATCCAGGGGCGCCGGCGCCTCTCGTCGCTGATGTTCGCTTGAGCGCGAGCGGTTAAGTGGCCGTGACCCTCGCCCGCACCGGTCCTGGCGACATGCCGGCCACGCTGCCGATCTTCCCGCTGTCGGGCGTGCTGCTGCTGCCGCGCGGCCGCCTGCCGCTCAACATCTTCGAGCCGCGCTATTTGGCGATGGTCGAAGACGCGCTTGCGAGCCACGACAAGCTCATCGGCATCATCCAGCCAACCGAAAAAGAGCAGACCGGCAAGCCGCAAGCACTCTATCCGATCGGCTGTGCGGGCCGCCTCGTGAGCTGGTCGGAGACCGACGACGGCCGCTTTCTCATCCAGCTTGCCGGCATTGCGCGCTTCGAACTCGGCGAGGAAATCGCGACGATGCGCGGCTACCGCCGCATCCGCCCGGATTTCTCGCGCTTCGAAGCCGATTTCCGCGAGCCCGAACGCGGCGGCTTCGACCGCAAGCGCCTGCTCGCGGGCCTCAAAGCCTATTTCGCGGCCGAAGGGCTCGAGGGCGATTGGGACTCGATCAGCCAAGCCCCCGACGAGCGCATCGTCAGCACGCTGGCCATGCTGTGCCCGTTCACGGCCGAGGAAAAACAAAGCCTGCTCGAATGCACGACGCTCGCCGAGCGCGCCAAGGCAATGACGGGCTTTTGCGAAGCGCGCGCGGCCGCCGGCGCGTCCGACCCGACCGGCGGCAAGCCGCCCGGCGGCAAACTGCACTGAGGAGCCCCAAAACCATGCCCGGCACCAATGCGGTCGATCCCAAGCTGCTCGAAATCCTGGTCTGCCCCGTGACCAAGGGCACGCTGCGCTACGACGCGGATGCGGGCGAACTTGTCAGCGAAGCGGCGGGCCTTGCCTATCCGATCCGCGACGGCATCCCGATCATGCTCGTGGACGAAGCGCGCCGCATCGATTCCGCGCGCGGCAGCCCGTTGTAGAGGCGCCGTCCGTGAGTTTTTCGGTCCAGCATCGCCCGCTCGAAATCCGGCTCAAAAAAGCCGACAAGCGCCTCGAGATCGACTACGATGACGGCAGGCGTTTTTCGCTGCCCGCCGAGTTGCTGCGCGTGGAAAGCCCGTCGGCCGAGGTTATGGGCCATGGGCCCGGCCAGAAGCAGATCGTGGCGGGCCGTGCGGAAGTGGGCATTCTCGGCCTCGAGCAGGTCGGCAACTACGCGATCCGCATCAAGTTCGACGATCTGCACGACACCGGCATTTTCTCGTGGGACTATCTTTACGAGCTCGGCGCCAACCAAGAGCGGCTCTATGCCGAATATCTGGAAGCGCTCGCCGCCAAGGGCTTGAGCCGCGATCCGCGCGCGAAAAAGAGCGGCTGAGCGCGGGACGGGGTTCGCTGCGATGCGAAACCAGAATCGCGTGCGACTGGCGACCATCGCCGCCGCTGCCGCGTTTCTTGCGGCCTGCGACACGGCAAACATGGTGCGCAGCGTCGACGGCGCTGCCGTCGGCGTCGCGGCCGAATGGAAGACGGTTTCGGCAAGCGAAGCGCATTTCAGCATCCTCGGCGACTGGGCGCTTGTGACCGGGCCGTGGTCGAACCGCGACATCCAGACGCGCAAACAGACGCGCGTGGACATCGCCAACGGCTTCGTCTTCTTCGAATCGAATGCCGGCGCGCGCACCGACGCGACCGCTGCGGCGAATCTCGAAACCGCCTACAAAAACGACCTCAATATCCAAGAGCGGCTCGGGCTCTCGCTGTCGGCGGGCAATCCCCGGACGCTGCGGCTCGCAGCAGGGCGGATCGACTACGCGCTGTGGCGCGACCAGTTCCAAATCTGCTTCGGCGCCATCGTCTTTTCGGACGCGCACCGGCGTGGCTACGACAACGGCGAGGTCTATCTCGCTTACGCACGCGGCGCGCGCTGCATCGCTGCGGCCGATCCGCAGGCGGCAGGCTTCGAGGCCGCGTCGCTCGATCTGTTCAAACGCATCGTTCTCGACCAGGGTGCGGCGAACCGGACAAGACCGCCGGGCGCTTGAGCAGCGCCCCGCACAAGCCAAAGCTAATGATAATTTCTTTAATAAGTTTTTATTCTTTGTTCTTGAAATAACCCCTTATCCATGCTCGAATCGGCCATCGCCGTCGGGCGCGCTCCCGACGGTGTGCGCTGTTTGAAAAGTGAAGAAAGACGAACCGGCGTGCGGGCGCATCGCGCTTGCCCACGCGGGCAGGTAACCATGAATCGCCATCGCGGTTGCAATCGTGGAGATTCAACGGGTTAAACCGGCGACGGTCGCGCTTCGTCGCTCGATGTAACCTATTTCGGATCATGCGGCTTGTGCATTGCGGCAAGCTTGTTGCCTCAAAGCCCTGCGGCACCTATGTTCCCGCACCCGGCCTTGCCCCCCGCGAAGTCGGACACGGGGGCAAGCCCGTGATTCGCTCCAACCGCTGCAGGCGCCATGACCGAACTTTCGCGCATCCGCAATTTCTCGATCGTCGCCCATATCGACCACGGCAAATCCACGCTTGCCGACCGGCTGATCCAGTTCTGCGGCGCCGTCGAATTGCGCGACATGCAGGAGCAGATGCTCGATTCCATGGATATCGAGCGCGAGCGCGGCATCACGATCAAGGCGCAGACCGTGCGCCTCGACTACAAAGCCAAAGACGGCACCGACTACGTGCTGAACCTCATGGACACGCCCGGCCATGTCGATTTCGCCTACGAAGTGAGCCGGTCGCTTGCCGCGTGCGAAGGCTCGATCCTGGTCGTGGACGCAAGCCAGGGCGTGGAAGCGCAGACTCTGGCCAACGTCTACCAAGCCCTCGACGTGGGCCACGAGATCGTGCCCGTGCTGAACAAGGTCGATCTGCCGGCCGCCGACACCGAGCGCGTCAAGAAGCAGATCGAAGACACGATCGGGCTCGACGCGTCGGACGCGGTGCCGATCTCGGCCAAGACCGGGCTCAATATCGATCTGGTGCTCGAAGCGCTGGTGAAGCGCCTGCCCGCCCCCACCGGCGATGCGGGTGCCCCCTTGAAGGCGCTGCTGGTCGACGCGTGGTACGATCTGTATCTCGGCGTCGTGCTGCTCGTGCGCATCAAAGACGGCAAACTCGCCAAGGGCATGAAGATCCGCATGATGAACGGCGGCTCGACGCACGAGGTGGAGCGCGTGGGCGTGTTCAAGCCCAAGCTCACCGATTTCCCCGCACTCGGGCCCGGCGAGATCGGCTTCGTGACCGCCGGCATCAAAGCGGTCGCCGACGTCGCCATCGGCGATACGATCACCGAAGACCGCCGGCGCGCTTCCGAGCCGCTCGCGGGCTTCAAGCCGTCGCTGCCCGTGGTGTGGTGCGGCCTGTTTCCGGTCGATCCCGCGCAGTTCGAGCATCTGCGCGAAAGCCTGGGCAAGCTGCGCCTCAACGACGCGAGCTTCGTGTACGAGCCCGAAAGCTCGGCGGCGTTGGGCTTCGGCTTCCGCTGCGGCTTCCTGGGGCTCCTGCATCTCGAAATCGTGCAGGAGCGCCTGTCGCGCGAATTCGACCTCGATCTCATCGCGACGGCACCGTCCGTTGTGTACAAAGTGCACCTGACCGACGGCAGCGTGCTCGACATGCACAACCCCGCCGACATGCCGGACGCGGTGCGCATCGACCACATCGAGGAGCCGCGCATCAAGGCCACCATCCTGGTGCCCGACGAACATCTGGGGGCGATCCTCAAGCTCTGCCAGGACCGCCGCGGCATCCAGCAGAACCTCACCTACGTGGGCAGCCGCGCGATGGTCGTGTACGACCTGCCGCTCAACGAGGTGGTGTTCGATTTCTACGACCGCTTGAAGTCGGTCAGCCGCGGCTATGCGAGCTTCGACTACCAGATGTCGGAATACCGCGAGGACGAACTCGTGCGCCTGTCGATCCTCGTCAATGCCGAGCCGGTCGACGCGCTCGCGATCATCGTGCATCGCACCCAGGCCGAGAGCCGCGGGCGCGCGTTGTGCGTGAAGCTCAAGGAACTCATTCCGCGCCAGATGTTCGTGATCCCGATCCAGGCGGCGATCGGCGGCAAGATCGTGGCGCGCGAAACGATTTCGGCGCTGCGCAAGGACGTGCTTTCCAAATGCTACGGCGGCGACGTTTCGCGCAAGCGCAAGCTGCTCGACAAGCAGAAAGAAGGCAAAAAGCGCATGCGCCAATTCGGCCAGGTCGAGATTCCGCAATCGGCGTTTCTGGCCGCACTCAAAGCGCGCGACGATTGAAGCGCTTTTTCTAGCGCCAGCCGGGTCGGCGGCGGCGGCGCGGGGTCTGGCTGCGGGCGGCAAGCGCAAGCGCCACGCCGGGAATCGCGAATATCAGCGCTGCCGGCGTCTGCAGCAGCGGGAACACGATCCATTCCCACAAGGCCGGATGCACGTGCCGCACGATCCCGGGCTCGAGCAGCAGCAGCGAGTCGCGGTGGATGTCGGCCCAGACCTGGCCGAGCGGCGTGGGGTCGAACGTACCCAGTTCGAGCAGCGCAAGCCCGTCGCGCGCGCCAAACCACAGCGCGCACGCCAGCAAAATCCACCCCAAAACGCGCAGCAGCACCAAAACGCGGCTCCCCGACCAACGACTTGGCCGAAAGGTTAGTCGATTTGTCGGTTTCGCGCGAGTGCCGCCAAAGCGGTTGAAGCGGCCTCCGCAATCCTTTAGTCTTATAGAGGAGTTGGGGGGGGCTAGAAATGCTGGCATCCGATCGGCGCCTGCCGATCTATCTGCGCATCCAGGACGCGCTGGCGGCCGAAATCGCGGCCGGCAAATGGCGGCCCGGCGAGGCGATTCCGGCGGAAGAAGCGCTTGCCAAACGCTTCGGTGCGGCCGTGGGGACCGCGCGCAAAGCCATCGAAGGGCTTGTGGCGCAAGGCCGGCTCGAACGCCACCAGGGCCGCGGCACCTTCG
>JAIXXA010000021.1 GCA_027490975.1 Rhodospirillaceae bacterium
ATTTCGCCCGAGCCGGCCGCGACGACCTGGATGTCGTACCCGGTTTTCGCCTTGAAGACCGGCGCGATCGCGTTCACGGAATCGGCGAAGGCGGTGTAGACGACGACGTTGCGGTTCTGGGCAAAGCCTGGATTGGCGACAAAAGCTGCGATCAGGGCGGCACATGTCGTCGCGAGAATGCGGCGGGCATTTTTCATGGCGAACAGTCTCCAAAGAACGGAAAAACCCATCATAAAATCCTGCTGTTACGGATTTGTGGAGATCACCGCGCCGCCGCCGTTTCTTGGGTTTTTTATCCGCACCGGGCCCGGCTTGCCAAGCCGGGCGGCCCCTTGTATAACGCGCGTCCTTAAATCCGCAGCGGCCACGGCGCGGAGAGAAGACGGCTTGCCGTCGACGTACTCCAACAGGGCATGCCCAACCGCTGGAATATGGAAGGAGATCAAAATGCCCAAGATGAAGACCAAGTCGGCCGCCAAGAAGCGGTTCAAAGTCACGGCCAGCGGCAAGGTTCTCGCCGCCGTGGGCGCCAAGCGCCACAATCTGCGCAAACGCCCCCAGAAGATGAAGCGGACCTCGCGCGGCACGTTCGTGCTGACGCATGGCGAAGAAGTGCGCGTGAAGCGCTTCTTCCTGCCCTACGCTTGATCCGGCGCTAGAGAAAGAAGGAGCGAACCATGGCTCGTGTAAAACGCGGCGTCACCGCGCGTGCCCGCCACAAGAAAGTCATCGACCAGGCCGCCGGTTTCGTCGGCCGCAACGGCAACACCTTCCGCGCCGCCCTCGAGCGTCTCGAGAAGGGGCTGCAATACGCCTATCGCGACCGCCGCAACAAGAAGCGCGAATTCCGCGGCCTGTGGATCCAGCGCATCAATGCCGGGGCCCGCGAACACGGCCTCACCTATTCGACGCTGATCGCCGGCCTCAAGAAGGCCGAAGTCGAAATCGACCGCAAGGTTCTGGCGAACATCGCCATGACCGATCCGGCCGGTTTTGGCGCCTTGGTTCAAAAGGCCAAGGCCGCCCTCTAAGCGATCGTTTCGACCCGAAGAGGGGGTCTGGCCGAACCGGGCCAGGCCCCCTTTTTTCGTTTGCACATCAGGACGCGCCATGACGGACACTGCCGCACTTGAAAGCGAATTCGCCGCCCGCATTGAAGCAGCCGCCGATCTCGAAGCGCTCGAAGCCTTGCGCATCGACATTCTGGGCAAGAAGGGCCGCATCACCGAGCTCATGAAAACGCTCGGCACGCTGCCCCCCGATCTGCGCAAGGCGCAAGGGGCTGCGTACAACGTGCTCAAAGACGCGGTCGAAACGAAGCTTGCCGCGCGCCGCCAAGCGCTGGGCGACGCGGCCCTCGCCGCCCGCCTTGCGGCCGAGACGATCGACGTGACCTTGCCGGCCCGGCCGATGCCCGAGGGCCGCATCCATCCGATCAGCCAGACGATCGACGAGCTTGTGTCGATCTTCGGCGAGATGGGATTTGCCGTGGCCGAAGGCCCCGACATCGAGAGCGACGACTACAATTTCACGCGCCTCAACATTCCGCCCGAACATCCCGCGCGCCAGAGCCACGACACGTTCTATCTCGTCGGCAAAGACGGCGCGCAGTACGGCAACGTCTTGCGCACGCACACGAGCCCCGTGCAGGTGCGCACGATGCTGGGCCAGAAGCCGCCGATCCGCATCGTTGCACCGGGGCGCACATATCGGTCGGATTCGGACGCCACGCACTCGCCCAACTTCCACCAGATCGAAGGTCTTGTGATCGACAAGACCTCGAACATGAGCCATCTCAAAGGCTGCCTCGTGGAATTCGTGCGCGCGTTTTTCGAGATCCCCGATCTGCGCTACCGCTTCCGGCCGAGCTATTTCCCGTTCACCGAACCCTCGGCCGAAATGGACATCGCCTGCACGCGCGGCAACGGCGAACTGAAACTCGGCGTTGGCGACGATTGGCTCGAAATTCTGGGCTGCGGCATGGTCAACCCGAAGGTGCTCGCCATGTGCGGCATCGATCCGGCCGAGTACCAGGGCTTCGCCTTCGGCATGGGGATCGAGCGCGTGGCGATGCTCAAATACGGCATCCCGGATTTGCGCACTTTCTACGAAGCCGATCTGCGCTGGCTCAAACATTACGGCTTCCTCGCCGTCGACGTTCCCACCCTTTCCGGCGGACTTGCGCGATGAAATTCACGCTCTCCTGGCTCAAAACCCATCTCGACTCGTCGGCCTCGCTCAAGGAAATCGCGGACAAGCTCACCGCCATCGGCCTCGAGCTCGAAGGCATCGCCGACCGCGGCGCTTCGTTGGCGCCCTTCAAAGTCGCCTATGTCGTCGAAGCCAAACCGCATCCCGATGCCGACCGCCTGCGCGTGTGCCAAGTCGACACCGGTGCGGGCATCGTGCAGGTCGTGTGCGGTGCCCCCAATGCGCGCACCGGCATGAAGGGCGTGTTCGCCCCCGCAGGCTCGACCGTGCCGGGCACCGGTTTGCTCTTGAAGGCGGGCCAGATTCGCGGCCAGGCCTCGAACGGCATGCTCGTGTCGATGCGCGAAATGGGTTTGGGCGAAGACCATGACGGCATCATCGAAATGCCGGAAGACGCGCCCGTGGGCGTGCCGTTCGCGAGCCTGCTCGGCTTCGACGATCCGGTCATCGAGATCGCGATCACGCCGAACCACGCCGACAGTCTCGGCGTGCGCGGCATTGCGCGCGATCTTGCCGCCGCCGGTCTCGGCACGCTGAAGCCGATGCCGATCGCGCCCGTCGCAGGCACCTACAAAAGCCCGGTCGGCGTGACGCTGGCGCTCGACGAGCCCGGCCATTGCCCGTTTTTCGTGGGCCGCCATTTCCGCGGCCTCAAGAACGGCCCGTCGCCCAAATGGCTCGCGGACCGGCTGCTCGCCGTGGGCTTGCGCCCGATCTCGACACTCGTGGACATCACGAATTTCTTCACGCTCGACGTGAACCGCCCCTTGCACGTGTTCGATGCAGGCAAGCTCAAAGGCGGGCTCACGCTTGTGGCCGCCAAGGGGGGCGAGACCATCGCCGCCCTCAACGGCAAGAGCTACACGATGGCGGGTGGCGAGACGCTGATCTGCGACGAAAATGGCCCCGTCTCGCTCGGCGGACTCATGGGCGGTTCGGGTACTGGCTGCGATGCCGGTACCACCGAGATGTTCCTCGAGATCGCGTTGTTCGATCCGATCCGCGTCGCCATGACCGGGCGCCACCACCAGATCCAGTCCGACGCGCGCTACCGTTTCGAGCGCGGCCTCGACCCTGCCTACGTGATGGACGGCATGGAAGCCGCCACGCGCATGGTTCTCGAGCTTTGCGGCGGAGAGGCCTCCGAACCGGTGGTTGCGGGTACAGTTCCGGCTTGGGAGCGGCACTACACGCTGCGGGCCGGTCGCGTGGCAAGCCTCGGCGGGCTCGACGTGCCGCAGGCGCGCCAGGCCGAGATCCTCACGCGTCTCGGCTTCGACGTGCGCCAAGCCGGCGCCGATCTCGACGTCGCCCCGCCGGGTTGGCGTGCCGACGTGCATGGCGAGGCCGATCTCGTCGAAGAAGTGCTGCGCATCGAAGGCTACGACGCGATCCCGGCCACCAAACTGCCGCGCGACGGCGCCATGCCGCCTTTGGCGCTCACGCCCGGCCAGCGCCGCGTGCGCGATGCCAAGCGCGTGTTTGCCGGCTTGGGCCTCACCGAGGCGGTCACGTTCTCGTTCATGCACGCAACCCAAGCCGCGTTTTTCGGCGGCACCAATCCGGCGTTGGCGCTCGCCAATCCGATCAGTGCCGATTTGGACTATATGCGCCCCTCGATCGTGCCGAACCTCGCCAATGCCGCAAAGCGCAACGCCGATCGCGGCTGGCCGGATGCGGCGTTGTTCGAAGTCGGCCCGATCTTTTCGGGCCCCGGCGAGACCGAGCAGCGCATGGTTGCAACCGCGTTGCGCGGCGGCCAGATGCTGGGCCGCCATTGGGGGCAGGCGGCGCGGGCCGTCGATGCGCTCGACGCCAAGGCCGATGCGCTGGCCCTGCTGGCCCAGCTCGGCCTGTCGGTCGAGAATGTCGCGGTCGCGCGCGAAGCCCCCGGCTGGTACCACCCCGGCCGTTCGGGCGTGCTGAAGCTCGGCCCCAAGACGGTGCTGGCCCATTTCGGCGAGTTGCATCCGCAAGCGCTGAAGGCGCTCGACGTCGATTTCCCCATCGTCGCCTGCGAAGTGTTCTTGGATGCGTTGCCGGCGCCCAAGGCCAAGGCTGGGCGCCAGCGTGCACCGTTGAAACTTGCGGCCTTGCAGCCCGTGGAGCGCGACTTCGCCTTCGTCGTCGAGGAAGCCGTTGCGGCCGATGCGATTCTGCGCGCCGTGCGCGGGGCAGACAAAGCGCTGGTCGCAGGGGCAAGCGTGTTCGACGTCTATCGCGGCAAGGGCATCGAGCCCGGCAAGAAGTCGGTCGCGATCGCCGTGCGCTACCAGCCGGTCGAACGCACGCTGGTGGAAGCCGATCTCGAAGCGCTCGCCGCCAAAATCGTTGCCGCCGTCGCCAAGGCGACCGGTGCGAGCCTGCGCGGCTGATCTCAAAACTTTTTCGAAGTGCAGGGCCAACCCGCTCTGTCGGCCAGGAACGAGCCGACAGGGCGGGACTGTCGCCGCCGCAGGACGATGCGACAGGCGCGCGCATGTATGAAAGATACACGCCGTACCGTCGGCAATCGTGCTTAGGATTTTATATGCCTATTGGCCATTTGTTGACGCCCGAGACGGGCGCTTTATAGTGCGCGCCATGTTGTGCGCAAATCCCGCAACGCGCCGCTCGGCGCGAATTAACCGCCCGGTTCTCGACGAGAACCGGGTCGCGTTCGTTCGCCCTCAGCCGTGCCAGCCGGAGTTTTGCGCCAATGTCCAATCCTGCCCCTGAAGATTCGCTGCCTGCGTATCGATTTTCCATGACCGCCACCCGCGAGATCGGCATGGCCGCCCGCGTGCTGGCGCAGTTCGACAAGCGCGGCCTTGCCGCCCGCCTGTTTGCCGCACGCGATGACGGCGATTTCCTTGCCATCGAGATCGTCGGTACCGGGCTCGATGCCGCCACGGCCGAACATATTGCCTGGACGTGCCGCGCTTTCGTCGGCATGCAGCATGTCGAACTCGTCCTCCCTCAGAACGCCGTACTTGCGGCTTGAACCTTCGGAAAACCAGTCGATGTCCGCTCCGCAAAATCCCGCCCCCGAGAAAGCCGCCGACTACAAAGCGACGGTCTTTCTGCCGCAGACCGCTTTTCCGATGCGCGGCGATCTGCCCAAGCGCGAGCCGGATACGCTCGCCGCATGGGAGACGGGCGATCTCTACCGCCAGCTGCGCAAGGCTGCGAAGGGCCGCGAAAAATTCGTGCTGCACGACGGTCCGCCCTACGCCAACGGGCATCTGCATATCGGCCACGCGCTCAACAAGATCCTCAAAGACGTGGTTGTGCGCACGCAGCAGATGTCGGGCAAAGACGCCGACTACGTGCCGGGCTGGGACTGCCACGGCCTGCCGATCGAATGGAAGATCGAGGAAGAATACCGCGCCAAGGGCAAAGACAAGGACGCGGTCGACATCGTCGAGTTCCGCCGCGAATGCCGCGATTTCGCCGCCAAATGGATCGAGATCCAGAAGGCGGAGTTCAAGCGCCTCGGCATTGCGGGCGACTGGGCCAATCCCTATTCGACTATGTCCTACAAGGCCGAAGCGCAGATCGCGCGCGAGATCGCCAAATTCGCGATGAATGGCGGGCTGTTCCGCGGCTCCAAACCCGTGATGTGGTCGGTCGTCGAGAAGACGGCGTTGGCCGAAGCGGAGATCGAGTACCACGAACACAAATCGGCGACGATCCATCTCGCGTTCCCGATCGCGGCGCCGAAAAATCCGCGCCATGCCGGGGCCGCGATCGTGATCTGGACGACCACGCCCTGGACGATCCCGGGCAACCGCGCCATCGCGGCCGGAGCCGAGATCGACTACGACCTCGTCACCGTCAAATCCGTGCATGCCGATTCGAAGGTGAAGCCGGGTGCCCGCTATCTCGTGGCCAAGGCGCTTGCGACCGAATTCGTCGAAGCGGCCAAGATCGCCGAGATCGACGTGGCGCTCGACGACCGCGCAACCGGTGCCGAGCTTGCGGGCACTGTCTGCGCCCATCCGTTGCGCGGGGTCGCGGGTGCCGACGGCTACTACGATTTCGACGTGCGCGTCTTCACGGGCGATTTCGTGACGACCGAGGCGGGGACCGGCTTCGTGCATATCGCCCCCGGCCACGGCGAGGACGACTACGAACTCGGCCTCAAGAACGGCGTGGAAGTGCCGCAGACCGTGTCGGCCGACGGCAGCTACTATCCCCACGTGGCGCTGTTCGCGGGCAAACGCGTGTTCACGCAGCACGGCAAATCGGGCGACGCCAACAAGAGCGTGGTCGCTGCACTCGAAGCCACGGGGCATCTCGTGGCGACCGGCACGCTGCTGCATTCCTATCCGCACTCGTGGCGTTCGAAAGCGCCTTTGCTGTTCCGCAACACGCCGCAATGGTTCATCTCGATGGCGGCCAACGATCTGCGCGCCAAAGCGCTCGCGGCCATCGAAGCCACGCGCTGGGTGCCGGCTTCGGGCAAAAACCGCATCAAGGCGATGATCGAACAGCGCCCGGACTGGTGCATCTCGCGCCAGCGCGCCTGGGGCGTGCCCATCGCGGTGTTCGTCGACAAGAAGACGGGCCAGCTCTTGCGCGACGACGCCGTGTTCAAGCGCATCGCCGACGCGTTCGAGGCCGAAGGGGCCGATGCGTGGTACGCCTCGCCGCCGGCGCGCTTCCTGGGTCCGGCGTACGATCCCGACGCTTACGAGCAGGTGCGCGACGTGGTCGACGTCTGGTTCGACAGCGGCTCGAGCCACGCCTACACGCTGGAGCCGCCCGCGTCCGAAACCGGCTGGGATCTCAAATGGCCGGCCTCGCTCTATCTCGAAGGGTCGGACCAGCATCGCGGCTGGTTCCATTCGTCGTTGCTCGAAGCCTGCGGCACCCGCGGCCGCGCGCCCTACGAGGCCGTGCTCACGCACGGTTTCGTGCTCGACGAGCAGGGCCGCAAGATGTCGAAGTCGCTCGGCAACGTCACGGCGCCCCAGCAGGTCATCGAACAGTACGGGGCCGACATTCTGCGCCTGTGGGTGGTGGCGTCGGACTATTCGGAAGATCTGCGCATCGGCCCCGAGATCCTCAAGCAGCAGGCCGAAACCTACCGGCGCTTGCGCAACACGCTGCGCTATCTGATGGGCGCCCTCGACGGCTACGACGCAAGCGCCGAGGCCGTGGCCCCCGCCGACATGCCCGAGCTCGAGCGCTATATCCTGCACCGCATCGCGAGCCTCGATGCGCTCCTGGCCGAGGCGGTGGCGGGTTTCGGCTTCACGGCGTTTTACGTCGAGCTCCACAATTTCTGTGCCGTGGACCTGTCGGCTTTCTATTTCGACATCCGCAAGGACGCGCTCTATTGCGACGCGAAAGCCTCGCTGCGCCGGCGTGCCGCCCGCACGCTGATGGCGGTCCTGTTCGACCGGCTCGCGACGTGGCTGGCGCCCGTGCTCGTGTTCACGGCCGAAGAAGCCTGGCGCCTGCGCCACGGCGATGCGGCGGGCTCGGTGCATCTGCAGATTTTCGCCAAGCCCGAGCCCGCGTGGGCCGATGCGGCCCTGGCCGAGAAATGGACGAAGCTGCGCGATTTGCGCCGCACGGTCACGGGTGCCCTCGAAGTCGCGCGCGCGCAGAAGAAAATCGGCTCGTCCCTGCAGGCCGCCCCGGTCGTGCATGTCGCCGATGCGGCCGTGGCGAACGAACTTTCCGCCGATGCCTGGAACGAATTGTTCATCGTGTCGGGCCACCGCTTTGCGGCCGATGCCGCACCTTCCGATGCGTTTGCATTGCCCGACCGGCCCGGCATTGCGGTCGTGGTGGCGCTTGCCGACGGCACGAAATGCGAGCGCTGCTGGAAAGTGCTGGACGAGGTCGGCGGCAAGCGTGCGGGCCTGTGCTCGCGCTGCGCCGATGCGGTGGGCGCATGACCAGCCAGGAACGCCTGAAGCGCGGGCTCATCGTGGCCGGCATCGTGCTGGTGCTCGACCAGGCGGTCAAATACGCGATGCTGCAGTATCTGATCTACGGTTTCCGGCCGTCGGTCGAGGTGCTGCCGTTTTTCAATCTCGTCGTCGTGTGGAACTACGGCATCAGCTTCGGCATGTTCAACACGGGCTCGTCGGCCTCGGCCTATCTGTTTGCGGGCCTCGCCCTTGCCATCGTCGCCGGTCTGCTATGGTGGCTGCGCAACGCCGAGAACGGCACGGTCGTGCTGGCGCTCGGGCTCGTCACCGGCGGGGCGCTCGGCAACGTCGTGGACCGTTTCCGTTTCGGCGCCGTGTTCGATTTCTTCGACTTCCATCTGTTCGGCTATCACTGGCCGGCTTTCAACATCGCCGACGCGGGGATCACGATCGGCGTTGCTTGCCTGTTCTATGACGCTTTCTTTGGACGTCAAAATGTACTAGACTCCAAGTCATGAATCATCCTCGTTCGAAATCGCGACTCGCGGGCCTCTGCGTGCTGCTGGTCGCCGCCTTGGGCTTGGGCGCATGCGCCGATACGCGCAAGGCCATCGGTTGGGACAAAGCCACACCCGACGAGTTCCGCGTCGTCACGCGCGCACCGTTGACGCTGCCGCCCGATTTCGGCCTGCGTCCGCCCGCACCCGGGGCGGCGCGCCCGCAGGAGCAGTCGCCGCAGGATCTCGCGCGCACGGCCGTGTTCGGCACCGAGCGCGGGCCGGGGACCAGCACCGCTGCGGCCAACCCGTCGCTGAGTGCGAGCGAGCGCGCGCTGCTCGGGCGCACCGGCGCCGAAAATGCCGACGCCTCGATCCGCGACACGATCGAGCGCGAGGCGCAAAGCCTTGCCGAGGCCGACAAGACCTTCGTCGATCGGCTGATCTTCTGGCAGCCGAGCAACCCGCAAACGCCGGCCGTCGACCCGGCCCGCGAGAACCAGCGCCTGCGCGAGGCGCAAGCGACGGGGCGCAGCGCCAACGACGGCGACGTCGCGACGATCCGCACGCGCAAGCGCGGCTGGCTCGAAGGGATCTTCTGATCGCCATGCGGCGCATTGCCGGGGCTTTGGCGGCTTTCCTCGCCGTCGTCGCTTCCGTGCCCGCGCATGCCCAGGTTTTTTCGCCGAAAACCTTCGAACTTGCCAACGGCCTGCAGGTCGTGGTCGTCGAAAACCGGCGCGCCCCCGTCGTCGTGCAGATGGTCTGGTACAAGGCCGGTGCGGCCGACGAAGTGCAGGGCAAATCCGGCATTGCGCATTTCCTCGAACATCTGATGTTCAAGGGCACAAAAGACGTGCCGCCCGGCGAATTCAGCCGGCGCGTGGCGCGCCTCGGCGGGCGCGACAACGCCTTCACGAGCTGGGACTATACGGCCTATTTCCAGAACGTCGCCAGCGACCGGCTCGAAAGCGTGATGCAGCTCGAGGCCGACCGCATGGCCAATCTCGTGCTGTCGGACGCCGAAGTGACGCCCGAGCGCGACGTGATCGTCGAAGAGCGCCGCCAAGTCGTCGACCAGCGCCCGGCCGCCAAGCTGCGCGAGCAGACCTCGGCCGCTTTGTTCGTGAACCATCCTTACGGCCGCCCGATCATCGGCTGGGAACACGAGATGCAGGGTCTCACGCGCCAGGACGCGCTCGACTGGTACGCGCGCTGGTACGCGCCCAACAATGCGATGCTCGTGATCGCGGGCGACGTTTCGGCCGATGCCGTTCGCGTGCTGGCCGAGCGCTATTACGGCCCCATTCCGCGCAAGGAAGTGCCCCAGCGCGCGCGCGCGCAGGAGCCGCCGCCGCTGGCCGCACGGCGCGTGGAGCTGCGCGATGCGCGCGTGCGCCAGCCCTCGTGGTCGCGCAGCTGGCTTGCACCCTCGCATGCGGCATCGTTCGGCGGGGTCGGCGCCGACCAGACCGATGCGCTCGATCTTGCCGCCGAACTGCTCGGCGGGGCGGCGTCGAGCCGGCTCGTGCGCGCGCTTGTGCACGACAAGTCGCTCGCGACCGGCATTTCCGCGTTCTACGACCCCACCGCGCTCGATCCGACGAGCTTCACCGTGTCGGCGAGCCCGCGCCCCGGCGTGGAGATTGCCGCACTTGAATCCGCGATCGAAGCCGTGCTGCGCGACACGCTTGCCAACGGTTTCGGCGACGCCGAAGTGGCGCAGGCCAAAACGCGCCTCGCCGATTCCGCGATCCTCGTGCGCGATTCGGCGCAAGCGGGTGCCCGCGCTTTCGGTGCTGCGTTCGCCACCGGGCGCGACGTGGCGTACGTCGAATCCTGGCCCACGCGGCTTGCGGCCGTCACGACCGCGCAGGTCAATGCGGCCCTGCGCGCGATTTTGGGCAGCGAGGCGCACGTGACCTCCGTGCTGCTGCCGAGGCCGGGTTCTTGATGCGGCGTTTTTTTGCGATCCTCCTGCTGGCGTTGACCGTCGGCGTTTCGGCGGCGCACGCGCAAGGCCAACGCATCGAGGCGGTCCGCAGTCCGGGCGGCATCGAAGCCTGGCTTGTGCGCGACAATTCGTTGCCGCTGCTGGCGATCGAATTTTCGTGGCGCGGCGGCTCGGCGCAGGACCCCGCCGGCCAAGAAGGCCTCACGGCCCTGATGGCCGACATGCTCACGCAAGGCGCGGGCAGCCGCGACCAGCAGGCTTTTTCGGCCGAGCTCGAAAACCGCTCGATCGCGCTCGGCTTCTCGGCCGGGCTCGATACGGTGCAAGGCAGCCTGCGCGTGCTGTCGCGCGACAAGGCGCTCGGCGTTTCGCTGCTGGCCGAAGCGCTCGGCC
>JAIXXA010000113.1 GCA_027490975.1 Rhodospirillaceae bacterium
CGAGACGCTACGCTATCCACGGGGCTTCGCGCCTCGCCCCGTTGCCACAACCACCCAGACAGGGTCAAATAAGGAACAGACTCTACCTTCAAACGGATGAGTTCACGGGCTCAGGCCACCCGTATTCTCATGCCATCCGTTGAAGGTGGCGCGCCTGAACGACAAATCCATCTGAGCATCAGAGAACTTGCTATCAGCAAGAAACTGGACGCCGTCAAAAACAATCTCGTCGGCCACATTTGCCGAATGCCACGAAAAGCTTTGGGCGAACATAGCGCCAGTGAAGTCGATAACATTAAAGCGATCTTGGCCGATAGTGCGCGCAAGCAAACTAAAATCGAATGCCGAACGCCAATAGGATCGGCGGAGATCAAGAATTCCGCCAGTACTCCGTCTCGATATCTGAACTGCCTTGTGTAGGATTTCACTCGAATTTGGAACTTGATGCTCGGAGCTACTGGAGTCGATTGCGAGCGGTGTGTGAAGCGCACACCAAGTCCTTTGGTCTTTAGTAGAGAAAAGATCAGTAAATCCGGCTTTTCCAAAATATCTGCATTCCGATTGACTTGCCTCGGTTGGATTGGGATTGGTCATTGAGAAGCAGCAGAACCCAGACATCGAAAGCCCTCTCCCCGAAGGTTGTCATTGAAAAATTACATCGGGCGAATCCAAACATCAAACGGGGAGGTGTCTCGTGTTCAAAATAGCATCACGATCGTGACGCTATTCTCTCGTCGCCAATAACCCGCTGAAAGAATATAAGAATCTAATGTCTGAATACGAAAAAGCCCCCGACAACGACGCCCTCGACGCCGCGATCTTGGCGGCCGTGTCGGCCGGTCGGTCGGTCAGTCCGTCGGATGTGGCCGTGGCGCTCGCCGGGCCCGGCAAGGCGTGGCAGGGCTTGCTGCCGAAGATCCGCGCGCGCGCACTCGTGCTGATGGCTGAAGGAAAAATCGAGGTCTTGCGCAAGGGCAAGCCCATTGCCGATGCCGCCGACATGCGCGGCGTGGTCAGGCTTCGCGCCAAGTCTTAGGGGCGACGCGCCTTAGCGGCTGCGAGCGTGTTGGCGAGCAGGCACGCGATCGTCATCGGCCCCACACCGCCCGGAACCGGCGTGATCGCACCGGCGACGGGCAACGCGGCTGCGTAGTCGACGTCGCCGACGAGGCGGCCTTTGCCGTCCGGGGTGGGCACGCGGTTGATGCCGACGTCGATCACGATCGCACCCGGCTTGATCCAATCGCCTTTGATCATTTCGGGGCGGCCGACGGCGGCGACCAGAATGTCGGCACTGCGGCAGAGTTCGGCCAGGTTCGCCGTCTTCGAGTGCGCGACCGTGACTGTGCAGTCGGCGGCCAGCAGCAGATGCGCCATCGGCTTGCCGACGATGTTCGAGCGGCCGACGATCACGGCGTGTTTGCCGGCGATGTTCTGGCCGAGGCTCGCGATGAGCCGCATGCAGCCCGCCGGCGTGCAAGGGACGAGGCCCGAACGGCCGCTTGCAAGCAGGCCTGCATTGACCGCGTGGAAACCGTCGACGTCTTTGGCCGGATCGATCGCGTCGAGCACCTTGGTTGCGTCGATGTGGTTGGGCAGCGGCAATTGCACGAGGATGCCGTCGATCTTTTCGTCGGCATTGAGCTTGGCCACAAGGGCCAGCAGATCGGCCTCGCTGGTGCTGGAAGCCAAGCGATGTTCGAAGCTCGCCATGCCGGCCTCGACCGTCGCCTTGTGTTTGTTGCGCACATAGACCGCGCTGGCCGGATCGTCGCCCACGAGCACCACGGCAAGGCCCGGCTGGAACGGCAGGCTTGCGACGTCGCGCCCGGCATCGGCGCGCAAAGCCGCGGCGATCGCCTTGCCGTCGATGATGCGGGCGGGCACGTCTAGAGCCAGTATTCGTAGATCAGGTTCTGCGCGAAGATCAGCAGCAGGATCAGCACCACGGGCGAAATGTCGATGCCGCCGATATTGGGCATGAAGCGGCGGATCGGGCGCAAGGCGGGCTCGGTGATGCGGTAGAGAAAATCGGCGATCGTGTAGACGACCTGGTTGCGCGCATTGAGCACGTTGAAGGCGAGCAGCCACGACAGCACGGCAGACCCGATCAGAACCCAGATATAGATCTGGATGACCGACGACAGCAAAACGCCCAACGACTGCATGGTGGCCCCGTTCCCCCGGAAAAAGCGTGCGAGCGGATCGTACTCGAAGCCGTCAAACGCTTGCAAGGTCTTGGCAAATCGCTCCCTTGACAGGGGCGGGGCAGGCCAGCATTATCCCGCACCTTTCGATGCCGGAGCAGGGGGCCGTAGCTCAGCTGGGAGAGCGCCTCGTTCGCAATGAGGAGGTCGTCGGTTCGATCCCGATCGGCTCCACCATCCCCGCTCCGGTAATCGATAGGCTCCCAGATCAGTGCAGCTTGAGCTTCGGGCGAATCACCTGATTCACGTGCCCGATGCCGATCATGACGAGGCCCTTGAGCCAGCCATGGACGGCCAAGATGTGCATGCGGTAGAGCGACACATAGACGAAGCGCGCCAGCCTGCCTTCGACCGCCATGCGCCCGCCGATCAGATTGCCCATGAGGCTGCCCACGGTCGTGTAGCGCGCGAGGCTCACGAGCGAGCCGTGGTCTTTGTAGGCGAAGGCGACCGGCGCTTTGCCTTCGACGAGGCGGCACAGATTCTTGAACGCGGTCGCCGCCATCTGGTGGGCGGCCTGGGCGCGCGGAGGGACTGGACGCGGGCTGCCTTCGACGGGGCAGGCACAGCAATCGCCGATCGCGAAGATGCGTTCGTCGCGCGTGGTCTGCAGCGTGGGAAGCACGACGAGCTGGTTCGTGCGGTTGGTCTCGAGCCCGCCGATCTCCTTGAGGAAATCCCCGCCTTTGACGCCGGCGGCCCATACGCGCAGATCGGCTTCGACGATCTCGCCGTTTTTGGTGACGATGCCCTCGGCCGTGGCTTGCGTGACTTGCGTGCCGGTGAGCACGCGCACGCCCAAGCTTTCGAGCTCCTTGTGGGCGGCGGCCGCCAGCTTCTCGGGCAGGGCCGGCAGGATGCGCGGGCCCGCCTCGATCAGCGTGATTTTGAGGCGGCTCTCGTCGAACACTTCGAGGCCGTAGACGCGCAAGGCGGCGGCAGCACTGTAGAGTTCGGCCGCAAGCTCCACGCCCGTCGCTCCGCCGCCGACGATCGCGACATTGACGGAAAGATTGGCGCCGGGATCGATCGTCATCCCGCGCGACACGCGCAGACACGCATTGAGCAAACGCTGGCGGAAACGGTCGGCTTGGGCGCGCTCGTCGAGGAAGATGCAGTTTTCGCGCACGCCGGGCGTGCCGAAATCGTTGGAGACCGAGCCCACCGCGATCACCAGATAATCGTAGCGGATGCGATGGCGGGCGACGATCTCGAGGCCTTTCTCGTCGAACATCGGGGCGATCACGACTTCGCGGCTGTCGCGGTCGATCGCTTCGAGCGTGCCGTCGAAGAAACGGTAGCCCCAGCGGTAGGCATGGCTGCGATAGCCGACTTCGTCGAGATTGGCGTCGAGCGAACCCGCCGCCACCTCGTGCAGCAGCGGCTTCCAGATATGCGCGCGGTTGCGGTCGACCAGAATGAGGTCGTAATGCTTGCGCCCGAATTTGGCGCCGAGCCGCGCCATCAGTTCAAGCCCGCCGGCCCCGCCGCCGATCACGACGATCTGGGTCTTTTTCGTCTTCTTTTGCGTGTCCATATGCCGCATGAATCTACATGCCGATTGGGGCAATATCGATATAATTCGCGCGCGCGTCGCATCGCAGCGTATGATTCTTGAGGCAACAAGCGGTATCGGAATGAGCGACGAATTTCTGCGCAGCATCCAGAGCGAAAAACTGCGGCAGCTTTATCAGTATTGGATTCGCCAGTCGCCGGCTGCCGGCGGCCCGCCGCGCGCGCGCGATCTCGACGTGCAGGGCCTTGCCGCCTGGGCGCGCAACCTGATCGTGATCGAAGTGCGCCCGCAAGCGCGCTTCCGCTACGGCTTCTACGGCACCACGTTTCGCAAGGCTTTCGGCGTCGACATGACGGGGGCGATCGTCGAAGATCTGCCGGCCGCGCAATCCGGCATTCTGACGGCCGAATACCGCATGGTTCGGCGCACGCAGCGCCCCTATTGGCGCGTCTATGCGGGCTGGTTCGGCCCCAAAGAAGAGCCGCAAACATGGGAGCGTCTGTCGCTGCCGTTGCTGGACCAGAAGGGCGAAGTCGCTTTCATCCTGGCCGCCGCCTATCGCGCCGACGTCGGCCGCGCGCTGATCGGCGCTTGAGGCGCTAGTTTCCGGCTTTGAGCTTCGCGATGCGCTCGACGAGTTCGGCGCGCGCGGGCGTTCCTTCGGGGAGCAGCGCCAGCAGACGCTGCCACAAGGCCGTCGCGGCAAGCTGGTTGCCGGCGGCGACTTCGTCGAGCCCGACGAGCCACAGGGCGAGCGCGTTGTTGGGCGAACGCTCCAGCAGACTTGCCATCGCCTTGCGCGCCGACGCGTCGAGCCGCGTGTCGGGATCGTGCAGCGCCAGCAGCGCATCGGCATAGGCGTCGAGCACTTGGATCTGGTCGGGCGCTATTTCGGCCGTGCGCGCATAGGCGGCCAGCGCTTTCTCGGGCTCGTCGAGCGCTTGCCACGACCGGGCGAGGCGCTGCCAGCCTTCGAGATCGTCGGGCTGCGCTTCGAGCCGGGCCGCAAGTCCTTCGACCATGCCGCGGATCGCCTGCGCGCGCTCGGCTTCGGGCAAGGCGAGCAGCGCTTGGCCGCCCGGCGGCACGGATGGGTTTGCGCCGGCGGCGAACACGCTCTGCGGCGGGGCGATGCTCGACACGGCCGGGCGGTTGTCGGGCGACGGGCGCAGGCGCGAAAGGTCGATGCGCGCTTCGCGCGCGGCTTGCGTCATGGCCTCGCGCACGGTCGGCAGCCACGGCGCATCGGGCGCGGATGCGGCGGCAAGATCGAACCACATGCGCACGGCCGCGTTGAGGTCGCCTGCCTGCGCAAGCGCTTGGCCCGCATAGTAGCGCGCGCGCGGATCGCCGGGGTCGGCCGCGAGCACGCGCGCAAAGGCGCGCTGGGCTTCGGGCGTCACCTGACCGTTGGCGGCGAGTACGGCCGCTTCGCCGAGCGGGCCGGCGAGTTCCGGCCGTTCGCCCGCCAGCCTGTCGGCGGTGCGCCAGGCATTGAGCGCATCCTCGGCCATGTTGAACACGGCCGAGACTTGCGCCAACCGCACCCAGGCTTCGAGATCTTCGGGATTGCTCGCGACGCGAGCGCGCAAGGTCCGCGCGAATTCAACGATCTGCGGATCCTGGTTGGTGCCCGCCGCACGCTGCTCGGCAAACGGCACGCCGGGCGCGCCCGGCGCACCGCGGTCGATGTAGAGCGCAAATGCCGTCGCCGGAAGGGCGAGCGCGAGCGCCGCGGCAAGCAGGCGCGAGCCGCCCGTATGCGCAGGTTCTGCCGCCGGTTCGCTCGCAAGCGCCAGCATGCGGCGGCCGATTTCGGCGCGGGCGGCCTGGGCTTCGCGCGCATCGATGGTGCCGCGCGCGAGATCGCGCGCGATTTCCTCGAGCTGGTCGCGATGCACTTCCATGTCGAAGGCCGCGCGCGTCGGCGGGGCCTTCGTCTTGCGCAGGATCGGCCACACCATCATGGCGACGACGATCGCCGTCACCAGGGCCAGAACGGCGAAAATCATTTCCGCTCCTCGAGCGCGAGCAGTTTGGCCAGGCGCTGTTCTTCCTCGGCGCTCAAGGCCGCCACGGAAGCCGCCATTTTGGGATTGCGGCGACGGATATAGACGGCGGCGCCGATCAGCCCCGCCGCGAGCAGGCCGAAGGGCCCGTACCACAGCAGAATCGTGTCGGTGCGCAGCGGCGGGCGCAGCAGAACGTAGTCGCCGTAGCGCTGCGTGACGTAGGCCAGCACGGCTTCGTTGCTGTCGCCGGCCGTCAAGCGTTCGCGCACAAGGCGGCGCAGATCGGCCGCAAGCGACGCGTTCGAATCGTCGATCGACTGGTTCTGGCAGACCTGGCAGCGCAGATCCTGGCTGATCACGCGCGCGCGCGCCTCGAGGGCGGGATCGGCCAAACGCTCGCTCGGCAACACGGCCCCGGCCGCGGCCGGAAGCAGGGCGCACAGGAACGCGAATGCGAAACGACGCCCTCTCATGCCGCCCTCTTCAATTGCGCGATGAGCTTCAGCATGTCGTCGAGCACGGCAGGCGTGACCGGCCCCACATGCTTGAAGCGGATGGTGCCGCTGCGGTCGACGACGAAGGTTTCGGGCACGCCGTACACGCCCCAATCGATCGCAACGCGGCCCTCGATATCGTAGCCGATGGCGCGATAGGGATTGCCGAGGTCGCCGAGCCATTTGCGCGCGTCTTCGGCCTTGTCTTTGTAGTTGAGGCCGAGGATCGGCACGTCGCTTTCGCGCGCGAGGCGCATGAAGATCGGGTGCTCGACGCGGCAGGGCTGGCACCACGAGGCGAACACGTTGACGATCGACACCTGGCCCTTCAGCGTCTCGTTCGACAGGCCGGCAAGGGCGAGCCCCGGTACCGCCGGCAGATCGAAGGCGGGAGCCGGGCGGTCGATAAGCGCACTCGGCACTTTCTGCGGATCGCGCGTGAGCCCGAAGCCCAGATAGCCCGCCAGAACGAGAAACGCCGCGAGCGGGACCAGAAACAGCAGGCGCTTCATTCGGCCGCCTGTGCGGCACCGAGCGGGACGGCCGCACGTCGAGGGGCACCCACGCGGTGGCGCCGGTCGGTCAGCGACACGATGCCGCCGAACGCCATCACGCACGCGCCGATCCAGATCCAGGGCACGAGCGGATTGTGGTAGATGCGCGCGGTCCACTGCGTGTTGGCGTCGGTGGGGGCGAGGAAGGCCGGCATGTTGAGTGCGGGCGTGCCCAATTCAGGATCGCCGATCGTGGCGTAGAGATCGGCCAGCAGGTTCGTTTTGATCGCGGTTTCGGTCGTCGAGGTGCCGGCCACGGGGAAGAAGCGGCGTGCGGGCATCAGCACGGCATAGAGCCGGTCGTTTTCGTACACCTCGAACGTCGCTTGCGTGGCGAAGAAATTCGGCCCCTCGCGCTGCGCGACGCCCTTGAAGACGAAGCGATACCCCGCCACGTCGAACGCGTCGCCCGCGCGCACGAGGCGGATCACTTCGGTCTGCCAGGCGGTCACGCCGGCAATGCCCATCACCATGAGGCCGAGGCCCGCATGCGCGATCGTCATGCCCCAGCTCGCGCGCGGCAGATTGCGCATGCGCGACCACACGGTGCCGGCCGGTGCGCGGAACAACGCCACGCGCTCGCTCCATTCGACGGCAGCGCCCGCGATCAGCCAAGCGGCCAAACCCATCGCAAGGGCCGCGAAAATCTTGCGCCCCGCATCGGCCCAATAGACGACGACGATCACGGCGATCGACGCTGCGATCGCGAACGACAGGCGCTGGGCGGCGGCGGCCAAGTCGCCGCGCTTCCAGCCCAGGAGCGGGCCGAAGCTCACGGCCAGCAGCAGCGGCACCATCAGCGGCACGAAGGTCGCATTGAAGAAGGGCGGACCCACCGAAACCTTGGCGCCGCCGACCGCTTCGAGGAACAACGGGTAGAGCGTTCCGATCAGCACCGTCGCGGCCGAGGTCGCCAGCAGCACGTTGTTGAGCACGAGCCCGCCTTCGCGGCTGATCGGCTGGAAGAGGCCGCCGCCGCGCAGCATGGGGGCCCGCCACGCATACATCGCAAGCGACCCGCCGACCGCGACCACGAGGATCGCCAAGATGAACACGCCGCGCGCCGGATCGACCGCAAAGGCATGCACGGACGTCAGCACGCCCGAGCGCACGAGGAACGTGCCGAGCAGCGACAGCGCGAAAGCGAGGATCGCGAGCAGAATGGTCCAGGTCTTCAGCGCGTCGCGCTTTTCGGCGACGATGGCCGAATGCAGCAGCGCCGTGCCCACGAGCCACGGCATGAAGCTCGCATTTTCGACCGGGTCCCAGAACCACCAGCCGCCCCAGCCGAGTTCGTAATAGGCCCACCACGAGCCGAGTGCGATGCCGAGCGTGAGAGCCGACCACGCGGCCAAAGTCCAGGGCCGCACCCAGCGCGCCCACGCGGCATCCACGCGGCCTTCGATGAGGGCGGCCATCGCAAACGCGAACACGATCGAGAAGCCGACATAGCCCACGTAGAGCAGCGGCGGATGGAAGGCGAGGCCGGGGTCCTGCAGCAGCGGGTTGAGGCCGTTGCCGTCGGGCGGCGGCGGCAGCACGCGCAAGAACGGGTTCGACGTGAACACGATGAAGGCGAGGAACGCGACGCACACCATGCCCTGCACGGCAAGCGTGCGCGCCTTCAGTCCGTCGGGCAGGTTGCGCCCGAAGCCCGCCACCAGCGCGCCGAAAAGCGCCAGAATCAAAGCCCACAGCACCATCGAGCCTTCGTGGTTGCCCCACGAGCCCGAGATTTTGTAGAGCATCGGCTTGTCGGAATGCGAGTTGGCGACGACGTTGCTGACCGTGAAATCCGAAACGACGAACGCGTAGACGAGGCAGCCGAACGAAAGCGTCACGAGGCCGAACTGCGCGAAGGAAGCGGGCTTGGCAAGCGCCATCAGGGCGGCGTCGTTTTTCTGGGCGCCCACAAGCGGCAGGGTTGCCTGCACGAGGGCGACGCACAGCGCCAGCACAAGCGCGTAATGGCCGAGTTCGGCGGTCATGGTCGGGGCTACCTCTGTGCTGCGGGGGCAGGGGGTGGAGCCGTACCGGCGCCCATCGTTTCGTGCCACCGGCCCGAGCGTTTCAGCGCTTCGGCCGCTTCCGGCGGCATGTAGTTTTCGTCGTGGCGGGCCAGCACTTCGCGCGCGCGGAAGGTGCCGTCGGCGGCAAGCTTGCCGTTGGCGACCACGCCCTGGCCCTCGCGGAACAGGTCGGGCAGCACGCCCACATAGGCGACGGGCACGGCATGTTCGAGGTCGGTCACGCGGAAGCGCACTTCGGCCGTACCCTGCACGCGCTCGAGCGAGCCCACCTCGACGAGGCCGCCGATGCGCATCTGCCGGTCGAGCGGCACCTTTTTGTCGGCGACGTCGCTGGGCGTGTGGAAGAACACGAGATGGTCGTCGAACGCGGTCAGCGTGAGGGCGGCGGCCGTGCCGAGGCCGAGCCCCGCCAGCAGCAGGACGGCAAGACGGCGGCGGCGGGCCGCACGGGCTTTGGGCAGCTTCATGGGTTTTGCTCGTCCCCGTCGGCAGCGGCCAAATCGCGCTCGAGTGTTTTGAGACGCCGCACGCTCGCCACGACCAGTGACGTCAACACGGCGGCCGTGAGGCCGTAGGCCGGCCAGACGAAATCGGCGTAGCCGCCCATGGCGAAAAACTCGGCCATCAGCGGAAACTCGCCACGCCCGCTTCGGCGCTGCGCGAATAGGAGAGCGCGGCAAGCCGCCGCTCGATGAGACCGGCGCGCATGCGCACGAGGGCAAGGGCCAAAAACAGCAGCGTGAACCCGACCGCCATCAGCAGCAAAGGGGTGAGCATCGAGGCATGGATGCTCGGCCCGTCGAGGCGCGAGACGGAAGCGGGCTGGTGCAGCGTGTTCCACCAATCGACCGAAAACTTGATGATCGGCAGATTGATGGCGCCCACAAGGGCGAGGATGGCCGAGCTGCGCGCGCCGCGCGTGTCGTCGTCGAACGCCGAATTGAGCGCCATGTAGGCGATGTAGACGAACAACAGGATCAGCACCGAGGTGAGGCGCGCATCCCACACCCACCATGTGCCCCACATGGGTTTGCCCCACAGCGAGCCGGTGGCAAGGCACAAAAAGGTGAAGGCGGCCCCGATGGGCGCCATGGCGCGGCCCGCAACGTCGGCCAAAGGATGGCGCCACACGAGCGAGGCGGCGGCGGCAATCGCGAGATTGGCGTAGACGAACATCGCCATCCATGCGGCGGGCACATGCACATACATGATGCGCACGCTGTCGCCCTGCTGGTAGTCCGGCGGCGAGGCCACGAGCCCGAGATAGAGGCCGACCACGAGGCACAAAGCCGCCCCGCCCGCAAACCACGGCAGCAGCCGGTCGGACAGACGCTTGAAGCGCGTCGGATTTGCAAGTGCTTGCCAGTTCAAGACAGTCCCCTAAACGGTCCCATCGGCGTCGCGGTTTCCCCTGGCAGATATAATGGTCGGATCGGCGCCAATTTCCAACCCATTCGCGGCGGGAATATGGCGTCAAGACGCCGCTTGCCGCAAGGCGGCTGCCATGGCGAACGGGGCGACCGTGAGCCAGAACACCGCAAAGCCCGCCAGCAAGAACAAATGCGGCCGCACGCTGAGGCCGGCGATCTGCGCTTCTACAGCCGCGACCGCGAAAATCAGCACCGGGATCGCGAGCGGCAGCACGATCAAGGCGAGCAAGGCCGAGCCTTTGCGCGCCCCCACCGCAAGGGCCGCCCCGATGCCGCCCAGCAACGCAAGGCTCGGCGTGCCGAGCAGCAGCGAGGCGAGCAACGTGCCGAAGGCTTCGCTCGGCAATTGCAGCATCGCGGCCACGATCGGCGACACGGCGATCAGCGGCACGGCACTGCCGATCCACAGGGCGGCACATTTCGCCAGCGCCAGCGCTTCGAGCGGGGCGGGGGCGAGCAAGAGCTGGTCGAGCCCGCCTTCGTCGGCTTCCGCCTGGAACAGCCGCTCGAGCGGCAGCAGGCTTGCGAGCAAGGCGACGACCCACACGATGCCGGTCGCCACGCGCGCGAGGATCTGCGGTTCGGGGCCGATGCCGAACGGAAACAGCGTGGCGGCAATGACAAAAAACGCGAGCACGGTCAGCGTTTCGCCGACATTGCGCAGCGCCAGCGACAGGTCGCGCCGCAAAAGGGCGAAGGCGGCGTTCATTGGCTTGGGCTCAGCGTCAGCGTGCGCGCCTGGCTGCCCGGAAAATCGAGATGCGTGGCGGCAACCACAATGCCGCCGCCCTCGCGCTTGTCGGCGATGGCGGCGGCCAAGCACGCAACGCCCTCGGTATCGAGCCCGTTGGTCGGCTCGTCGAGCAGCCACAGCGCGGCAGGCGCCACGCACAGCCGCGCCAACGCCACGCGCCGTTTTTGGCCCTGGCTCAAAAACCGCGCCGGGCGGTCGGCGAGCTTCGCAAGGCCGAAAACGTCGAGGGCGTGCGCGATGTGGTGGGCTTCGCCGTCGCGCGCCCCCACTTCGCGTAAAGCCGCATGGAAACGCAGATGTTCGCGCGCAGTGAGGTTGGCTTTGAGCGCGTCGAGATGCCCCACATATTGCAGGCGTGCGCGGTGGCCGGCCGGATCGTCGGCAATGTCCGCGCCGTGCCAGGCAAGCGTGCCTTCGGCCGGGGCCACGAGACCTGCCAGCACGCGCAGCAGGCTCGATTTGCCTGCCCCATTGGGCCCGCGCAGCACCACAAGCTCGCCGGGCGCGAAGCCGAAATCGAGCTTTGCGAACACGGTTCTGCCGCCGCGCATGCACGCCAATTCGCGCCCCGAAAGGCCCGCTGCCGATTCGCCAGTCATGAGGGGGAGCTTAGCGAAAAAAAAAGGGCGGATGCGAACCGTACATCCGGGTCCGCACCCGCCTTCGCGCAAAGTTGCCGCAGCAAGGGTGGAGTCCGGGTGTCCCTCGTGCGGCCGTCCAACGGATCCTTCGCGTGCGCGATCGCAAAAACGCTTCCGTCGATGTGCCCATATAACGCGGCGTCGAAGGCTTTATTCGGGCTGCTTTATGGCCAAACAGTGAATTTTGGGGTTCAGATATGTGAAAAACGCTGAAATCATGTATCGATACATGACGTATTCGCATGGCTCGGCTGTCGCCTTAGCAATGAAACTTCCGGCGGTACCGCGGCATAGTGTGTTCGCACGACGGACATGACCGTCGGCTGTGGAGATACAAATGTTTGCGTTTTTGGCTTTGGCGGCGATGGTTGCGGTGGTGACGGCGTTGGCCCTGGCCCACGATTCCGCCAGCGACTCGCTGCTCGTGACCAACCCCGGCATGATGTCGGTCGCGGCTGCGCGCTAAGCGCTAGACTGCTTCGGACGGCCGGCGCAAGTCGGCCACCGCTTTTTCGACCGATTTTTCGTAGCGTGCCAGCGGCGGTTTGACGCCGAGGGCGAACAGCGTCTGGCGCATGTCGTGGTTCGTGCCCGTCAGGCACAGGCGCACGCGTTCGCGCGCGCATTTGTGCGCGAGCCCCTCGATGATGTGCGCGGCCGTCGAATCGAGCAGCGGGACGGCCGCAAAATCGACGACAAGCGCTTTGGGCGCTTCGCCGATATTGTCGAGCACCGAGCCGATCGACGCGGCGGCTCCGAAAAAGAAAGCGCCGCTGATGCGGTAGACCGCAATGTCGCGGTCGCCGGCGGACTCGTCGCGATAGGGGATGCGGTCTTCGCCTTTTGTGTCGGCGCGGTCTTCGAGCCCGAGACCGCGCTCGCCGCTCACGGCAACGTTCGTGGACATGCGGTGGATGAACAGCATCGCCCCCATCGCGAAGCCGACGACGATCGCCTCGGTAAGATCGCGGAAGATCGTGAGGAAGAACGTGGTCGCCAGCACGGCCGCATCGCCGCGCGAAACGCGCAGCAAGGTCGCGACCGCTTGGCGCTCGACCATGTTCCAGGCGACGACCGCGAGCACGCCCGCCAGGGCGGCTAGCGGAATATGGTCGGCGGCCGAAGCGGCGAGCAGCACGAACAGCAGCAAAAACAGCGCGTGCAGCATGCCGGCGACGGGGCCGTGCGCGCCGCTGCGCACGTTCGTGGCCGTGCGCGCGATGGTGCCCGTCACGCAGATGCCGCCGAAGAGGCCGGATCCGACATTGGCGATCCCTTGGGCGACGAGTTCGCAGTTCGAGCGATGGCGCCGCCCGGTCATGCCGTCGGCCACCACGGCCGACAGCAGCGATTCGATGGCGCCCAGCATCGCAAACGACACCGCGCTCGGCAGCACCGCCACGATCTTGGTCCAGCTCAAATCGGGCAATGCCGGCATCGGAAAGCCCGCCGGAATGCCGCCAAAACGCGTGCCGATCGTTTCGACCGGCAGGCCGAAAGCCCATGTCGCGACGGCCGCGCCTGCGACCGCGACCAGCAGGCCCGGCCAATGCGGGCGCCAGCGCCGCAAGCCGAGAATGGTCGCGATCGTGGCACCGGCCACGCACGCGGCCGCGGCATTGACGCTCGGCAGCGCTTGCCACAGCACCGGCAGCTTCGCGAGCAAGGCACCCGGCTCGGGCACGGCCAGCGCGAGGCCGAAAATTTCTTTGATCTGGCTCGCGAAGATGATGACCGCGATCCCGGCCGTGAAGCCGACCGTGACCGGATAGGGCACGAATTTTACGTAAGTGCCGATCCGCAGCAGACCCATCGCCGCCAGCATCAGCCCCGACAGGATCGTGGCGAGGATGAGCCCGTCCATGCCGTGTGCCGCAACCGTCGCGGCGACGAGCACAATGAACGCACCCGCCGGGCCGCCGATCTGGAAACGGCTGCCGCCGAGTGCGGACACGAGGAAACCGCCGACGATCGCGGTATAGAGGCCTTGCGCAGGGGTGGCGCCCGAGGCGATCGCGATCGCCATCGACAGCGGCAACGCCACGATGGCGACCGTGAGGCCCGCGAGCGCATCGGCGCGCAACTGCCGGAAGCCGTAGCCCTCGCGCAGCACCGTCAGAAGCTTGGGCGTGAACAGATCGACGAAACCGGGACCGGTAGAAGCAGCCTGCATGGCAGCGAGCATAGTCCAATTGCGGCGTGCGCGGCATGGCGCAAGTGGGGGCAGGGCGCTAGACTTTGCGCATGTCCGATCAGACCCCCGACCAAAACCCCGACCCGGCCCGCCAGGCTTTCTACGACCGCATCGCGCATTCGTCGCTGACGCCGCTGTGGGAGGTGCTGAAAAGCCTCGTTGCCAAAGAGCCCAAATCGGCCGCCGTCGCGCATTGCTGGCGCTGGGCGGATGTGCGGCCCTTCGTGCTCGAGGCGGGTTCGGTCATTTCGGCCGCCGAGGCCGAGCGGCGCG
>JAIXXA010000046.1 GCA_027490975.1 Rhodospirillaceae bacterium
CGTGCGCAAACGCGATCGCGGCCCCCTTCTTCATGTTGGCCTTGAGAGCGTCGTTCCAGAGCTTCGCCTGCAGCTCGTCGGGCGTGACGACCATCATCACGTCGGCCCATTTGGCGGCGTCGGCGGGCGTCATGACCTTGAAGCCTGCGCCCTCGGCCTTGGCGATCGTGGGCGAACCGGCGCGCAGCGCGATCACGACGTCTTTGACGCCGCTGTCGCGCATATTGAGCGCATGCGCATGGCCCTGGCTGCCATAGCCGACGACGGCGACTTTTTTGCCTTTGATCAGGTTCACGTCCGCGTCGCGGTCGTAGTAAACGCGCATGGGTCTCTCTCCTCTGAGGTGTTCTTGGCTGGCGTTTCGGTGAAGCTTGGGCGCGGATTTACATCCGCGTTTCGCCGCGCGCAATGGCGACGATGCCGGTGCGGCTCACCTCGGCGAGGCCGAGCGGCACCATCAGATTGACGAAGGCGTCGATTTTTTCGCCCGAACCGGTGATCTCGAACACGAACGAGCCGATCGTGCTGTCGATCGCCTTGGCGCGGAAAATGTCGGCGATGCGCAAGGCTTCCACGCGCTCGTTGCCCTTCGAGATGACCTTCACCAGTGCCAGTTCGCGCGCGACATGCGCCCCTTCCTGCGTGAGATCGGACACGCGATGCACGGGCACCAGGCGGTCGAGCTGCGCTTTGATCTGCTCGATCACCATCGGCGTGCCGGTGGTGACGATCGTGATGCGGCTCTGGTGCTTGGCGGCGTCGGTTTCGGCGACGGTCAGGCTCTCGATATTGTAGCCGCGGCCCGAAAACAGGCCGATGACGCGCGCAAGCACGCCCGGTTCGTTGTCGACGATGACGGCAATGGTATGGCGCTCGATGGCGGCTGGCGTGTTGGGCACTTGGATCGGTTCTCTGTTTTTTTGGATGCAGCGGATCGAAGGCGGTGCCGGTCGCTAGACCAGCACCATGCCTTCTTCCGAGATCGGGCCTTTGCCGTTGCTGGCGCCGCCGGTCCCCGGCTGCTTGTCGCTGGGGCCGAGGATCATTTCGTTGTGCGCCGCCCCCGACGGGATCATCGGGAAGCAGTTTTCTTTCTGGTCCACGCACATGTCGACCACGACCGGGCGCTTGACCGCGATCATTTCCTTGATCACGTCGTCGACCTCGGAAACCTTGGTGGCGCGCAGGCCCACGCAGCCGAAGGCTTCGGCGAGCTTCACGAAATCGGGCAGCGCATCCATGTAGCTTTCCGAATAGCGCGAGCCGTGCAGCAGCTCCTGCCACTGGCGCACCATGCCCATGTACTGGTTGTTCAAGATGAACGTCTTCACCGGCAGCCGGTACTGCACGATGGTGCTGAGTTCCTGGATGTTCATGAGGATCGAGGCTTCGCCGGCAACGTCGATGCAGAGCGCGTCCGGGTGCGCGATCTGCACGCCCATGGCGGCGGGAAGACCATAACCCATCGTGCCGAGGCCGCCCGACGTCATCCAGCGATTGGGCTTCTGGAACTTCATGAACTGGGCCGCCCACATCTGGTGCTGGCCCACTTCGGTCGAGATGTACACGTCGTCGCGATGGGCGGTGAGCGCCTGCAGGCGCTCGAGCGCGTATTGCGGCTTCACGATGTCGGTCGAGCGCATATAGGCCAAGCAGTCGCGCTTGCGCCATTGCTCGATCTGCGTCCACCAGTCGGCCAGCGCCTTCTTGTCGGGCTTCGCACCGGCCGAAACGCGGCGCTTCCACTCCGCGATCATCGCGCGCACGATCTTGCCGGCGTCGCCGACCACGGGCACGTCGACGCGCACGTTTTTGTTGATCGAGGACGGATCGATGTCGGCGTGGATCTTTTTGGAATTGGGCGAAAACGCGTTGAGGCGCCCGGTCACGCGGTCGTCGAAACGCGCGCCCAGATTCACCATCACGTCGCAGCCATGCATCGTGAGATTGGCCTCATACGTGCCGTGCATGCCGAGCATGCCCAAGAACAGCGGATCGGCGGCGGGCATCGCCCCCAGCCCCATCAGCGTGCTGGTGGTCGGGAAGCCCGTGAGATGCGCCAGCTCGATCAAGGCCGCCGACGCGTCGGGCCCCGAATTGACGATGCCGCCGCCCGTATAGAGGATCGGGCGCTTGGCCCCCAGCATCAGATCGACCGCCTGCGCGATCGCCTTGGGATCGGGCTCGGTGCGCGGCGCGTAGGTCGGATGTGCCTTGGCGGGGGCCGGCGCATATTCGGTCTTCGCCATCAGCACGTCTTTGGGCAGGTCGATCACGACCGGGCCGGGGCGGCCGCTGCGCGCCACGTGGAAGGCTTCGTGGATCGTCTTCGACAGGTTCTTGACGTCTTTGACGAGATAATTGTGCTTGGTCGCCGGCCGCGTGATGCCGGTCGTGTCGGCTTCCTGGAACGCGTCGTTGCCGATCAGATGCGTGGGCACCTGGCCCGCCAAGCACACGAGCGGTATCGAATCCATGAGCGCGTCGACAAGGCCCGTGACGGCGTTGGTCGCACCGGGGCCCGAGGTGACGAGCACCACGCCGACCTTGCCGGTCGAGCGCGCATAGCCTTCGGCCGCGTGCACGGCCCCGGCTTCGGCGCGCACGAGGATGTGGCGCACGGAATTCTGCTGGAACAGCGCGTCGTAGATCGGCAATACCGCCCCGCCCGGATAGCCAAAAATTACGTCGACGCCCTGCTCGGCCAGCGCTTTGAGGACGATCTCCGCGCCCGACAACGGGGCGGTGTCCTGGGCGAGCTTCGCATCGGGAGCGGTCGACATTTTGGGATCCTCTCGGAACAGGGGCAATTTCGGGACGCGGACCATATTCGAGGGTCCGCTGGCCCGTCAACGGATTTGTTTAACAAACGTGCGAATCTGACCCATCAGACTTTCCGAATATTGCGCATCGATGCGCAGCGCGTGCTTCATCTGGCCGCGGAACCAGGTTGCCTGGCGCTTGGCGAATTTTGCCGTCGCGAGGCTCAACATATTGATCGCACTCTCGAAATCGTACTGCCCGGCCAGATGCCCGGCAAATTCGCGCACGCCCAAGGCGCGCATGGCGGGCAGCGTGTCGGGCAGGTCTTGGGCGAGCAAGCGGCGCACCTCGTCCAAAGCGCCGTTTTCGGCCATTTTGCGCGTGCGGTCCGCAATCGCCACTCGATGGGCCGCGCGCGGCGGCAGCAGCACGATCGTGGGCCATTTCGCCGTGCCGAGCGGGTCGGCGGCTTGATAGTCGGCGAGCGTGCGGCCCGTGGCTTCCACGACCTCGTAGGCGCGCAGCATGCGCTGGCTGTCGGCTATTGCGAGCTTCGCCCCCGCAACCGGATCGCGCCGCGCAAGCTCCGCATGGAAGGCGGCGGCACCAATGCCGGCAAGTTTGGCGCGCGCGGCGTCGCGGATCTCGGGCGGGATCGGCGGCACGTGGCTCAAACCCTCGACCAGCATCTTGAGATACATGCCCGTCCCGCCGCACACGACGGCAAGCTTGCCGGCCGCATTGGCGGCGGCGATTTCGGCCAAGGCGGCTTGGCGCCAGCGCCCGACCGTGCCGTGCGAAGCGGCCGCCCACACGCCGTAGAGACGGTGCGGGACGCAAGCTTCGTCTTCGCGCGACGGGCGCGCGGTCAGCACGTCGAGCTCGCGGTAGAGCTGCATCGAATCCGCGTTGATCACGACGCCGTCGAATTCGCGCGCGATCGCCATCGCAAGGGCCGATTTGCCCGACGCGGTCGGGCCCGCCACGACAACCGCGTCGGGCTTGCCATCGCCCATCGGCTTCACCATGATCCCGCCGCCATGAAGCTTGTCCTTGTCCTCACCGCCGACCCCGCGAAGCCGGCACTCGATGCCGAAACGCTTGCCGCATTCGAAGCCGCCTTCGGCCGCGCGCGCCTGCTCGCCCCCGGCATCGCCGCCGAGCTTTACCCGAACGACGCCGATCCTGCACGCGTTCTGGCGGCTTCACGGGCTCTGGTGGGCGCGCGCCCCATCGACGCCAATGTCGTGCCCGCAGCGGACCGCAAAAAGCGGCTGCTCGTCGCCGACATGGAATCGACCCTCATCGAAAACGAAATGCTCGACGACCTCGCCGAGCGTCTGGGCATCGGCCCGCGCGTCGCCGCGATCACGCGCCGCGCGATGAACGGCGAGCTCGATTTCCGCGCGGCCCTCCTCGAACGCGTCGGCCTGCTCGCGGGCCAAGACGCGGCGCTGCTGGCGCAAGCGGCCGAAGGCATTCGCGTCGTCCCCGGTGCGGCCGCGCTCGCCGCGACGATGGCCGCGAACGGCGCGCTGACCGCGATCGTGTCGGGCGGGTTTACGTTCTATACGTCGCGCATGCGCCGCCAGCTCGGCTTCGCGCGCGACTACGCGAACACGCTCGAGGTCGAAAACGGCAAGCTTCTCGGCACGGTCGCCGAGCCGATCCTGGGCCGCGAAGCGAAGCTCGCCGCGCTCGAAAAACTCGCGGCCGAAATCGACGCCCCGCTCGCAGCGACGCTGAGCGTGGGCGACGGTGCCAACGATCTTGCGATGCTGGGCGCGGCCGGTTTCGGCGTGGCGTTCCGCGCCAAACCGGCGGTCGCCGCCCAAGCGCGCCTCAACATCGTGCATTGCGACCTGACCGCCCTATTGTATCTGCAAGGCTACGCGGCAAACGAGTTCGCAACCCCCAAAGAGGCGTTCGCATGACCAAACGGCTTGTCGTCGGCATTTCGGGCGCTTCGGGGGCGATCTACGGCGTGCGCGCGTTGCAGGCGCTGCGCGCGGCCGGCATCGAGACGCATCTCGTGATGACCAAAACCGCGGCCATGACGCTCGCCTACGAGACCGAATGGACCGCGCGCGAAGTGACCGCACTCGCCGACGTCGTGCATTCGGCCGAGGATCTCGGCGCCGCGATTTCGTCGGGCTCGTTCAAGACGCTCGGCATGCTCGTGGCCCCGTGCTCGATGCGCTCGGTCTCCGAGATCGCCTACGGCAACACCACGGGCCTGCTCACACGCGCGGCCGACGTGCAACTGAAAGAACGCCGCCGCGTGGTGCTGCTCGCGCGCGAGGCGCCCTTGCATGTGGGCCATCTGCGCGCCCTCACGCAAGCCGCCGAAATTGGCGCGGTGATCCTGCCGCCGGTGCCCGCCTTCTACGCCAAACCCAAGACGATCGACGATCTCGTGGCGCACACGGTGGGCCGCGCCCTCGACCTGTTCGACATCGACACCGGCCTCGTCAAACGCTGGGGCGAAACACCCATCGCTTGAACGAGCCGGGACTTAGCCGCGCGGTTCGACCGGCAGGCCCACGAAGCGCTGCTCGCCGCCGCGCTCGACCATGATCAGCACCGAGCGGCGGCCTTGGGTGCGCTGCTCGCGCACTTTGTCTTGCACCTGGCCGGGCTGCGCCACTTCGGTCTGCGCCACTTCGACGATCACGTCGCCGGGACGGATGCCGCGCTCCTGGGCGACCGAGCCGTCGACGACGGCCGTGACCACCACGCCGCGCTGGCGCTCGGGCAACTGGAAGCGCTGGCGCAGTTCGGGCGACACGGGCGCGAGCGTCATGCCGAGCACGTCGAGTTCGTTGCGCGGCGCTGCCGGGGCCTGCTGGCCCGGTGCAGGCCGCGCGCCGGGGGCCGCTTGGGCCGCCTGCTCGTCTTCAAGCTCGCCCAAGGTCACGTCGAGCGTCACGATGCCGCGATTGCGCCACACCTCGACCTTCACGCTTTTTTCGACCGGCGTTTCGGCCACGAGACGCGGCAGACGGCGCATGTCGGTCACGTCTTTGCCATCGAACTTCACGATCACGTCGCCGGCCCGGATGTTCGACCGGGCGGCGGGGCCGTTGTCGGGCACGCGCGCCACCAGCGCACCGCGCGCCTTGTCGAGGCCCACGCCCTCGGCGATTTCGTCGGTCACGCTCTGGATGTTCACGCCGAGCCAGCCGCGCCGCACGCGGCCGTCTTTGCGCAGCTGCGCCACCACGTTGGTCACGATCGAAGACGGGATCGAGAAACCGATGCCGACCGAGCCGCCGGTCGGCGAATAGATCGCCGTGTTGACGCCGATCACGTCGCCCTGGAGATTGAACAGCGGCCCGCCCGAATTGCCGCGATTGATCGAGGCGTCGGTCTGCAGGAAATCGTCGTAGGGGCCCGCATTGATGTCGCGCTGGCGCGCCGAGATGATGCCTTGCGTGACCGTGCCGCCGAGGCCGAACGGATTGCCGATCGCCACGACCCAGTCGCCGACGCGCGCGCGGTCGCTATCGCCGAAGCGCACGAAGGGCAGCGGCGTGCGGCTTTCGACCTTCAGCAAGGCGAGGTCGGTGCGCGCATCCCTGCCCACGAGCTTGGCCGTGAGGGTCTGGTTGTCGTGGAACACCACGCGGATCTCTTCGGCCCCGTCGATCACGTGGTTGTTGGTGACGATGAACCCGGCCGCATCGACGACGAAGCCCGACCCCAGCGACTGGCCGCGGCGCTGCTGCGGCTGCTCGGGCCCGCGGCCCTGGCGATTCTCGAACTCGCGGAAGAACTCTTCGAACGGCGAGCCCGGCGGAAACTGCGGCTGCCCGTCGGGCCGGCGCTGCTGCGGCCCTTGGCCCTGCGGCCCCTGCCCGCGCGGGCCCGCCTGGGCGGCCTGGGCCGTGACGACCTGGATATTCACGACCGCCGGCAGCAGCCGCTCGGCCAAATCGGCGAACGTGCTGGGGGCCAGCGTGTTGGGCACGGCGCGCGCCGGGTTTTGCGACGCGGGCGCCTGCGCCTGCACGGCAAAGGGTTGGGCGAGGGTCAGAACGAGAGCGGCGGAAGCAAGGGCGCGGACGATCACGGATCGGAACTCCCTGAAAGCCCCCCACGGGCGACGAGGGGGCGGCAGCGGTTGAACCGGCAAAGTATGCCCGATCCTCCGGGCGCCGGTCGATCCCCAATAGATAGGCCCAAAAATGGCGAAAACAGGGCCGAAGGCGCAAAATTTCTAGGCGGCAACTGCAGCGCTAACGCCGGTGTTCTGCGATGGCTTCGAGCACCCATTTGGGTTTCTTGACGTCGCCCCAGAAATGCTCGGGCACGTCTTCGGGGGGCATGTGGGAGAAAGCCATGCCGAGTTGCGGCAGAACGTTCAGAAAGAGGGCGCGTTTGCGATCCTGACGATACCAATCGATCACCCCGTCGGACGCATAATGGGCCTCACTGCTCCCAAAACAGAGATCGACGCGCCCGATCCCCGCGCGATAGTCCGCAAGCGACTCCCATCGGAGCAGGACCATGCGACGGCCGATCTTGCGGGCGAGATTCAATATCTTGGCTTGGCACTTCACTTCGTGTTCGAACTGCCGCCGGTAGGAGCTTTGAATGCTCTGGCTTGGCCAAGCCACAACAGAGGGATTGCCGTCGCGCGGCCACCAGCGGTCCACGTACGATTCCGCCGTCGGCGATCCCATCCAAATGCGCGGCGACCAGTATTGGTCGAAGTCCCAATAGAGATTGCCGGAACCGTCCGCCTGTCGAATCCATTTCGGTTCCCAAGTCGGATCCGGGAACAGCATTCGGATGGTTCGATCCGGGCGCGAGCGATCCAACCGCTCGATTCGCGTCAACGGCGGCTCGGCCTCGCCCGACTTTTCGGAGTTCAGCAATGCCTCGTAGAAAAACACATTCGGAAATGCGGCGCGCACCGATTTCTCGAAACGCCGCCAATCCTTGGTGCACCATGCAAAGTTTACACGGTGCCCCAGGTTCGGCGGGACGATCGGCGCAGGCCCTTCCCACATGAGTTTTTTCAGGTCCATGATGCGGGTTCAATTCTGCTGGCGCTTGGGGTCGAGAATTAGCTTTTCCAACGCACCCACAACTTTGTTGCAGCCAACCCGCGCCTTCTTTGCGTATTCCTCGGGATCGTCGCCCTCTTTGAACTTAGGAATCGTCCGGACGAACTCTTTGGTTGCCAGGGGGGGTCAGCCAGGGGCTTGCAAACATTTTGGGAACTCCGGATACACTTGCACTTGCAATCCCAAATATCACCTCAAAAGAGCATGATTATGGCGATACCAGCCCGACCTCAAACATTTGGCATGGAGAGTTGCCACGATGTGATTGAGAAATTGGGTTGGGAAATCGATCAGCCACGCAAAGCAAGCCCGCACGATGCCGCCTCGCAAATTCATATTTGCTACAATGCGGCTACAACTGCTTGGCAGATCGCCGATTGGGGGTTTCTCGACTTTACAAAAAAGCAGAAGACGGAGCTGGGTTTTGAAAATCTAACATCCCTTCAAAATCATGTTAGCGCGCAATGCCGTGCGATACATCTTTGTCGCCAAATTGCGACAGCATCAAAACACGGAATTGTAGAACGCTTTTCTGATAAAGCTGTCGATGCTCAAACGAGCGCAACTGACTTACCAAAAGATGCCGACGATACGTTTATCTTTGCCACACCGCCGGTCTGGGAGATGGCGGTGATTGATGGCGAAAAGCGTCTTCGGGCTCTTGAAGTTTTCGAAAACGCCCAGCACTTCTGACTGCAATTTGTATTGCGAAATCGTATCGCGATATCCGATTTTGCGGCTGGTACCGACGTTCAAGATTAAGGTTCGTTCGCCCGCCCATCGATCGACCAAAAAAACGGGGCCCGAAGGCCCCGTTTTCCGGTGTCTGCCGTGATCGGCGTCTTCAGCGTCGGGCGGGGGCCGGCGCGTTAACGCCGCGTTCGCGGAAATAGCGGAAGAACTCGCTGTCGGGCGACAGCACGATCGTGGCGTTGGTGTCGCCGATCGCCCGGCGATACGCCTCGAGGCTGCGCCAGAAGGCGTAGAACTCCGCATTGGCGTTGTAGGTGCGCGCGTAGATGTCGGCGGCTTCCTTGTCGCCTTCGGCGCGCGTGACGGAGGCCTGGCGCTGGGCTTCGGCCAGCAGCACCGTGCGCTCGCGGTCGGCTTCGGCGCGGATGCGCTGCGCGCCTTCCGCGCCTTCCGCGCGCGCCTGGCGCGCTTCGCGTTCGCGCTCGGTCTGCATGCGCGCGAAGATCGCGTTCGAGTTGTCGGGCGGCAGGTCGGCGCGCATGATGCGCACATCCACCACTTCGATGCCGAAATTGCGCGTCTCGCCGACCACGCCCGCCGTGATCTGGCGCATCAGATCCGAACGCCGGTCGGTGAGCAGGGCCTGGAGCGGCACGCCGCCGAACGTGTTCTGCAGGTTCGACTGCACGGCATTGGCCAAGCGCTGGCGCATGCCGAACTCGTTGCGCGCGGTCGTGAAGAAGGCGAGCGGATCGACGATGCGGTAGCGCGCGAACACGTCCACCACCACGCGGTTCTGGTCGCCCAGCACGATTTCGCGCGGCGTGTCGTCGAAATCGAGCAGCCGCTTTTCGAAATAGAGCACGTTCTGGACGAAGGGCAGCTTGAACTGCAGGCCCGGATCCTTGACGACGCGCACGGGCGCGCCGAACTGCAGCACGAGCGCTTGCTTGTCTTGCGCCACCGTGAAGAACGCGTTGGCGGCCGCGAACAGCACCGCCACGAGGGCGACGGCTGCGACGATGAGACGGGTCTGGTTCATCGCACGGCTCCTTGCGGGGTAGCGACCGAGGGCGTTTGGGTGGGCATGGCACTCGTCGAGGGGGCCGTCGAAACAGGCGCCGCGGGGGCCGGACGGCGCAACAGATCGCCGAGCGGCAGCACGGGCACCACGCTCTGGTTTTGGCCCGGACCGTTGCTCTGATCGAGGATGACCTTCTGGTTGCCGCGCAACACCTGCTCCATCATCTCGAGATAGAGGCGCTGGCGCGTGACTTCAGGGGCCGCCGCATAAGCCGCGAGCAAGGCTTCGTAGCCCGCAATGTCGCCCTGGGCGCGGGCCACGACCTGCTGGCGGTAGCCTTCCGATTCCTGGATCAGGCGCTGGGCTTCGCCGCGCGCGCGCGGCACGATGTCGTTGCGGTAGGCTTCGGCTTCGTTGCGCGCACGCTCGCGGTCCTGGTTGGCGCGCTGCACGTCGCGGAACGCGTCGATGACCTGGGCGGGCGGTTCGACCGCACGGAACTGCACCTGCTCGATCGCGATGCCGGCATCGTAGAAATCGAGGATGCCCTGCATCGTCGTGCGGACGCGCGTTTCGACCGCGTTGCGGTTCGTGAAGATGGCGGTGGCCGTCGTCTGGCCCACCACTTCGCGCATGCCGGCTTCGGCTACGGCTTTGACCGAGGCCTCGGGCTGCGCGATGTTGAACAGGAACTTGGCGGCGTCCTGGATGCGCCACTGCACGGTGAAGCGCACGTCCAAGATGTTCGCGTCGCCCGTCAGCATCAGGCTCTCGTCCAGCATCGCACGGTCGCGGCGCGCCTCTTGCCCGTCGCGGAAACCGATATTGAGCTGGTTGACCTGCAAGACGTTGGGCTGGATCACCGACTCGATCGGATACGGCACATGCCAGTTGAGACCCGGATAGGTGATGCGTTCCATTTCGCCGAAGCGCAGCACCACGCCGACATTGGCGGGCTCGACGCGGTAGAAGCCCGTGAGCAGCCACATCGCCACAAGGGCGATGAAACCGATCGCAAGGCCCCGCCCTGCCCCCATGCCGCCCGGCAGCACTTCGCGCAAACGCTGCTGGCCTTGGCGGATGATGTCTTCGAAATCCGGCCCCTTGCCGCCGCCGCCGAATGGACCCCCGCCGCCGCCATTGTTGCCCCCCGGGCGTCCGCCCCACGGGTTGTTCGGTTTTTGGCCGCTGCCCCACGGGCCGCCGCCACCACCTTGATTCCACGGCATTGTGCTGTTGTCCTTTTTCGACGTTGCGGCCCTGCGCCTTGTCGCCGTCGCCAATCGCTTGAACCGGGGCGCTTGGACGGCGGCTGGGCAGGGCCTATATAAGCGGCAGCCTTGGCCGGGCCAAGCGCTGCTTTTTGGCGCCCTCGTTATTTGGGCGCGATTTACCCCGAATCAAGACAGGAATCCACGTGACCGCCGCAAAAGCCCCCTCGGAAGCCGAAATTCTGGCCGCCCTCAAGAAGATCCCCGACCCCGACCGGCGCCAGGACATTGTGGCTTTGGGCATGGTCCAGGGATTGATCGTCAAAGACGGCCATGTTGCGTTCTCGCTCGAGGTCGACGCCAAGCGCGGCGGCGCCATGGAGCCTTTGCGCAAAGCGGCCGAAAAAGCGGTCGAAGCGCTGCCGGGCGTGCTCAGCGTGAGTGCGGTCTTGACGGCGCAGAAGCAGACGGCGGCAGCCCCGGCGCGCCAGGCCGGCACGGGGCCGGCCGGCGGGCCCAACGCGCCGGGCGGCAAACAATTGGTGCCGGGCGTGCGCGCGATCGTGGCCGTGGCCTCGGGCAAGGGCGGCGTCGGCAAATCGACGACCGCGACGAACCTGGCGCTGGCCCTTTCCCAACAGGGCCTCAAAGTCGGCATGCTCGATGCCGACATCTACGGGCCCTCGCTGCCGCGCATGATGGGCATTGCCGGCAGGCCCAATTCGCCCGACGGCAAAACGCTGACGCCGATGACGAATTACGGCGTCAAATGCATGTCGATGGGTTTCCTCGTGCCCGAAGACACGCCGATGATCTGGCGCGGGCCGATGGTGATGGGTGCGCTCGAGCAGATGCTGCGCGACGTGGCGTGGGGAACCCTCGACATTCTCGTCGTCGACATGCCGCCGGGGACGGGCGACGCGCAGCTCACCATGGCGCAGCGCGTGCCGTTGGCCGGTGCCGTGATCGTCTCGACGCCGCAGGACATCGCGTTGCTCGATGCGCGCAAAGGCCTCAACATGTTCCGCAAAGTCGACGTGCCGGTGCTCGGCATCGTCGAAAACATGAGCTACCACATCTGCTCGAAGTGCGGGCATCGCGAGGAGATCTTCGGCCACGGGGGTGCCCATCGCGAAGCCGACAAGCTCGGTGTGGAGTTCTTGGGCGAAGTGCCCTTGCATATCGCAATTCGCGAAACGTCGGATGCGGGCCAGCCCATCGTGGTGAGCCAGCCCGACAGTCCGCACAGTGCGGCCTACCGGGCGATCGCCAAACGCCTGTGGGCAAAAGTCGAAGCGGGGTTGGCAAACCCGGCGGCATCGGGCCCGCGCATCGTGGTCGAATAATCCCCGGCCGAAGAATCGCTTGTTCGACGCGGGTGCTGCAGTTGGGTAAAATCCTCGAAACCGGTCGAGTCGATAGGGTTCGAGAGTCCATGGAAAAATTCGTCCCTCTGCGCGTGCTTGCGGGCCTCTGTCTGGCGCTGGCGGTTGCTTCTTGCGCAAACGAAGGCCCCAATCCGCGCGCGGCCAACATCGCCCCGCCGCCGCCGCCGCCCAATCCGCTGCAGGCGCAAGCGCCGCAGCAAGCCCCGCCGCAGCAGATGGCGCAGATGCCGCAGCAGATGACGCCGCAGCAACAGCCGCAGCCGCGCGCCCCGCAGCAAGCGCAAGCGCAAGCACGCGGCGCTGCGGCGGGCGGGCTTGCGATGGGCGGGCATCTCGTGTCTTTCAAATCGATGGAAGCGGCCGAAGCGGGCTGGCAGGCTTTGGTGCGCCGGCAGCCCGCGCTGCAGCAGCTGCGCCCCTATTTCGTGCCGGTGATGGTGCGCGGCGAGCCGTGGGTGCGCCTCGTGGCCGGCGACTTCCCCGACCGCGACGAGGTGAACCGCTTCTGCAACTGGGCGCGCGCCCAGCAGCTTTACTGCGCGCCGATGCCGCTCGCCGGGGCCAGCCTCGAAAACCCGTCGTCGATCATGTCGGGCGGCGGGGCATCGAGCGGCGGCGCGCCGGCCGCCGCTCGCCAACGCCAGCCGCGCCCGGCAGCGCCGCCGCAATCGGGCCTCAACGATCCCTTGCCGGTTCCGGGGCCTGCGGCCGCACCCACGCCGGTCGCACCGCCGGTTGCAGCGGCACCGGCGTTGGTTGCCCCCGCACCCAACGCCAACAACGTGCCGGCCCAGCCGCTCGCGCCGCCGCTGCCGCCGCGCCGCCAGCCCGGCAATCCATCCCTGCCGCAGTAGAAGCTACGCCGTAGAAATCAGGCGGGCCGCCCGAGCGTCGCCATCAGTTCGGTCCATTCGCGTTTGCTGAGACCGCTGTCGGCTTGCGTCACGTTTTCGCCCGCGAGCAGGCGCTTGATCACCGCCATGCCGGGGCCCGACACGGCCGTTCCGCCCATGCGGTAGTCCTGGAACGCCTCGAACGCGATCGGGCACCAGCGCTTGACGATGTCGAGGATCGCCGCGGCGTAGACGCGGATCTCGTACTGCGCATGGTCGTCGGCGCGCAGACTGAGGAAGTGCAGAAGGTTGCTGAGATCGACCTTCCAGTACCATTGCGTGTAGTAGTTCGTGGGCAGCACCATGCGCGCCAGTTCGCGCGCCAGCCCCGGCTGGTCGGGATTGGCCTTTTCGCCCTCGTTCAGCAAACGCTCGTAGACCTCGTAGGCCTCGTTCGACAGGCCCTCGATCGCGGCGAGCGCTTGCTCGGCCGCACTGCCTTCGAGCACCTCGCCGCGCCCTTGGCGGTTGGTCTGCGACTGGGCGGCGAGTTTGGCGGGTTCGGGCACGTAGAATTCGCGGTCGAGGATCGAATAGCGCGCCGAGTATTCGTTCACGTTGGCCGTGCGATGGCGGATCCATTGGCGCGCCACGAAAATCGGCAGCTTCACATGCAGCTTGATCTCGCACATCTCGAAGGGCGTCGAATGGCGATGGCGCAGCAGATAGCGGATGAGATTGCGGTCGTCGGAAATCTTTTTGGTGCCCGTGCCGTAGGACACGCGCGCCGCCTGCACGATCGCCGCATCGTCGCCGAAATAGTCGACCACGCGCACGAAGCCGTGGTCGAGCACGGGCAGCGCTTCGTAGAGGATTTCCTCGAGGGCCGGCACGGTCGGCCGGCGCGTCGGGGTCGATTGGGCGCGGGCGGCGGCGATTTCGGCAAGCTGTTCGGGCGAGAGCGAAGACTTCATCGGACGGCTTTCGGGAAAAGAACTGGCGTTGGTCCGAATCGACCAAGCGGGGCCAAATCCTACCGCCCCTTCCCCCGGCGACGCAAAAACCCTATATTCGGAAGTGCCGGGCAACCGGCTATGACGATAAACGGCTTGCGTAATAGCCGATGCGGACCCGGGGGCAGTGCCCGGCGCCTCCACCATTTTCGGCCGCTTGTCGAGGCCGCGAGGGGGCGAACCAGGATCGACGCGCGGGTAAAGGCATGACTTTCGTTCGGCATGGTTCCGCCGTTATCGGGCCATTCAAGAGATGCCAACGACAACGTGGCTCTCGCTTCGGAAACGCGTCTCGCGGCCTAACGGCCCCTTGATACGTAACCTGTAGCGCGGTTCGGGGGGGCACCGGGCAACAGAAGCCCCCCCACTTCGCCGTTTCCATTTTTCGACTCATCGCTTGCCGGCAATTCGCGCTATGCTGGCGCGAACCGAACGGGGATTGCCGTGGCCGACGCTTCGAACGACAAAATGCAGTACGACCGGATGATGGAAAACGCGTTGCGCAGCGTCGTGCGCGAAGCGCTCGGCGTTGCCGCGGCCGCAGGCCTGCCGGGCGAACACCATTTCTACGTGACGTTCCGCACCGACTATCCGGGCGTCGAAATCCCCGCCCGCCTGCGCAGCCGCCATCCCGAAGAGATGACGATCGTGCTGCAGCACCAATTCTGGGGTCTCGAAGTGGACGCGCACGAATTCCAAGTGACTCTGTCCTTCGACCGCGTGCACGAAACGCTGAAGATCCCGCTTGCGGCCGTGACCGCCTTCGTCGATCCGTCGGTGCAGTTCGGGCTGCAGTTCCCGCATGTGGCGGCAAGCGTTGCCACGCTGAAGGCAGCGCCGGCCAAAAAGGCGGAAGCCCCGCCGGCGCCGCCGGCCGATGCCGCCGTGCCGGCTGCGGCCGACGCCTCGGCCGATGCCTCGGCGCGCGTCGTCACCCTCGACGCGTTCCGCAAAAAGTAACCTTCCCAGCAAAGAGATTCCGAGATGGCCGAATTCGTCTTCCGCGACATGCTCGAGACGGCGCACGCCCATGTGCCGTGGCGCAAACTCACCGCCGACTTCGTGTCGTCCGCCAGATTCGACGGGCACGACATCCTGAAGGTCGAAGCGCAGGCGCTCACGCTGCTCGCGCGCGAGGCGTTCGTGGACATCGCGCACCTGCTGCGCCCCGGGCATCTGGCCCAGATGCGCGCGATCCTCGACGACCCCGAGGCGTCGGCCAACGACAAGTTCGTGGTCTACGACCTCCTCAAGAACGTCTGCATTTCGGCGGGCCGCGTGCTGCCGATGTGCCAGGACACCGGCAACGCGATCGTGATGGGCAAAAAGGGCCAGCAAGTCTGGACCGGCTACAACGACGCCGAGGCGATCGCGCGCGGCGTGTGGCGCAGCTACGGCGAAACCAATCTGCGCTATTCGATGGTGGCTCCGCTCGAAACCTTCAAAGAAACCAACACCGGCGACAATCTGCCCGCCCAGATCGACATCTATTCCACGCAAGGGACGGACTACGATTTCCTCTACGTCGCCAAGGGCGGCGGTTCGGCCAACAAGCAGTTCCTGTTCCAGGAAACGCCGTCGCGCCTGACCGAAGCAGGCATGCTCAAATTCCTCGACGAAAAGATCAAGACGTTGGGTACCGCCGCCTGCCCGCCCTACCACCTTGCCGTGGTGATCGGCGGCACGTCCGCCGAAATGACGATGAAGACGCTGAAGCTCGCCACCACGCGCTATCTCGACGATCTGCCCACGCACGGCAACAAATACGGCCAGGCCTTCCGCGACCGCGAGCTCGAGGCCAAGATCCACAAGCTCACGCAAGCCAACGGGATCGGCGCGCAGTTCGGCGGCAAGTATTTCTGCCACGATGTGCGCGTGATCCGCCTGCCGCGCCACGGGGCGAGCCTGCCGGTGGCCTTGGGCGTGTCGTGCTCGGCCGACCGCCAAGCGCTCGGCAAAATCACGCGCGAGGGCGTGTTCCTCGAACAGCTCGAAACCGATCCGGCCAAGTATCTGCCCGACATCGACGTGTCGAAACTCGCGGGCGATCCGGTCGCGATCGATCTCAATCAACCGATGGCCGCGATCCGCAACACATTGTCGAAATTCCCGGTGACGACGCGCGTGATGCTGACCGGCACCTTGATCGTCGCGCGCGATTTGGCACACGCCAAACTGCGCGGCGAGCTCGAAGCGGGCAAACCGCTGCCCGACTATTTCAAGAACCACCCGATCTACTACGCAGGCCCCGCCAAGACGCCGGCGGGCTACGCGTCGGGCGCTTTCGGGCCGACGACGGCGGGCCGCATGGACAGTTTCGTCGAGCAGTTCATGGCGGCCGGCGGCAGCCATGTGATGCTGGCCAAGGGCAATCGCAGCCGTGCCGTCACCGACGCCTGCAAGAAACACGGCGGCTTCTATCTGTGCTCGATCGGCGGCGAGGGTGCTTTGCTGGCCGAAAACTGCATCAAGAAGGTCGAGTGCATCGCGTATCCCGAGATGGGCATGGAAGCGATCTGGAAAATCGACGTCGTCGATTTCCCCGCCTTCATCGTGGTCGACGACAAGGGCAACGACTTCTTCGCCAAATGGATGGGATGACGGGCGTCCCGTCTCCCGACGCAGCCCTTGTGCTGTTTTCGGGCGGGCAGGATTCGGGCGTGTGCCTGGCCTGGGCGCTCGAAAACTTCGCGCGCGTCGAGACGGTCGGGTTCGACTACGGGCAGCGCCATCGTATCGAACTCGAATGCCGGCGCACGCTGCTTGAAAATCTGCGCGCACGCTTTCCCCATTGGGCTGCCAAGCTCGGACCCGACCATGTCGTAGACATGACGGGGCTCGGCGCGATCTCGCAGACGTCGCTCATCAGCGAAGCGGCTTTCGTCTACGAAAAAAACGGATTGCCCAACAGCTTCGTGCCCGGGCGAAATCTGCTGTTTTTCGGCTATGCGGCTGCGATCGCCTATCGGCGCGATTTGAAGCGCCTCGTGGGCGGCATGTGCGAGACCGACTATTCCGGCTACCCCGATTGCCGCGACGACACGCTCAAAGCCTTGCAGGTCGCGCTGTCGCTCGGGCTCGACAAACGGCTTGTGATCGAAACGCCGCTCATGTGGATCGACAAGGCTGCGACGTGGGCGCTCGGCCATAAACTCGGCGGGGCGGCGTTCGTCGACATTCTGCTCGAAGACAGCCACAGCTGCTATGCGGGCGACCGCACGAAGCGCCACGCCTGGGGCTACGGGTGCGGCGTTTGTCCCGCGTGCGAGTTGCGCAAAGCCGGTTTCGAAAAATGGCGCGCGAACGCTAGTTGAGCCGGCGCGTCTCGCCCGGCTGGTGGGGCGCACCCGGCACGTTGAGGCCCCATTCCATCGGCAGTTCCCATTCGGCCGTGCGGGCGGCGTCGCGCAGCAGCTTCATGAGGCCGAACAGCCCGTCGTCGGCGAGCGTGAGGTCGAGCCGCATGCGGTCCCACGTGATCAGCGACAGAAGGGTCGAGCCGTCCGGATTGCGCAGAATGTGGAAGGCCCACAGAAGATGCGCGTCCGGGATCGGGTTGGCCCCGCCCCCCTCGGCTGCGGCAGCGGACGCAGCGGCGGCCGCTTTGGCGGCGGCGGGATCCTCGAACGGCTGGGAGAAATTGGCGGATGCGGTGGCGCGCGTCTCGGCCATCTCGAGCAAAAAGTCGCGCGCGACGGCGTTTTTGGTTTCGGCGAGCGACTTGTGGAGCTCGCCCGTCAACGCCGTCCAGAACAGCGACAGATAGCGCCGCGTGATCAGCAGACGATAGATGTCGGCCGTTCCCTCGGTGCGCAGCCGCAGCAGCAGCCGGTCTTCGAGCGACACATAGTCGATGGCGAATTGGCGGATCGCGCTTAGGCTCATGATGGGTTAGTTTGCGGCCGCAAAGACGCGCATGCAAGGGGCGCGAGAGCAATGGCCGATCCCGATCTCGATCTTCTGTTTGACGCGGAATTTCCGCCAGGCGACGTGCTGTTCGCCAATGCCGATTGGCACAACGCGATGGCGGGGCTGGCAAATCGGCTGTGGTGCCTGCAGGATTGGAAACCGGCCGCCGACCGGCTGGGCGCGCGCAATCTCCGCCTGGATGCACCCCAAACACCCGTTGCAACCGCCCTTGTGCGCCTCGGCCGCCAGCGTGCGCGCAATCTTTCCAACATCGCCCAGGCGCTCGCGGTTCTCGGGCCCGGCGGGCGCCTGCGCGTGGCGGGCCGCAACGAGACGGGCCCGGCACGCTATGCCAAAGACCTTGCCGCCCTTGGCCTCGTCCCGCACGCCACCAGCAAGGGCAAAGCGCGGCGCCTCGACGCGACCGTGACGGGATCGCTCGATCTCGCCGCATGGTCTGCGGAAACCGCCGAACGCCCGATCCTCGACGGGCGCTTCGTCTCCGCGCCCGGCGTTTTCGCGTGGGACCGCATCGATGCGGGCTCGGCGGCCCTCGCCGCGGCGCTGCCGACCGATCTTGGCGGCCATGTCGCCGATCTGGGGGCAGGCTTCGGATTTCTCGCGGCAACGGCCTTGGCGCAGTCGCCCACGATCGCGCGGCTCGACGCGTTCGAAGCCGATCGCCCGGCGGTCCGTTGTGCCGCTGCCAACCTGTCCGCGTTCGGGGCGCGGGCCCAGGTCCGCTGGCACGACGTGACCGCCGGGGTCGGCGCCGCACTCTACGATGCGGTGCTGACGAACCCGCCTTTCCACGAATCGCACGGCGAAGATCGCAGTCTCGGCTTGCGCTTCATCGACGTGGCGGCGGATGCGCTCAAACCCGGCGGGCGACTCTATCTCGTCGCCAACCGGCATCTGCCCTACGAGCGCAAACTCGACGCGCGCTTCAAGCGCGTCGTGCGACTGCACGAAGGCAACGGCTTCAAGGTCTATGCGGCGTTCGCCTGAACGAGCCCCGCCGTGCCGACGAAAGCACCCGGGACGAGCTCGAGCCCCAGAAAACGCTTGGCATCGACCGGCCCCGGCAAAGCGAGCTTGCGCGTATGCGCGGCCGTAAAGCCGAAGCGCGCATAGTAGGGCGCGTCGCCGACCAGGAACACGCGCCGATGGCCGAGCTTGCGCGCCATCGCGAGGCCCTCTTCGACCAGACGTGCCCCGAGGCCGCCGGCCCGTGCGTTCGCATCGACGGCAAGCGGGCCCAGCATCAGCCCGTCCTGCGACCGGCCGAAACGCACGTGCCAGAAGCGCACCGTGCCCACGAGTTTGCGCCGCGTGCGCGCAACAAGGCTCAAGCCCCGCACCGGCGCGCGGCCGGCGCGCAAGGCATGGCAGGTCTTGCCGCGCCATGTCCCCGCGAACGCCAGGTCGAGCAGCCCCTCGACCGCCGGATCGTGCTCCGGCAGTTCGGCCGCGATCTCGATCATCGCCGCCTCAGATGCAGTAGCACTTCAACGGCTCGAAGCCGTTGAAGGCGACCGCCGAGTAGGTCGTGGTGTAGGCGCCCGTGGCACGGATCTCGAGACGGTCGCCCGCCACGAGATCGATCGGCAGACGGTAGTCGGCCTTTTCGTAGAGCACGTCGGCCGAATCGCAGGTGGGGCCGGCGAGGATCACGCGTTCGACCTTGCTGCCCTTCTTGGCCGACACGATCGGGTACTGGATCGCCTCGTCCATCGTTTCGGCCAAACCGCCGAACTTCCCGATGTCGAGGAACACCCAGCGCTTCGTGTCGGTCTTCGACTTGCGCGAGACGAGCACCACTTCGGTGTCGATCGTGCCGGCATTGCCGACCATCTGGCGGCCGGGCTCGACGATGATCTCGGGCACGCGGTTGCCGAAATGGCGCGCAAGGGCCGCGTGGATCGCAGCGCCGTAGCTGCCCATCGTCGGGATGTCCTTGCGGTACTTCGTCGGGAAGCCGCCGCCCATGTTCAGCATGTTGAGCTGCACGCCCGCGTCTTCGCATTCGCGGAACAGCCACGCGGCCTGCGCCACGGCCGCGTCCCACGCGTTCGGGTCCTTCATCTGCGAACCCACGTGGAACGACACGCCGTGCGGCACCACGCCCTTCGACGCCGCCGCGATCAGCAGTTCGCGCGCCATCGCCGGATCGCAGCCGAACTTGCGCGACAAGGGCCAGTCGGCCCCTTCGCCCGAGGTGAGGATGCGGCAGAACACCTTCGCACCGGGTGCCGCAACCGACAGCTTCTCGAGCTCGACTTCCGAGTCGAACGCGAACAGGCGCACGCCGCGCGCATAGGCGGCCGCGATGTCGGCCTGCTTCTTGATCGTGTTGCCGAACGAGATGCGGTCGGCCGCCACGCCCGAGCGCAGCGCCATGTCGATCTCGTTGACCGACGCGGTGTCGAACGACGAGCCGAGCTTGGCGAGCGTGTCCAGGATCTCCGGTGCCGGGTTCGCTTTGACGGCGTAGTAGATGCCGGCCTGCGGGACCGCGTCCTTGAGCTTGCGGTAGTTGTCCGCGACGATGTCGAGGTCCACGACCACGTAGGGGGTCGGACGTCGTTCGGCGAGGAAGTCGCGGATCTTTTTGCTGTTGGTCATCCCGAGATACTCCAGTTCTCCAGAGAATGCGTCAGGCGACGCGGAAGTTGGTGAATTGCCAGGCGTCGGACCGGTCGAGCTGTTCGGGGAACAGCCGTTCGCGGTCCTGGAGGGGCGTCCAGTCGGTGTAGGCGCCGACGACTTCGCCCAGATACGGGCGGCAGACTTCCATGCAGCGCGCATGGTCCATCTCGTCGGCCTCGACGAGGCCGGCCTTCGGGTTTTCGAGCGCCCACACGATGCCCGCGAGCACCGCCACCGTGACCTGCAGCGAGGTCGCGTTGTTGTGCGGCACGAGCTGGCGCGCTTCGGCAATGGTGAGGCGCGAACCGTACCAATAGGCGCCCTTCGCATGGCCCATCAGCAGCACGCCGAGCTCGTCCATGCCCGAGACGATTTCGTCCATCATCAGGCGCTTGACGGGCTGCATGTGCCAGTTCTTGCCGGCGAGCTCGTGCACCGACTTCACGGCGTCGTCGCACGGGTGGTAGGCGTAGTGCACGGTCGGGCGGTAGGCGACCGCGCCGTCCTTCACGACCGTGTAGTAGTCGGCGATCGAGATCGCTTCGTTGTGCGTGACGAGGAAGCCGTGGAACGGCCCTTCGAGCGGCGTCCAGGTGCGCACGCGCGTGCCCGCACCCGGGCGCATCAGGTAGATCGCCGCGTCGCAGCCGAATTCGTGGCGGCGGCCGTCGGCGGGCAGCGCCTTCTCGTGGCTGCCCCAGCCGAGTTCGGCGGGCTGGCAGCCTTCGCCGACGAAGCCGTCGATCGACCACGTGTTCACGAACTCGCCGACCTTCTTGGGGCGGTCGGCGACTTGCGTGTCGCGCTCGGCAATGTGCACGACCTTGACGCCGAGCTTGGCGGCGAGACCGGCCCAGCCTTCGCGCGTCGCCGGGGCGGCCTGCGGCACGCCCGTGTCGTTGGCGATGTTGAGCAGCGCTTCCTTGACGAGATGCGAGACGAGGCCCGGATTGGCGCCGTGCGTGAGCACGGCCGTAGGGCCGCCCGCGTATTTGGCGCGCAACGCGCGCGCCGATTCGCGCAGCGCGTAGTTCGAACGTTGCGAGGGCGTGAGCGACGGATCGGTGTAGCCGCCGGCCCACGGCTCGATGCAGGTGTCGAGATAGAACGCACCCTTTTCCTGGGCGAGTTCGATCAAGGCCACCGACGAGACGTCGACCGAAAGGTTCAAAAGGAAATCGCCGGCCGCAAGGCGCGACCCCACCACGGCGCGGTAGTTTTCGCGCGTGACGGCGATTTCGGCGAAATCGATGCCGTATTCGGCGGCTACTTCGCGCCCGCGCGGCTCGGCCGTCACGATCGCGATGTTTTTGGCCGGCATGTCGATGTGGCGCAGGATGAGCGGCAGCACGCCCTGCCCGATCGAGCCGAAGCCCAAGATCAGCAGACGCCCGCCATAGGCCACATGCTTTTTACCCAATGCTTCCATCAAAAGACGCTCCCGACGCCCCGCCGATTGTGCGCAGCCGCGCAAAAGGCAAAGACATGTCCGGTCCAACGGGGCCGATGCAAAGCGGCCAACGACGTCGAAATCCGGTTGTTCGAACAGAACGGAAGAAAGGCTTCCGCAGCGAAGTCGCTGCATCGGGCGCCGTCAGGACCCGAAAACGGGCGCGACGACGCTGGTCCCGATGCAGGCGATGCCGATAAAGCGCGGCACCGCCTCCGCAGCGGTTATCCTTTTATGGTCGGAAGGCGCAAAGCCCCGAACTCGGCCGCAACCATGTCACATCCCCTAAGGTTCACCGGCCCACTGTCGACCGGTTCGTACCGAAAAGGACGCGTCACCGTCGTTGCTTGACCTCGAGCGCTTGGTGGTCGAGAGGCGTGAGAGCTCTTCGCGAGCTCGCCGCCCTACCTCTTAGCGCTTGCCTCGTGGGCCTGGGGCACGTGCGATTGGCGTCTGAGGGGGTAAATATCACAAATGTCCGCGCGCGCAATAGGAAATTGGCCCCGTCGGCAATTTTTTTTGCGGCTGCGGCCCTCGCGCCGCACACGGCTGCATTCTCTATTTGTATTTTGCACTCGCTGCACGCAAGGCGACGAGCAGTTCGGATTCGACCTGCCCGCCGAAGCCGGTGATGCGCTGGGCCAGCACCACGTAGAGCGCATCGATGTGGTGGCCGACGATCACGGCGTTCCACGCACCGGGCGTTTTGATCTGCAGCACGTAGTCGTGCAGCGATTTGGCGATCTGGGTCAGCAGCGGAAACTTGAAGGTGCCGCCGAGCCCTTTGATGTCGATCGCGTCGTTGCCCACGCGCTGCAGCATTTCGCGCGTCAGGGTCTCGCCTTCGGGCAAGGCGGCCAGATCCTCGCGCAGCTTGCGCAAAGTGGCGCCGATGTCGCGCACGAACTTCTCGGAGCTCTTCTCGACGACGGTCTGGAGCTTCTGCGTTTCGCCCGCCGACAGCACAACGCCGAATCCGGTCTTGAAATTGACCGCGCGTTTGCGCAAGTCGCCCGACGGCTGGATGATCTGGACTTTCTGGCCTGCCACGCACCGCCCCCCAATAAGCGCGCACCGACGCGATGCGCGAGCGCAACTCTACCGGGGCGGTGCGTTCGGGTCCACACCGCGCCGGTCGGGACCGTTGAAAGGCTGCTGGCGGCGCCTGCGCTCGGGCCCGAAATAGGTGGGCGCGTTCACGTACGGGCGCGGAAACGCGATGATCGCGGCCAAGCGCTTGTAAAGCGAATCGACCGTGTAGGGCTTGGCCACGAACTCGTTGGCGCCGTGGTCGCGCGCCTCGATCACGAACGGCTCTTCCGAGCGTGCCGTCAGCACGATGACCGGCAGCAGCCGGTCGCGCGAGGCGGGGTCTTTGCGGATATAGTCGAGCATGTCGATGCCCGAGAGCGGCGTCAGGTCGCGCTCGGTGATCACGATGTCGATGCCGCCTTCCTTGATCACGGCCATCGCCTTGTCGTAGTCGGAGGCCCGGCGCACATAGTTGGCGCCCAGCATCGCCAGAATGTCGTTCAGCATCTGCAGGGCGAGACCGTTCGGATCGACGATCAAAAAACGCACTTTGCTGAAATCGATTTTCTCGGCCATCGCTTCGCGTTTCTTCTGGCAGTTTCTGCCGCTCTATGTACGGCGGCAGGCGGCCGCGCACAAGCAGCATACAAAAGCCGCCAGCCAAACAGGCGCCGCACGGCCGCGAAACTTGAAAAACCGCCCGCCCGAGCGCCTAATCCAACGCTATCCTCGATCGCCGGCGGAACGGAGTAGGACTTGGAAAAGACAGGCAAAACCACGCGCACCGAACGCGATACGCTGGGGCCGGTCGAGGTTCCGAGCGACCGCTATTGGGGTGCTGCAACCCAACGCAGCCTCGTCTATTTCAGAATCGGCGACGAGCGCATGCCGACGGCCCTCATCCGCGCCTTCGGCGTGCAGAAAAAGGCGGCGGCGCTTGCCAATGCCAAGCTCGGCAAGCTCGCCCCCGCCTTGCTCGAGCCGATCCTGGCCGCGTGCGATGCGGTCATCGACGGCAGCCTCGACGCGCATTTCCCATTGTCGGTCTGGCAAACCGGTTCGGGCACCCAGACCAACATGAACGTCAACGAAGTGATCGCCAATCGCGCCAACGAGCTCCTGGGGGCTGCGTTGGGCGCCAAGGCGCCCGTGCATCCCAACGACCATGTCAATCGCGGCCAATCGTCGAACGACTCGTTTCCGACCGCGATGCATATTGCGGCCGTCGCCGAAATCCACGACACGCTGATGCCGGGGCTCGACCGCCTGCACACGGTGCTGCTGGCCAAGGCGACCGAAATGGCCGGCACAGTCAAACTCGGCCGCACGCATCTGCAAGATGCCGTGCCGATGACGTTGGGCCAGGAGATCGGCGCGTGGGCGCGCCAGGTCGAAACGGCCCTTGCGCGCCTCGAGCAGATGCTGCCGCGCCTCTATCGCGTGGCGCAGGGCGGAACTGCCGTCGGCACCGGACTCAATACGCATCGCGACTTTGCGATGCTGTTCGCGCGCGAATTGGCGGGCCTATCGGGCCTGCCTTTTGCCTCGGCCGACGACAAGTTCGAGGCGATGGCCGCCCACGATGCGCTCGTCGAATGCTCGGGCGTGCTCAACACGATCGCCGCGGGCTTGCACAAGATCGGCAACGACGTGCGGCTGCTGGCCTCGGGCCCGCGTGCGGGCCTCGGCGAATTGCGGCTGCCCGAAAACGAGCCCGGCTCGTCGATCATGCCGGGCAAAACCAACCCGACCCAGGCCGAAGCCCTGACGATGGTGTGTGCCCAAGTTTTCGGCAACCATACGACTGTCACATTCGCGGGCGCCTCCGGGCATCTGCAGCTCAACGTGTACAAACCCGTGATCATCCTCAATGTGCTGCAGTCGATCCGCCTGCTTGGCGACGCCGCGGCAAGCTTCGCCGAGCATTGCATTGCGGGGCTCGGCGCAAATACCCAGCAACTGGCGCAGAATGTCGAACGGACCTTGATGCTGGTCACGGCCCTCAATCCGCATATCGGCTACGATGCCGCTGCCAAGATCGCGCGCTATGCCGACGCCCAGGGAATTACCCCAAGGGACGCGGCAATTGCACTGGACCTGGTCTCCAAGGACGATTTCGAGCGCTGGGTGCAGCCCCTCGATATGCTTGGTCCAAACGACAAATAACGTGCTATGGTTTTCCGTCGGTCGTGTTTGGTTTTCGGGGGAGCGACCGGCAAGGGGATTTCGAAGGGGACTTCGAGAAGCTTGGGGGCTGCGGCCTCATTGGGGTACAAACCGGGGGAGTGGGATATGTCAGGTTCGATTCGCAAGCGGTCCGTCGTGATCGCGGGACACCGCACGAGTATTTCGCTGGAGCCGGAATTTTGGACGGCACTCAAAGACATCGCGCGCCAGCGCAACGCATCGATCAACGATCTCGTGACCGAGATCGACAAGATGCGCGCGGTCAAGGACGAGGCCGGCAATTTGTCGAGCGCATTGCGCGTCTATGTGCTGCAGGCTTTGACGGGCGGCAATTCGACCCTGGGCGACGCCGTCCCCGCCTGATCGGCGGACTGCTCGGCCTGGGTCTGGCGCTGGCGATTGGGGGAAATCCAGCCGCAGCGTTCGACCGGGACCAGGAATGGGAACGCGGTGTGGCGGCCTTTGCCGCCGGCGATTTCGAATCCGCGTGGTTCCGTTTTTTCGGACTCGCCCGTGCGGGCGACGTCGAATCTCAATTCAATCTCGCACAGATGTACCGGACCGGGCGCGGCATCCAGCGCGACGTGCTGGAAGCCAAACGCTGGTACGAGCGCGCGGCTGCGCTGGGCTATGCGCCGGCGCAATTCCAGCTCGGCGTGCTGTGGGAGCGCGGCGACGGCGTGCCGCCGGACCTCGTCGAAGCGCGCAGCTGGTTCGCACGTGCCGCCCAGCAGAATTTCGAACCGGCGCGCGAAGCGCTCGAAGCGGTCGAACAGATCCTCGCCGGGCGCGGGCGCCCGCTGCGCCAACCGCCCGCGACGGCCGCAACCGAAACGGCCGCCCCGCGCCCGAACCCGCCCGCCCGCCCCGGCCAAAACA
>JAIXXA010000090.1 GCA_027490975.1 Rhodospirillaceae bacterium
TCCTGAACGCGGCCAACGAAGTGGCCGTGGCGGCGTTTTTGGGCGGCGGGCTCGGGTTTCTGGGCATCGCAGACTGCGTGGCCGGGGTGTTGGCGGGCTATGCGCCGCCGGCGCCGGCTTCGATCGCGGACGTGGTTGCGATCGACGCGACGGCCCGCGTGCGCGCGCGCGAATGGATCGACGCACCGCGCCCGCGCGCGGTGTTTGCGGCTGCAGAAAGTCGGGGCTGACATGAATATCTTCGAATATTTGCTGCCTTTCCTGCTCGTTTTGAGCGTGCTGATCTTTTTCCACGAGCTCGGGCATTTCTGGGTCGCACGGCGCTGCGGGGTGAAGGTCGAGGTGTTTTCGATCGGCTTCGGGCGCGAGATCGTGGGCTGGAACGACCGCCACGGCACGCGTTGGAAGATCTCGTGGCTGCCGCTGGGCGGCTATGTGAAGATGTACGGCGACGCCGATCCGGCTTCCACGCCGGGGGCCGAGATTTCGCAGATGGATGCGGCCGAACGATCGGTCTCGTTCCACCACAAAACTTTGCTTCAGCGCGCGGCGATCGTGGCCGCGGGGCCGGCCGCCAATTTCCTGCTCGCGATCGTGCTGCTGGCGGGCGCCTTTGCGACCGCGGGCCAGCCCTTCACGCCCGCTTTGGTGGGGGCGGTGTTGCCGGGGTCGGCGGCCGAGCGCGCCGGCATCCAGGCCGGCGACCGCGTGGTCGCGATCGACGGCAAGCGCATCGAGCGTTTCGAGGAAATCCAGCGCTTCGTGCAGCTCAATCTCGAGCGTCCGACCGTGTTGACGATCGACCGCGACGGGCGGTCGCTCGATCTGCCGGTTACGCCGGCCGTGATCGAGGAAACCAACCGCTTGGGCCAGGTCACGCGTGTCGCCCGTTTGGGCATTCGCGGCCAGGGCATGTCGTTCAAAACGCACGATCCGTTGAGCGCCGTATGGCGCGCGGCGGGCGAAACCTGGACGCAAGCCGCGGGCACCCTCAAAGCGCTTGGCCAAATGGTGGCGGGCACGCGCGGCACCGAGGAGCTGGGCGGCCCTATCCGGATTGCCCAAATGTCGGGCGAAGTCGCGCAAGGCGGGATCGCCAATCTGATCGTCTTCATGGCGATCCTGTCTATAAACCTAGGTTTGATCAATCTTTTCCCAGTCCCGATGCTCGATGGCGGCCATTTGGTGCTTTATGCGCTTGAAGCGATCCGCGGCCGCCCGTTGCCGCCGCGGGCTGTCGAATACGGTTTCCGGATTGGCTTTGGCTTGGTTATAAGTCTCATGGTCTTTGCGACTTGGAACGACCTCGTCCATACGGGCGTGGTAAGGTTTCTTGTGGGACTCGTCTCGTGATTATCGCCGGTGTTTTGGGGTAATGTGCTGGACTGCGGTGCGACTCGAAAGCGGATAACCGGCGAATATGGAACGACTTGCGATGTATTTTGCGACAGGCCGAGCGGCGATAGCGACGTTTGCAGTGGCGCTTGCCGTGGCGGTCGGTCTGCTTGCCGCTCCGCCCGCTGCGGCCCAGTTCGCGACGCGCACGGGCGTCGTCGCCGGGCCCGTCTCGGAAATTCGCGTCGAAGGCACCCAGCGCATCGCCCCTGAGACTGTGCGCGCCTACGTGACCGTCCAGCCCGGCGCCCAAGTCGATGCCGAAGAAATCGACCGCTCGCTCAAAGCCCTGTTCGGCACCGGGCTGTTCGCTGACGTGGTGATCCGCCAGGAAGGCGGGGCGCTGATCGTGCGGGTCGTCGAAAACCCGATCGTCAACCGCATCGCGTTCGAGGGCAATCGCCGCCTCAAGGACGAGAACCTCACCAACGAACTCACGATCAAGCCGCGCACCGTGTTCACGCGCGCGCGCGTCCAGGCAGACGTCAAGCGCCTGCAGGACATCTACCGTGCCTCGGGACGCTTTGCCGCCACGGTCGAGCCCAAGATCATCCAGCTGCCGCAGAACCGCGTCGACGTCGTCTTCGAAATCGACGAAGGCCAGGTCACCGGCGTGCAGCGCATCAATTTCGTGGGCAACCGCAGCTTCGCCGACGGCACGCTGCGCGAGCAGATCCAGACGCGCGAATCGCGCTGGTTCCGTTTCCTTTCGAACGACGACGTGTACGATCCCGACCGCCTGTCGTTCGACCGCGAATTGCTGCGCAAATACTATCTTTCGGCCGGCTATGCGGACTTCCGCATCGTCTCGGCCATCGCCGAACTCAGCCCCGACCGCGCAGGTTTCTACGTGACCTTCACGATCGAAGAGGGCGAACGCTACCGCTTCGGCAAGATCGACGTGGTCTCGCAGCTCCGCGATCTCAAGAAAGAGCAGATGGTCGATCTGGTGACGACCAAAGAGGGCAACTGGTACGACGCCAACCGCGTCGAGGCATCGGTGTCGGCGCTCAGCGATTTCGCGGGCACGGCCGGCTACGCCTTTGCCGAGGTGCGGCCGCGCGTCACGCGCGACCGCGACGCGCGCACGGTCTCGATCGTCTACGAAGTGCAGGACGGGCCGCGCGTGTTCGTCGAGCGCATCAACATCGTCGGCAATTCGCGCACGACCGACAAGGTCATCCGGCGCGAGATGCAGCTCAGCGAAGGCGACGCGTTCAGCACCGCCAAGCTGCGCCGCTCGCGCGACCGCATCCGCGGCCTGCAGTTCTTCGAGCGCGTCGAGGTCACGAACGTGCCGGGCGAGGCGCCCGACCGCACGGTGCTGAACGTCGAGGTGCAGGAAAAATCGACCGGCGATCTCAGTTTCGGCATCGGGTTTTCGTCGAGCGACAACGTGCTGCTCGACGCCTCGATCCGCGAGCGCAATCTGCTCGGCCAAGGCAAAGACCTGAAAATCGGCGGCACGCTCTCGCGCCGGCGCAACCAGGTCGATCTGTCGTTCACAGATCCCTATTTCCTCGACATGGACATGGCGGCCGGTTTCGACATCTTCCGCCAGAAGCGCGATTTGCAGCGCGAGGCCGGCTACGATTTCATCGCGACTGGGTTCGTGGTGCGCAACGGCTACCGTCTGGGCGAATACGTCGACCAGTCGCTGCGCTACACGCTGCGCAACGACGACATCACGAACCTCGCCTTCGGCGTTTCGCCGCTCGTGCAGGATGCGGCCGGTTCGGTGCTGCAAAGCTCGGTCGGCCATACGACGCTGTTCGACTGGCGCGACGACCGCGTCGATCCGACCGACGGGTATTTCCTGAGGATCGGCAACGACGTGGCGGGTCTGGGCGGCGAGGCGAAGTTCCTGCGCTCGACCGCCTCGACCGGTTTTTTCTATCCGATCACGCCCGAATACGTCGCCTCGCTCATCCTTTCGGGCGGGCACATCACGGCGCTTTCGGGCGACCGCGTGCGTCTGCAGAACCGTTTCTCGCTCGGCGGCGACGATTTCCGCGGCTTCCGTACGCAAGGCGTGGGGCCGCGCGACGGCGCGACGGGCGGCGCTTTGGGCGGCAATCTTTTCTACACGGGTTCGGCCGAACTGAGCTTCCCCACGGGCTTGCCCAAAGAGTTCGGCCTGCGCGGCGTGCTGTTCTCCGACGTAGGCACGCTCACGAGCTTCGATCGCCCGCCCGCCGGTCGGCCGGGTGCGACGGCGCGTGTCGACGATTCGGGTTCGCTCCGCGCCTCCGTCGGCATCGGCGCTTTGTGGCGCTCGCCCTTCGGTCCCGTGCGCGTGTCCTACGCAAAAGCCGTCGTCAAAGAAGAATACGACCGCACGGAAGCCTTCCGTTTCGGCGTTGGCACGCGTTTTTGATTTTTCCGACAGGACAAGTTGCGATGAAAACCTCGAACATTTCCGCCTTGCGTATTGCGGCCGTCGGCGCGGCGTTCGTCGGACTCCTGGCTGCCGCGTGGCCGGTTCAAGCCCAGCAGCCGGCCCAGCCGCGCCAAGCCCCCGCCCAGCCGCGCGCCGCAACTCCCGGTGCCGGTGCTGCCCCCGTCCTCTCCACCGAATTGCCGCCCAAGGGCACGGCCGTGGTGTTCTTCGACGTCGAGACGGTCATGCGCGCATCGACCGCGATGCAAAACATCACCGCGCAGGCCGAACGCGCGCGCAACTCCCTGCAGGCCGATGCGACGCGCCAGGAAACCGAACTGCGCCGCGCGGAAGAAGAACTGGCGGGCCAGCGCGCCACGCTGTCGCAGGACGCGTTCAACCAGCGCCGCCGCGATTTCGAAAACCGCGTCCAGACCGTGCAGCTCCAACTGCAGACGCGCCGGCGCAATCTCGAGCAGAATTACGGCGACGCGGCCCAGAGGATCCAGCAATCGCTGACCGAGTCCGTGATCGAGGTCATGAACGAGCAGGAATACCAGATCGTGCTGCCCAACTCGTTCATCTTCGTGGCCCGCACGACGCTCGACATTTCGGGCGAAGTCGCCCGCCGCTTGAACCGCAAATTGCCGACCGCGGCAATGGCGAACTGAGCTGCCGCGCGCGATGGCCGACCGGCGATTCCATGCCTACGCCGGCGCCTTGGCGCTCAAGCAGATCGTCGAAATCGTCGGGACGGCGCTGCCGGCAGGCGCGGACGCGGCGCAAGCGTTCGACGACGTTGCGTCGCTGACGGCCGCCGGATCGGCGCAAGTTTCCTTCCTCGAAAACCGCAAATATCTGGCGGCTCTTGCCACGACGAAGGCCGGCGCGTGCCTTGTGCATCCGAGCCTTGTGGCACGCGTGCCCGCGGGCTGCCATGCCCTCGCCGTCGCCAACCCCTATCTTGCCTATGCAAGGCTCGCCGCCGCTTTCCATCCGCCGCAGCGCACGCCGGCGGGCGTGCATCCGACAGCCGTCGTGGACGCCTCGGCGCGCCTGGGCGAGAACGTGACGATCGGTCCCTATGCGGTCGTGATGGCGGGCGCCAAGCTCGGCGTCGGCGTGGAGATCGGGCCGGGTGCCGTGATCGGCGCCAATGTCGAGCTCGGCGATTTTGTTGTTGTCGGAGCGAGTGCCAGCGTCAGCCATGCGCTCGTGGGGTCGCGCACGCGGCTCTATCCGGGCGTGCGCATCGGCCAGGA